>JBCCCO010000086.1:0-11962 GCA_039033475.1 Pseudomonadota bacterium | reverse complement strand
ATTGAGATACTCATCCTCACTTGACAGCCAGTCCCCAAATGAAAGAGTGTCAGGTGCTCCGGGCTTAACGGTTCTATCGCCAAGAAAAGCATCCCGACTGGCGCTGAGGTCACCCTCATTGCTTGGGTCCCATTCAAATATTGGGTCCTCTGTCAAACCAAGTGACTGACTGCTACGTTCAATCTGGACGCCACCATTGTCTGTCACGATGAGGTTGATCTGATCCCATGGTCCTTTTTTTTCATCGGAATAGGCCCGAAGAGCTCCGGTCTCACTGTCAAATGTGACATAACCATTGCCATCAGCAAAATCTATCCGTTCAGGAAGAGAAACCACGGAATAGGTTTGGGTTGCGAGGTCTGCGATAACAAGCTCAAAAAATGCGCCCAGCTTTACAAGACCGAGGGAATAGTCGGCAGTGCCATCCCCATCAGCATCATGCGTGATCACCGTGTCTTGAGGGAAGGCTTCGAGCGCGATACCCAGATTATACGGAGATCCAACTTCATTGTCGGCACTGGAATCCAACAGCGGCTGGAAAAATACCGCATGTGAATCTAGCGCGTTTGTGTCAGAGAGCGTGCGCGCGTTTTCGACAGTGATCCATTGGCCATTAAAAAGTACCGTTCCTTGATCATTCTCGTTTGGGTCCAATGCAGCAAGACCGGCCTGGTCATCAATAACAGTGAGATAAAATGCATCACCCTCATCGCCGGCGGTGTCTGATAAGTTGAGCATTACTTCGATCGCATGCCCCAACTCTTCGACCAGAATAGCAGAGACTTTTGCTTTTACCTCGTCACTGGCACCAGCCAAATCAGCCGCCCCATCCAGCAAATTAATGTTGAGGAAAATGGTGTTCTCATCAGCCGAATACCCACCTTGTGCACCGTTCATATCGGCATCTGATAGCCAAACCACCTGCGGCATATCTAGAGCAGAGGAACTCGGCGCTTTTCCGGCAAGAAGATCACTCAAAAATACGCGGATCTTATTGGCCAGATTATCATCAATCCGGTCGCCATAAACAGACGTGAGCGCACCCAGCCAATCTGCTTGAGTGTCCAAAATCCCGTGAAACTGATCTGCCATCTCTGGCGTAAAATACTCCGCCGCCAAATCAGCTGGTGTATTCGTTATATTTGCCATCGCTATGCCTGGGTTAAGGTTCTTATTATTGTTCTCGTTATACCAAAGGATTGGCATACTAGATATCCGCGTTCACTACGGATGTTTCTACGTAATACGTAGAGACTGTGACGGTTCAACGGCCGTTGCAAACTGCCTCAAATCCTTATCCTCAGCCTCTGCCAGGTTCTTAATGGCTTTTGTTCTGGTCTCTAAGGTCTTGGCTTCTAGATGTTCCAGATTGATTTGCGCTCCTTGGGCTTGTAGCTCAGCAAGCTGTTGTGCTTGAAGGTTGGCCTCGTTTTGTTTGTTCAGGGCCTCAATCAGTTCTCTTTTGTTTATAAGAACCGAAAAAGTTTTGACAGATTTGATCTATTTTTCTCGAAGTGCGCGAGGTCGCAGACCTTCCATGACCTTTTTCGAGTTTTTTTCGCAGAAAAATTCATTCAAAAGGTCATACGTACTTAGAGCCTAGCTCAAAAGTATGTTTTAAAAACAATGAGTTATGCAGCTATCAAATATTATGAAAATATTTTCTAACATAGAATTTATTGAGAAAATATAGAACAGAAGATTAAACATATAAAACTTTTCGTTCGTAACCCATTGAAATAAAGAAGTTACTTTTCGGTCGAGCTCATAGAAATCAAATTTAAAAAGTGCCGTGAAACGGGTTCGTAAACGCGTAATTAGCCGACAGTCGATAGCGCATAGCGTTGTTGAAAGTGGGGTGTGTTGTTGTTTTTATAATCAGGTATTTGCATCTTGCTCTGTATCTTTAATTTTTCTGACACAAAAACCATGACACACTCTCAATCGCTTGACAATTCAGTGAAATTTCGGCACCCGGTGTTCAGTTAACACTCCGGTGGCAGAAAGGTAACAATGACATTAAAAACTTTTCCGGTCCTCAACACCCCAGTTTGACTTTGTAAAATCTATCAACTTAAACACCGGTGAAGTTACAACACCCATTGACATGATTTATTGCCATGATGGCAATGATCCTTATGCAGATTGACACGGTTTGCGGATATCGTGTCAAGACTATGCATACCCCCCTTGTGCACCGTTCATATCTGCATCTGATAGCCAAACCACCTGCGGCGCTGCCATATCAGCCGTACTGGCGCTGCCATCAAACAACCGCTGCAAAAACAACCGCACCTCTTGGGCCTTGGCCTCGTCAATCCGGTTGCAAGATAAACGGCATCGACCACCATATGCCCCAGTCTTCAAAAGACCCCACGCGCTTTGTTATCTGATGAGTTTCCTTTGTGGCATCACGGATCAATTGTAGAGCTGCCATCACCATGGCTTTGCGAAAGCAGCTGAGAAGAATTGGCTCAAATTACGAGGAAAAAATCAGCTGCCAAAACTGATAACTGGAATACAATTTATCGATGGAATTGAAGTCGTGAAAAATGAAAACCAAAGCGCCGCCTAAAAATCATCCGTCACCAACTTTTGAGTATAGCTCCACCTTATTCACCTGAGCTAAACCCAATTGAAAAAGCATTGGCAAATCTTAAAAACGCTATTAAAAAAGCAAAAAAAACAATCCCTGACATCAGAGAAAATATTAATCTGCAAATTGAAAATATTAAGAAAATCAAAATATGATTAGCTGTATTATTACGCTCTTTTATATAACCCCCAACTATGTCTATTCGGCTCTTTGTCTTTTACGGCACCTTTAAGAGCTTTCATCTTCCCCACTACTTAGAAAATGTACGTAGTAAGACAAGTTGCTTTATTTCAAGCCTCTGATATTATAGCAAGATGAGAGATTAAAATTTTAATAATGCTTGTAATTATTTTAAGAGGTTTTTGTCGTCGTGTGGTGCATTCGTCATAAGAGTTTAAGTTTGGTTACTGCATTGGCTGTGCTGCTTTCTGCAATGTCGCAAACGATGCTATCTGCTTATGCCATAAGTCAACATATTCCTAATTCTATAGAAAATGCGAAGCACCAGCATCATACCATACATAAGATGATGCAGAATAAAGTATTATGTCATAATACAGAGAATAAAAAGATATCTCAAAAAGATTGTTTTACACACTGTCTTGAAATGTTGAGTCAACCTTTTAAGGTATCGCTATCAAGGTTCGTAAAGGACTGTGATTACAAGGAATTTGCTTATAGTGTAAGTGGTTCTCATGCGATTGTAGCTGAAGACTTTTCTCAGCTTGTAGCAACAGGCCCTCCGAAATATTACCATACTTTAAATTCATCTTCCGGTATTTCTGCACTCATTTCCCTCAATATGCGCCTTCGAATTTGAGATTACTGTCATAGAAGCTCTGGCCTGAGTATTCTCAGATCTGTGTGTTCGTGTGATCTCAGTTAGTTTATTTGGCTTTATTTCATTTTATAATTTGGCTGTTTCTTAACTCCTGTTCTTTTTTGAAGACGGGGGAGGTATGTGAAGCGTCAAATCATACGCCATGTTTACCTACTTCCAAAACCTTCGCAGAAAAATAGAAGGTTTCTACCACAAAATGAATATACCCGATTTGTGATGTAGCCAAGCTCATGAAGCGATAGGTCCATAATTAAATTTGTCTTGTAAAACAATAAAATAATATTGGGAAGAAATATACCGATGACGACTATAATGAACACACAGATAGCGCTCTTAGCAGATTACTTGGCTGGAGATGTGGCGGAGCGTTTGGATATACTTTTAGACACACGAGCAGATTGGCTGGGCGCGCTCACGTCTGTTTATGGCGACCGGATTGATGATAATCTGGCCAATAAGATCCGAGTATTTTTGAGTGATCTTCTTGCCGGGAGGACACCGAGCGCCTCTACTCTTGATATGCCACAGGTGGTGTGGCTATCGGATGCCGACATGAACAGTGCACAAGGTGGATACTCGGCAGATGAGAATACCATTTTCCTCAACCTCAATTTGCTGGATGGGGCGGCTGATTTGGCTGGCGCGAGTGATAGGGCAAAAGCACGAGTCTCTGCTATCCTGACTCAAGAGTTGGGTCATGCGATCGAAGTATTGCTGGGCCTGACAGATACCACCGGCGATGAGGGTGATGCGTTTTATCGCACCGTGATCGGAGATCAAGCGGGTCTTGCAGCATTGGACCCAAATGAGAACGACCAAGGTGCGGTGTTTTATAACGGCCAATGGATCACTGTCGAAAACGCGCGTACGCTCTCTGACACAAACGCGCTGGATGCACATACTGTATTTTTCCAGCCGCTGCTGGATGACAACGCGGACAATGAAGTTGGATCTCCATATAATCTGGGCACAGTGGGCGAAGCCTTCCCTCAAGACACGGTGATCACGCATGATGCCGATGGGGATGGCAATACAGACTATTCCCTTAGTATTGTTAAATTGGGCGCATTTTTTGAGCTTGTTATAACGGATCTGGAAACCCAAACCTATTCTGTGATACCTCTTTCTGAACGGATAGATTTTGCTGATGGCAGTGGTTCTATCACATTTGACCGCGTGGAAGGGAAGCTTCAGGCCTATTCCAATGGAACAAGACTTTGGGATCAGATCAATCTCATCGTGACAGACAATGGTGGTGTCCAGATACAGCGTAGCAGTCAGTCACTAGGTGTGATAGAGACCCCGCCTGTATTTCAATGGGACCCAAGCGATGAGGATGACCTTAGCGACACCCTGGATGCTTTTCTTGGCGATAGAAAAGTTAAACAAGGGCCGTCTGGCACAATTTCATTTGAGGACTGGCCTTTAAGTGAGGATGAGTATCTCAAGAACGGAAGCTTTTATACCCGCTTGGTCAACTTTAATGACATAGAGTATATCTCAACCCACAATCAGGGCACAGGTAAGACCACCTTGCATGATATCAGTGATCTTGACTTTGTTGAGGTTGATCTCACCACGAAAGAACTTCTTCTGACTGAAGAAAACTTCGTACTGGGTCTTTCTGAAACTGGTGATATTAGCGTTGAGAACCAACTCAAACGTTTATTCATAGGCCCACAAACACCAATTCCATCAAGCACTCATGATTTTGGAGATGACCCGAATATCCTTCATCCTCTGCTCCCAGAGACACAGCTTTATTCTGAAGGCAGTGACAGTCGCGATGGCCCGCATGCTTGGAGTTCTGCGGTTCAGTTTGGCAATGGGGACTGGCGCTTTATCTCGGTGCATGAAGAAAATGGCGAGCCCCAGTTTTTTGACGTGACGGAGGCTATTAACGAAGGACACACCACTGAGGATTATGGTACGAACTACCTTTGGTTTGATGTCACCACAGGACAGTTGTTCTCTGATGCTGCGATACAAGGAGACACCTTGCACCTGGAACAATCTGGAGATGCACTCCGGCTTGTGCAAGAAGACAGCAGTGGATCTCAAACGGAGCAGTCTGTGTTGTCTTATAACAGTCTTTCCATTTTAGATGTGGAGACCTTGTTTGGTTTGAGTGACCGCACGAACAAGGGCGATACTCTTGCTGCGGGCAGCCAGATCGACCTTAATGAGTATCTTCATGTTGCGAACACTGAGACCTATTTGGGTATTGTTAAGGTCAACACGGGCAGTGAGATGGTAATAAAAGTTATTAAAAGTGTTGATGGTAAAATCTCTATTATCAGCCCTGATGCTCCTGAGTTTAAAGGTATACTAGCGTTTGATGAGAGTGCGCAAGCCTTGACAATGACCGAAGATATATTTGAGGTGAGCCTATCTGAGTCTGGTGCAGTAATTTTAGAGTCTGTAATTGGCGGGGATAGCCCTGAGGAGCGCACAGCAAACACAATAGAGCGTCGTCTTCGTGTGCTGTGGCAAGCATTGATAGACACCTTTGATGGACATGCACCGCAATGGACAGCAGAGCAGGCATTCACTTTTGTGCAAAGCTTCCGCACCCAGGATCCGTATTATGTTAATTCATCACAGTTGGAGCTTTTTTTACTAGAAAACAGGAATGATGAAACAGGCGCTTTTGTAATACAAGATGATGGCCATTTTGATTTTAGCATGTTTGATGATGGCAGTGACGCAAAGGCTTACCAGGACAATGTGAAACACATCATTGAAGATGCGTCCCATCTTTACTTTGCATTGCAGAACAGCTCTGATTTAGATGGGACGTTGACGCTGCCGGCCACAATGCAAGATGCCATAGAACTGTTTGGCACCGATTTGCATAATATTATAACGCAAAGCTCAAGTTCAGATTATTTGCAAAACCGCTCTGTTGATAATGTGCAAGACGGCAAATGGTTTCCAACGGCGATTACAGGGTTTTCAGATATCAAAGCAATTCAAAATGAAGATGTGTCATATCAGCAGCGGACCAACCATTATGCGCTATCAGCGCTGATCACAAGTGCCAGTGAGATTTTGGCTTCTGGTGTATTGTCTGATTGGGATGGCCCCTCAGCGATGGAACTGGATACTGATACATTTATACATGACTACGGGATCTATGATGTAACCTACATCAGGTCTGACACCAATGAGACTTATACCGCGCGGGTCAGCCAAGCCCAATATGATGAGCTTCAGGACCAAGCAATAGCAAGTGAGATTATAATCACATCTGATGCGCAAGTTGTAGACTTAGTCACGTCAAAAGTATTTTGGTTACAAGAGGCTTTGTCAACCTATGATCAGGAGCGCGCACCGACAGCAGCTTCAGCTGAGGTTTTGTTGGCACAAACCTTCAAGACAGTGCATGACTTTTACGAAGATGCCTGGAAGGCGGCGGGAGAGGATGCGGACTTTAAAGTGTTTTTACAGGTGGTTGATCCTATACTTCCAAGTGTTTCAGATGGTTTTGCAGTTTCATTCATGCATAAGGCTTTGGGCAGTGCACAGGGCAAATGGGGGTTAGCTTCTGTGCTATCTAAGTTGAAAAGGGCCAGTGATTGGATAAGTGTTGCGACATATTGGGAGAACTCTAATGGAAACGCGGACAACGGGCTCATTGCTAAGGAATTTTTGATTGGCAGTGATGATGCTTCAGATGCTGATGGTGTGCTCGGAGAGCGTGAGCGTGGTCAGGACTTCACACTGGCATTGTTTAACGCCAGTTCTCAAAGTTCTTCTCCGCAAGACTTTTTTATGACCGATGAGCAGAGCAAAACATTTAGAAACACCAGCGTGTTACGAGCTATGACTACTGCTGCGACAGCTCCTTTTGCAAGGGCAATCGAGGCAGCAGATCTTGGTAGCAAGGAAGAGTTAAGCCTGTTGCTGCAAGAGCGGTTTTATGATGACAACATGTCGGCACAAGATGGGCAAATTATGGATCAATTACTTTCTCCAGACGTTTGGGGCGTGCCTTATTTTGCAGGCTTTTTGAGTGCATTTTTTGGTGGTTCTGAGAAAGTATATCAAGCTTTGCAGGCTTCACATCTGACGTCAAGTCCAGAAGAGATTGCATTCTTCTCAATTGATTTGGCAAATGGAGTGCATGCGCTTGCTGCTCCTGGGATGTTTAATAAGGAAGTGCGCCGCTTAACACAGACGGGCTCTGAGCTCGTGCAAGAGGAAAGCAGCCGACGGCTATCTGAGGAAGCAACAGCAGTCTTTTCCCCAGAACATCATATTACTGCGATTGAGCTGGCTGATGAAGTTCAGGTCATTTATCATGATCCAAATGCGGGTCGTTCTGCTGCAGCCCAACGGATCAATGATGAAGAATTGTTCCACCCAGGCGTGGTCTTGAAGGCGCTGAGCTTGCTACCAAACGATATTGCTACTGATATTAAAGCCGCTCAGCAGGAGATGTTTGGGTTTGAACCACTTCCTTGGGTGATAAATCAGAGAGGCATGACCTGGGGCGAGGCCGTTGCAGATAATGATCTGCAAGCCCAGCTTAAGTTCATTACCACAGACTTTGAAAAATATCCCAATTCCCTTGATATGATGCCCCCCAGTTATCTGGTGAAATTCTTAAATCAGGTATCACAGCACACAGGATATACGTTGGCTGATGGTACCGCTGAAAGTGGTATTGAGCGGGCGACCCGGATCATGCAAAACTTAGTCTTGGATGAGGTGCAAGACCCAGAGCGCTTGTCTGTTGAATACGTTGCCAATATTATAGCGTCTTATCAGTTAGAATTGATACAATATTATCAGGATTATGGCCGACCCGATGATACCTCTAGTTTTCCAAATGGTGAAGCCACCCTATTCATAATTGATAATCTATATGAGTTAGAAAATTCTGCACCCGATATCCTCAGTCAGATTATGACCCACCTTGTTTTGAACAAGCCTGAGATTGCTGCAACGTTGTTCGAGGATATAATTGATTACAAAGAATCTAAATATAATTCTATTGACCTATTCTCTGGGGTCAGCCTAGAAAATTTAAGTTCTGTTATAACCGAGCTTGATAGAAAGGATCAGATAAATCTGACTGGAGGAGAAAGATCATTAGATTTAGGACTAGCCGATTATTATGATATAGCTTCAGGCGCTGCTGTTTCATTGACAGGTCTATTTTTTCAAAGAATTTACAATCAAAAAGTGATAGCCGGCTCTGCTGTTTCTAATTTTGCAAAGGCTGGTATTGCAGCGCTATTATTGCAGGGATTGATCGAAATATATAAAACTGAAAAAATGATTGATCAGGCGAAGTTTATAGATTCTGTAACAAAAGTAGAAATTAAAAGTTTGATAAGTGACCCACACGGCCTTGCAGAGAACGGACAAGAGGAAGCTGCTCATAAGTCCGCTGGACATACAACACGCCGTCTTTTTATTGAAAAATTTATTAATCCACTAAAGGGACTTCCTGAAACTGATCCGAAGTGGGATCGTACTATCACTATTTTCGAAAGAATGTCTAAGGAAAACCCAGAAAAAGCAACTGAACGATTTCTGTTTGTTTTTGAAGAAGATCAAAATATTGCAGCTTTAATATTTGATCAAGCACTCAATAAAACACCACCAGGATATGATTTTGTTGGCAACACATTAAGCAACATGTCACCAAGCCAAGCGGCGAAACTCGTTGATGAGTTGTATAAAGTCCGAATAGGTGGCAGTGGCGGTGATGATGAACCAGATCACACCGATGCTATTATGGCCGAGATGCTAAGCAAAATGCCACCAGCAAAGGCAGCTGAGATCATTCGCAGAATGGATGAAGATACAGCGGCCCGCCTTTTAGCTCTTATGGACCCTGCCGCAGCTGCGAATATTTATGAAGAGCTGATCAATTCCGGACCAACAGGAGCGGCCAAAGCAGCAAAATTATTCAAAAAACATACACCAGAAAAACGAGAGGAAATTCTTCCTCGCTTAACCTTCGAAGCACAGGCACTTCTGTTAAATGCTATTGATGAAAATGATGGTTTTATCTTTAGTACCGATGATGTTCAAGCTCTGTTAGAAGCCGTGGGGGCACCGCTTGCTGCGCCTGTGATTTCAGTGATGATGGGAACTGGTGGTGCAAGTGGTGATCGAGCGAGTGCAATATTACATATCACGCAAATATCCATTATGCCTTTACTATACTTAGACGGACTAGATGATGAAATTTTGCCTGATGTTATTGAGAACCGTGATGGACAAGGTAATGCAAATATTACTCCTGAAGATACTGGAAAGGTTGATGATAATACATCATTTAACACAAAGCTTGCGATTAAGAAATCTGATGGGTCATGGATTGAAGGAGCTGGAGAGGTCATTAATAATACAACGGTCGCAGTTGTTAATATTGAAAAAAGCTTAGATGGGTTTCTGACTGCTGGACGCAGGAGAATTGCTGCTTTTAAACTTAATGGTGACAAAGATGCTTTTGTCGTGGTTGATGAAAATGCAAGTCCCATTATTTCTAATGACCACCTTATTGTAGCTGTGCCGCCGACAGATAATTCTGCAAGCTGGACTGCTATGGAATTTCCAGTTGCGCAAATTACAAATGAAAACAATGCATTAGAATATCGCATGCAGCCGAATATAGGTTTTATTGAACCTTTGTTTTTTACGCCCTTTGATGCCTTTGTTGCATTACAACAAGCAGGACAAGCCACATCCCCCTTCTCTCAATCTGTTCCGTCTTTGCCTGCCCCAGGGATAACAGAAATGCTGCAGTCAAATAGCGTCACAGCTCCTCCTAATCCATTACTCGATATTTGGTCGATATTAGATTTACTAACTCCTGAGACCGCAACTGAACAGCACGTTTCTAATGTCTTACACCTTGTCAATCATTTGACTCCAGAACAAGCACCACATCTTAGCGTTGATGATAAAACAAAAATTCTGGCAGTTGTTCGCTCTGTTATGGGCGATATATCACCAAATGTACTTGGCAATAATGCCTTTAGATACGTTGCTTTGTTTGATTCACCCCCTGGACAGAACGCTGTAACAGGGCTTCCTTCGGCGTTAGAGGGTGAAGTGCAAACAATGGTCGATAGTGCAACGAGCCAAATTCTTAGCAACTCTGATCTTCAGAGTATCTTTCCGATATGGGATACATTGAGTGAAGATGATAAATTTGATCATATTAGAACTATTTTTGGAATCATAAAAGAGGCATATGGACTATCTGGTGAGTCGATAGATATTGAACTCATGACTTCTTCTGATACAACAGCGGCATATTACGAGCATCAACCACCTTCGTCAAATTTGTATCCTACGGTTTGGATAAATCCAGTTTATTTGAGAGATATTAGTGCCGCTGGAATTATTGCAACTTTAGCTCATGAAATGTTTCATGCATGGCAATGGACTTTAATAGAAGATTATTCAAGCAATACGCTTGATGCTGAATATATTCCTTATGCTTTATCATTAATGCTTTCAGGAAGTTATTTTCGCACATGGCCTGAAAATTGGATGCAAATTGAGCGCTATGCGGGCAGGGAATATTATGCTCTTGTGCATGAGAGAGGAGCACATGAGGTTGAGAGGAGAGTCGGAGGAAGAATTGCAGAAGCGTTAGGGCTCTATTTTGCATATGATGAGCAAGTGGGTAGTCCAGAGTTCTTTACAGGTATGCTTGGAGAGGCGTTTTCAGCAGATTTAGCGCATGATGAAGATGGAGAAACGATCATAGATCAAGAACATCATCTATCCTCACCCAATGATTATTATCAGGCAGGTGTTTTTCTCGATCCTAACACAGATACATTTAGATTTGGTGTGCTAAGTCGTTGGGGACGTGTGATGTGGGATTCCGGTGTAGCATTGCATAGTTTAGCAGATGGATATGATGGATGGACAGGTTTTATCGAAATTGGAGATAATGGGGCAATCGTTATTACAGATGATACAGCTTTTGAAACCCAAATTCCTCCGCAGTTTGAAATTCCACAAGGGTACACTGTAGAAGATGTTATTCTAAGACTTACCGATGATGGAGGTCTTGAGCTGTATGTTCATTCACCAGATGATAGTACAGAAGAAGTGCTTTGGAGCTCATCGTAACTGTATTAATTGCAGTAGTCACAGAAAGCTCTGGGAAGCCATAATATGAGTCGACCTTAGTAAAGGTTGGTATAAATCTTTCGTGCGTTTGCCATCTTGAATCATATTCGCAGCGTCAAGAAAAGAGCTTTTGTATATGAGTCAGATCCAATATGAACTGGTATAATATTTTTGTGATTGTGCAATACAATAAAAACATTTTTAGGCATGCATGGGTAAAAACTCATTTAGCTTATAAAATAAGAAGGATTAAATCGACAAATTGAGTTTGCAAAAGCATACTTATATTATTGATATTTTATACCCATATTATTATCTGGTTTGCAGTTAATGCTTTGATTTACATGCAATTATTATTGGCCTTCTAATCCGTAGGTCGGAGGTTCGAATCCTCCCGGGATCGCCAAATTTTCCTT
>JBCCCO010000085.1:0-12045 GCA_039033475.1 Pseudomonadota bacterium | reverse complement strand
GCCAGATTATCATCAATCCGATCGCCATAAACGGACGTGAGCGCACCCACCCAATCTGCTTGAGTGTCTAAAATCTCGTGAAAATGATCTGCCATCTCTGGCGTGAAATACTCCGCCGCCAAATCAGCTGGTGTGCTGCTAATATCCGCCATCGCTATGCCTGGGTTGAGTTTCTCTTCTTGCCATAATACCAAAGGATTAGAAGGCAAGATATCCGGGTTGACTACGGATGTTTCTAAGTACTACGTAGAGCTTGGGGAGTGCCTTTGTTATAAGAAGCCGAAAATTATACACCGATATCGATATATCTCCGAGGCCATCGGATTTGCACCACAACTCCTGTGAGCGGAGCCGCTCTGTTAGACATCTCTACAGTTGCTCCACTGCGCTCGAGTAACGTTTTAGCAATAAAAAAACCCAATCCCATTCCATGATGATAATCGTGGGACGGGACTAGAGACTCTCGAGATGTAATATATGGCTCGCCCAAACGTTTGAGCACAGCAGATGGCACACCAGGCCCATCATCAATCACTTGAAGAATAACGCACTCTTTATCCCATGACGCAATGATTTGAACATCAGCTTTGGCAAAATCAACCGCATTTTCTAGAATATTACCAAATCCATGGCGCATTCCAGGATTACGCATAAGTTTGGGTTCGACTTTATGTACCTCCTCTTCCTGAGTTTCATTTGGTCCATGCGTAATAGTTATGCTTTTGTCATAAACAGAATACTCATCAACAACCTCCTGAATAAAGTGCGTCAAAGAGATATTGATATACATTGCATCAGTTTCGCCATCATTGTCAGCTAAACGCTGCAAAATCTCACGGCATCGTTCTGCTTGACCTTTTAGCAATTGAATATCCTCGGAAAATTCAAGATTGCCGTTAATTTCACGTTCTAACTCTTTAGCAATGACCGAGATTGTCGCGAGAGGTGTGCCAAGTTCATGTGCAGCAGCAGCAGCCAAACCATCGAGAGCCGAGAGCTTTTGCTCTCTGGCAAGCACCATTTCTGTCGCCCTCAAAGCATTAGACATTTGCAAAGTCTCAAGAGCGATACGCCGTGCGTATACCCCGGTAAAAACAATAGCCGAGACCAGTGCAGTCCAAACGCCCAACTTAAACAACCAGGGAATGTAAAATTTTTCTTGCCCATACCACGGCAGAGGAAAAGCGTAGAATAGCAGAACAGTAACACATGCAATTGCAAGCCCACCTAGCAATGCGGTGCTTTTGGGCGGTTGTGTTGATGCCGACACAATAACTGGTACGACAATCAAAATCATGAAGGGGTTTTCGATGCCACCGGTCAGAAACAGCAAGCCTGAGAGTTGTAACAGATCATAACTTAACAACAAAAAGGCAGGCATTGTTTCAAGACGCAACGTTTCAAGATAAGAATACGTCAAAAACAAATTCAACGATATTGAGATGGCAATAATCAAAAAACACAATGCAATAGGCAAATTAAAAGCCAACCCATAATACACAATACAAAGTGTTATGCTTTGTCCCAAAACTGCAATCCAACGCAACCGTATAATCGTCCGCAGCCGCAAACATCCATACTCAGAAGGGACAGCTTTTGTAGAATGATGATGTAGATTTAAAAATGGAACGTTTGAAAAATAAGAATACATAGATTAAAAATTCTACTAAAGGCCATAATTTGCAGACAAATTTTGTTTATCTGTAGGTTTCAGAGTTTTGAACTATTATGCTCTGTTATACTGCGAAACAATGTAATGTATGATATAATCATTATGATATTTTATGGACAAATATGCTAAATAATACTCTCAAATCATCCATGAAGAAACTTATGAAAATAAAAATTCTCCTGATAACTTTGATATGTTTCACCGCTGGTATTTCAGCAGCGCTATTTTTAAACGACACATCATCAACGAAACCAAAAGTTTTAATCGGCGGTCCATTTAGTCTTATGGCACATACCGGCGAACGCGTTTCTGAAAAAGACTTTAAGGGTAAGTTAACCCTGATGTACTTTGGCTATTCCCACTGCCCTGATGTGTGTCCTGGCGATTTGCAGGTTATGGCAAACGCACTTGATGAACTCGGCTCCAAAGTACAAAATATCAATGCCGTTTTTGTCTCTATTGATCCAGAGCGGGACACGGCTGAAACTCTGGGTAACTACCTTGACTATTTCCATAAAAAAATCGTTGGATTAACGGGAACAAAGCAGGAAATTCAGAAAATAGCAAAGGCGTACCGAATTTATTATGCCCGTGTTGAAGCTCCAGACTCAGGTGTAAAATACCTCATGAATCACTCAGCTATAACCTACCTTATGGATAAAAATGGGTCTTATTTAACACACTTTAATCATGGAACAGACCCTAAGCAAATGGTTGCAAGGATTTCTAAGTATTTATAGTTTATAGTGTGCATAAGTGAGCGAAACTCTGTTTTTTTGTCGCAACAAATGAGGCAAAATCAAACGGGTTTATGGAATTTGCCAAAATATAAAAGAGCATCGCGAAAAATATCAAAGTATAATTAAATTAAACTTTGCGATGCGAAACAAAAAAGTGGCTTATACAAACCTTGTTTTCTTTTTGTAAGGCGAGGTTTAAAACAGGGGGAGCAAAAAAATGCTCTATCATTGGTATGAAATTAGTCATGCCGCACTGGGGCCTGCGAGGGCTGCTGCGGATTCATGTCGCCTATTTCTTAAAAATCCGTTTAACCCATTATCACACACCACGATAGGAAAAAGCGCAGCAGCCGCTTGTGAAGTTTTTGAGCGTACAACGCGCCGCTATGGCAAGCCATTTTTTGAAATCTTTGAAACAAAAGTAAATCATAACGTTGTTCCTGTTTATGAAGAAGTTGTCTGGGAAAAGCCATTTTGCCGTCTCATCAGATTTCGTCGCGATTTCAGCACCTGCCCAGAACTCGAAAAGAGACACAAATCACGTGTGTTATTAGTTGCACCAATGTCTGGTCATTATGCAACTTTACTGCGAGGAACGGTGCGAGACCTTCTTCCCATGCATGATGTTTACATCACAGATTGGATAGATGCCAGAATGGTCCCCTCCAAAGAAGGGCAATTTGATCTCAGCAGTTACATTGATTACATAGTCGAATTGATGGAACTGTTTCAAGGAGATGTGCATGTGATTGGCGTTTGCCAACCCTCAGTCCCCATTATCTCTGCTGTAACATCTATGGAAATCGAACAAAATCCTTTCGTGCCACACTCAATGATACTTATGGGCGGCCCCATAGATACCCGCATTAATCAAACGGCGGTAAATACATTGGCCGAAGCAAAAGGAATTGAGTGGTTTGAACGTAATGTTATCACCAATGTGCCTTGGCCCAGCCCTGGCCATGGTCGAAAAGTCTATCCGGGTTTTTTACAACTTACAGGGTTCATGACCATGAACCTGGATCGCCACGTATCAGCGCACAAAGATTTATTTTGGCATTTGGTTCAAGGTGACGGCGATTCTGCTGACAAACATCGTGACTTCTATGACGAATACCTTGCTGTCATGGATTTAACAGCGGAGTTTTATTTGCAAACTGTTGAGACAGTTTTTATCAGCCATGATTTACCAAAAGGACGAATGACATACCGCAACCAAATAATAGACCTCTCAAAAATCAAACGCGTTGCCCTTATGACAATAGAAGGCGAAAAGGACGATATTAGCGGTGTCGGCCAATGCGCCGCAGCGCAAGATTTATGTACCGGTTTGCCTGCTACAAAAAAACACCATTATGAACAACCTGGCGTTGGCCATTATGGAATTTTTAATGGCTCACGTTTCCGTTCTGAAATCGCCCCAAGGATGACAGATTTTATCAAAACACATCATTCTAAATCCAAGCCCGCAGGCCCGGAACTAAAACCTATTGAAACGATTGATTACACGAAAAACGTCACAAAAATAGATGGCTCGGAGTTAAAGAAGTATAACTAGGCTCAGGACCTGTAAATATAGAACCCTGTGATAATTATGTAAGTCAGTTAGTATGTTGAGTAATGCAATCAAATCAATTTACAAATAAGATACCAGAAGAAGCAGAAGCCGTTAGCTATCTGGCGCAGAACATCTTCCGCTTCTAATCGCGACCTGCCCTGTCATAATACACTTGCAATACTTGAGAACCAGGATTAAATGAACTTTTTAATCTGTCTTTGTATGGCTTCCTATTGTACAACGTCGCATCGCGACAGCTACAAACTTCTCTTTGCCTAAAGATCAGGGGTTTAATCTATCCCAGATGTGGGCATTAAATTTTGCAGAGGATTCTATAATTGGATAAGTTATTTATTTTGTGCAAAAGTTAATTTTGCATGTTATTACTATTATTTAGTGTTTATTAAAATCAGTTATTACGTAAAGTCCATGGTTTTCAATCTTACATCAAGATCTAGTTTTGAAAAAACTTTCGCAATACTTTTTGCTTTTACATTACTTGTAACATCTGCGGCACAATCTCAGAATACCACTCAAAATAATTCTAAGACAACAAAAAGTGCTCAAAAACAACTCAATAGCACCACAAAAAAACTGAACACAACAACACGCAAACAAGATGATATTTCATCGAACTTGAGCGCCTTGCAAGTCGAGCGTGAGAAATTAAATAAATTATTGATAGTGACAGCCGATCGTGTGAAAAATAGTGAGGTCACGCTCTCAAAAATTGAACAAAAACTTGTTAAGCTCAATGTTGAAAAGCAACAAATCCGGAAAAAAATGGCCAAACGTCATGGGCATATGGCTGCCATGCTTGCCATAATGCAACGTATGGGGCGGCAACCTCCCCCAATCATGACAACGCACCGCGATGATGCCCTTAAAATGGTACGAAGTGCGATGTTACTGTCATCGGTCTTTCCTCAACTCAAATCAAAAGCAGACAAACTTGCTAATGACTTGACGCAGTTGGTAAAAGTGGTTGCCCATACACAGGAGCAGGCAGCACAACTCAGGTCTGAAACAGAAAAATTAACAAAAAAGCGTCAAGAACTCGCAAAACTAATATCCTCAAAAAAATCACGGATTTTATCACAGCAAAAGGAATTGCGGATTATTCGTAAAGCTGCTGAGCGCTACGCCAACAGGGCAGGCAGTCTGCGTGAGCTTGTTAAAAAATTGGATAATGAAGTTTCAAAAAAATCAACTCTTGGGAATTACGAAAAAGAATTGGCTCAAGGAAAAATTGGATTAAAATCAAAAATTAACCCTAGTACTGGTAAAAAGATTGAGTTGGTTCCAAAAGGTGAGAATGTTAAAGTCACCTCTCTAATTAATCCTGCGCGGATAAAGCCAGCCCTTTCTTTTACAAATACCAAGGGGCTGTTACCTTTGCCCGCAAGTGGTAAGCGTATTAAGAGTTTTGGAACACCTAACAAATATGGTGGAAAAGCAAAAGGAATTACGTTTGAAACCAGGCCCAAAGCACAGATCACGTCACCAAGTGATGGCTGGATTGTTTATTCAGGGCCGTTTAGAAGTTATGGTCAACTCTTGATTATTAATGCCGGAGGTGGATATCATATTCTAGTTGCAGGTATGGAAAAAATTGATGCGATCGTTGGTCAATTTGTTTTAGCTGGTGAACCCGTTGCAACAATGGGTGCAAAAAAAGTAAAATCAGGGCAGGTATCTAACACCTACGGAAACCGGCTCTATGTTGAATTTCGTAAGGATGGTAAACCCATTGACCCCGATCCATGGTGGAATACGGGGAATAGGAAGGCACAAGGATAATGCGGAAATCTGAAATAGCACTTTGGATATTTTTAATCTTTGCAGCGTTAGCGACAGGGACAACATTTTTTAACGCCTCACAAAACCCTTATGCCATTGCGGCAAATAGCAGTATTTATCAAGATTTAAACCTCTTTGGTGATGTTTTAGAGCGTGTACGCTCTGATTATGTTGAAAAGCCCGAAGATCGAAAACTTATTGAGTCTGCAATTAATGGCATGCTCAATTCACTTGATCCGCACTCTGCTTATCTTAATCCTAAGAGTTTTCGAGATATGCAGGTCCAAACTCGTGGGGAGTTTGGTGGCCTCGGCATTGAAGTGACCACAGAAAATAATATCGTTAAGGTTGTTGCCCCAATTGACGGCACTCCGGCCTACAAAGCTGGGATTTTATCGGGTGATCTCATCACCCATTTGGACGAAGAGCAAATTACGGGTTTAACATTGGAAGAGGCCGTTGAAAAAATGCGTGGGCCTGTAAATACACCGATAATACTCACGATTGTTCGTAAAGGCGTTCCCAATCCATTTGACGTTAAGATTGTACGCAATATCATTCGCATAGATCCGGTACGCGCCCGCGTTGAAGACGATGTGGCCTATATCAAAATTTCTCAATTCAATGAGCAAACATTTTCAAGTTTAAAAAAGTCTGTTGACAAATTAAAAAAGGAAATTGGGGCAGATCTCAAAGGCTACATTATTGATTTAAGAAATAATCCAGGTGGGTTATTGGATCAGGCTATTTCTGTCTCAGACGCCTTTCTGGACAAAGGTGCTATCGTCTTAACACGTGGTCGCAACCTTGAAGAAACACAGCGTTCTCATGCTAAAAAAGGCGATATTACCAGCGGTAAGAAAATTGTTGTACTTATTAATGGTGGCTCAGCGTCCGCTTCAGAAATCGTAGCTGGCGCATTGAATGATCATAATAGAGCAACTGTCATTGGTACCCGCTCATTCGGAAAAGGGTCCGTGCAAACTATCATACCGCTTGGTTCCAATGGAGCAATTCGCCTTACGACTGCACGCTATTACACCCCATCTGGTCGTTCTATTCAAGCAAAAGGGATTGCACCCAAAATCAAAGTTGAACAGGAATTACCTGAGGATCTCAAAAAATATCAGAAAAAGCCGCGCGGAGAAGCAAGCTTGCGAGGACACCTGAAAAGCGAAAGCGGACCGGAAACTGCTGGTTCTTCATCTTATGTGCCTAAAGATAAATTGAAAGATAAGCAACTCCAATATGCCTTGAACCTCTTGCGTGGGAAGATCAATTTGGATAACAAGGTTTCGGCAAAATCCAAATCATCAAAACAGAAAGTGTCGGTACCGAATTAAACATTTATGGCGCACTCAATTTAAAATGACTTTTTTGTATTTACATATAAAAAAACAATAGCCGTTATCCTAGAGAAAGTTTGAATCTCTTTGCAATTCTCCTGAGATTCCTGCTTTCACTGGAATAACGAGCTGAGAGCATCTTAAAAAAAGTGGGCCTTTCTAAATTGGATCAGCAGTTTAGATCCATATCCAAAATTTTGTTCGCGTTAAAATTTCATTTCTAAAACAAAGCATTTCGTAATATGAAATGAAAGCACGATAACTTTTTTAGATTTTGGCTTCCATGAGAGCTTTAAAAATTACATCGATCAGCATTTTGATTTTTTTTCTAGGACTTATTGCATGGGTTATCCTACAATCAGATCCAATGGGAGGAGAACCAGTTTTTGTGGTGGAATTAGACCATCAACAAAAACTCGCTGTTCAAAAATTTGGCTCAGCGCCAAATACTGATCAGGCAAAAATAAAGCCCTTGCCAGATGTTTTCAAAAAGTCTAAGCAAAACAACGATCAACAACGCAACACCAAACATACAATGTCACCAGTGCCTGTACAAGCTTTGCTGGAATTTTCACAATTTGGTCCCCTGCCAAAAATTTCAACAGATGGTCGAAAACCTTCGGAAGTCTATGCGAGACCATTTAATCTCCCTCCAAGACCAGGGCCTGGAGAACCAACGCGCATTGCTATTGTAATGACGGGTTTGGGGTTAAGTGCAAATAGTAGCCACAGCGCTATTCATAATCTTCCTGGTGCTGTAACACTTGCATTTTCTCCTTATGGACAAAATTTACAAGGGTGGATTAAGAAAGCGAGAGAACTTGGTCATGAAATTATTTTGCAGGTTCCCTTCGAGCCTTATGACTATCCAGACAATGACCCAGGTCCACATACGCTTTTAACTGGCCTGCCGCCAAATGAAAATTTGAAACGCCTCAAGTGGATTATGTCGCGTATGACCGGATACGTCGGTATTACGAATAAAATGGGCGCTAAATTTTCAACGGCAGAAAATGCCTTGAAGCCCATATTAATGGAGCTTGGGCGTCGGGGGCTGTATTATTTTGATAATGGTGAGGCCCCCAGATCAATTGCTGGAAAGCTTGCTAATCAAACCAATGTTGGATTTTCCAAATCCCATCTCACTATTGATCTTGCTCCAATGGCGCAAGATATAGATGCTCAACTTTTAAAGCTTGAAGAAATTGCAGGAGAAAAAGGGTTGGCAATTGGCATTGGCACCACCTTACCATTGACAATAGAGCGTATAAAAAAGTGGGCGAAAACTCTAGAGCAAAAAAATGCGATACTGGTACCAATCAGCGCTGCCATACGCTCAGCACAAGGCAGTTAAGGACATAACAAAAAATCTAGAATGAGTGTGTTTTATGACTGAAACATCCAATCTGTCTTACCGCCCATGTGCGGGCATTATGTTGCTCAACCAAGACGGTTTTATCTGGCTCGGGCGCCGCATTGCTAACAATAATGATACCGAGCAATCCATGTACTGGCAAATGCCTCAGGGAGGGATTGATGCTGACGAAACACCAAAAGCAGCCGCAATTCGAGAGCTTGAAGAAGAAACTGGCATCACACATGTTGAGATTATCGCAGAGGCGCCAGATTGGTTGACATACGACCTTCCAGAAGACTTGCTTGGCGTTGCACTTAAAGGACAATATCGTGGACAAAAACAAAAATGGTTCTTAATGAGATTCCTCGGTCAAGAGGATGAAATTAATATTTCAGCAAAACAAGGTCATGATGCGGAATTTGATGCATGGCAATGGGCCCACCCCAGCCAGATTGCAGAATTGACAGTCCCTTTTAAGCAGCACATTTACAATAAGCTGCTAGAGATTTTTTCCCCTCACTGCGACAATTAATTTTGGTATTAAACTATTTGATTTCGGAAAATTCTATAACCTCATTAGCAGCAAATCGCCCTCCATCTGCGTAGATGGTTTGTCCGGTCATATAACTCGCCGCTTGGCTGGCCAAAAAAACAACAATGTCAGCAATTTCTGTGGGATTGGCTGGGCGGCCCAGAGGGCTATGATTATTTCTTTGATTCTGCGCCACCTGACCTTCAATTGCAATATGTCCTGGAGAAATGGCATTCACACGAATACCATAAGGCGAAAGAGCAAGTGCCATAGCTTTGGTGAGCTGGCGCACACCTCCCTTGGAAGCTGTATATGCAACATGGTCTGTACTTCCGTTACAATGATCACATAAAGAAATATGGATAATTGAACCTGGTGTATGATCGTCTTTGATTTGCTCAACCATTTGCCGCGCAACGGCTTGTGCTGTCAAAAAATATCCCTTGAGATTTGTACGAATAACTTGATCAAAGTTCTCAGGAGAGAGTTCTAAAAAAGGTTCGCTATCTGCAATAGCGACATTATTAATGAATACATCAACGCGATTATAGCATTCCAAGCAATATGCCATTAAGTTGCAAACATCTAACTTTTCTGAAATATCGCAAGCAATAAAATGGGCATCGTATCCCTCATCTTGTAGATTTTTGGCTAAAATCTGTCCTTTATCTTCTTCAATATCTGCAAGCAACAGCTTTGCACCATTGGCTGCAAAAAGGTCTGCGCATGCCTGCCCGATAAGACAAGTCGCACCAGTTATAACCACAACTTGATCCTGAAATAACATATAAGATATCTTACATTTATTGATTGCAAAAAATACTATTTTATTTAGATTGTTTTAACGTGCTATTATTTCTACGTATCTTTATGCACGCGCGTCTGGATTTTACAATTTAATACCATAGTATAGTAATTTATTTCATCAGATAACACGTTTTTTCTCAAAACACTTTATTTTCTCACAATTGACATGTCATCGTCTCTGTGTTTTTACTAATTTATGCACAAATGATAAAAATTTAAGACAACACCTTTGATAAAATTGGTTACCGATATGAAAATTAAAAATTCAATTAAATCGCTTCGTAAACGTCATCGTGACAATCGTGTCATTCGGCGCAGAGGAAGATTATATGTAATTAACAAGACAAATCGCCGCTTTAAGGCCCGTCAAGGTTGACCATTTTTTGAGATAAGCTGATCTCATCTCTGTTATGAAACATTTTAAGATACATTTTACAAATTTGGAAAGTGTGGTATTTTTTTTCTTTGCTTTGGTTATCATGAGTTTTGTTGGGGGGGCTCATGCAAACTCTGACCAAAAAACAGAAGTAACCCCTGAAAAAACGAAAACTTACATCCTTGATAAGCTCTACAGCAATCTAAAATCTGCGAAAAGTAGCAAATCAGCGGGAACTATAGCTGGAGCTATTGAGGAGCTCTGGCTGAAGTCAGGGAGCGATACAGTGGATTTGCTCATGCATAGAGCCGGTATTGCGCTATCTCAAAACAATCAAACACTTGCCTTAGAACTTTTAGATACTGTGGTTGTGCTAAAACCAAATTATACTGAAGGTTGGAGCAGGCGGGCAAAGATCTATTTCGCTGAAAAAGCTTATTCCAAAGCGCTTTTAGATTTGCGCCGGGTTTTGGCGTTAGATCCGCAAAACTTTAGGGCCGTTCATGGACTTGCCATGACGCTGCAAGAAACAGGTAAGAAAAAGCAAGCCCTAAACGTTTATCGTAAACTTCTAAAAATTCATCCCTTTATGCCCTCTGCACAAAACGCCGTTGAAGAGTTGGTTCGTGAAGTTGAGGGGCAAGACAGCTAAAATAATCGGATGGACTTAATTTTTAGGGTCCCCAACTTTCCACCAACTTTTACACACTACGTAGAAACATCCGTAGTCAACCCGGATATCGCGGCTGCCAAGCCTTTGGTATTATGGCAAGAAGAGTCCTCAACCCAGGCATAGCGATGGCAAATATACCGAATACACCGGCTGATTTGACGGCGGAGTATTTTACGCCAGAGATGGCAGATCAGTTTCACGAGATTTTGGATACGCAAGCAGATTGGCTGGGTGCGCTTACGTCTGTTTATGGCGACCGGATTGATGATAATCTGGCCAATAAGATCCGCGTGTTTTTGAGTGATCTTCTTGCCGGAAGGACACCGAGTTCCTCTACTCTAGACATGCCGCAGGTGGTTTGGCTGTCAGATGCAGATATGAACGGTGCACAAGGGGGGTATTCGGCTGATGAGAACACCATTTTCCTCAATCTCAACTTGCTGGATGGCGCGTCTGATTTGGCTGGTGCCAGTGATGGGGCGAAAGCCAAAGTCTCTGCTATTCTGGTCGAAGAGTTGGGGCATGCGATCGAAGTAATGCTCGGCCTGACAGATACCGCCGGTGATGAGGGTGATGCATTTTATCTCACTGTTATTGATGACCAGGCCGGTCTTGCTGCGTTGGACCCAAGTGAGGACGACCAAGGCACGGTGTTTTATAACGGCCAATGGATCAGTGTCGAAAACGCGCGCACGCTCTCTGATACAAATGCGCTAGATTCACATGCGGTATTTTTCCAGCCTCTGCTGGATGCCAGTGCCGACAATGAAGTTGCCTTGACTTTGCACCCCGATCTCCGGATAAGCGCGCACTCAGGCCGATCTTAGGCCGAATAGACACTGCCCTTATGGGCACGCCGTCCGAGGTGGGGCCACCCGCAAATCCCATCACTGGGAACCGAAGGACGCGAAAGCGAAAAGGAAACACGCGATGTTTGCGGTCCTAAAGACCGGCGGCAAGCAATACAAGGTCAAGTCGGGCGATATGCTCCGTGTTGAAAAGATTGCTGCTGATGCTGGTGAAAAAGTTCAATTCAACGACGTTCTGATGCTGGGTGGCGATGCCCCCGTGATCGGCGCGCCGTTTGTCGATGGCGCGGCTGTCCAAGCCGAAGTTGTCGATCAGATCAAGGGTGACAAGGTCATCCATTTCGTGAAGCGCCGTCGTAAGCACGGCTCGCAGCG
>JBCCCO010000084.1:0-12238 GCA_039033475.1 Pseudomonadota bacterium | reverse complement strand
TTTGATTTATCTTTCTTAATTTTTCTTGAAAAAATGTAGTTAAATCTCATTTATAAGAGAATGTAAAAAGTGCATTGAGTTGTCTGTAATAAGATATTAATTTTTGCGAGTGTGCTACACTTTTTTTATTTGTGTTTGATGAAAAGTTCAGTTTTATCAACAGCTAGAGGGAAAAATTTATGACAACGTTTGATGATCGCGAGCAGGCCTTTGAAAAGAAATTTGCTCATGATGCGGAACTTAAGTTCAAATCAGAGGCGCGTCGCAACAAACTTTTAGGGGCGTGGGTCGCTGGAAAGTTAGGCCTAAGTGGGGATGAAGCGGGAAATTATGTGAAATCAGTGGTGCGTGCTGATCTGCAAGAGCCTGGTGACGAGGACGTGTTTCGCAAAATCCGAGGCGACTTTGACGATAAAGCGATAGCGATCTCCGATGTGGATATTCGTAAAGCTATGGTTGAGCATATGGAAAAAGCTATCACTGAGATTGAGGCTGAGCGTAAAGCTTAGAATATCATCTGCATTAAGAGTGCATTATTTATCACTGAAAACACGCTCAAAGATTACGTCCACATTTTTAAGGTGATAGTCCATATTAAAGTTTGCTTCAATATCTTGCGCACTTAAGGTAGCCGTCACATCGGCGTCCTGTTTAAGCAATGTCAAGAAATCTGCCTCGCCCTGCCACACCTGCATGGCATTGCGTTGCACGAGACGGTAGGCTTCCTCGCGGGAAAGACCTGCTTGTGTCAATGCCAATAAGACCCGTTGAGAATGAATAAGCCCGCCCAACTGGTCCAAGTTCTTTTGCATGTTTTCAGGATGCACAACAAGCTTATCAATCACGCCAGTAAGGCGTGCAAGAGCAAAATCGAGGGTTATTGTTGCATCTGGGCCGATCATTCTCTCAACCGAAGAATGAGAAATGTCGCGCTCATGCCATAGAGCGACATTTTCCATAGCAGGCATAGCATAGCTGCGCACCATGCGTGCAAGACCTGTTAAATTTTCAGTCAAAACAGGATTGCGCTTATGAGGCATTGCAGATGAGCCTTTTTGCCCAGCTGAGAAATATTCTTCAGCTTCTAACACTTCTGTGCGCTGCAAGTGACGTATTTCTGTAGCCAGGCGTTCAACACAGCTTGCAATTACAGCCAAAGTTGCAAAAAACATGGCATGGCGGTCTCGCGGGATAACTTGGGTCGAAACCGGCTCTGCCTGTAAGCCCATCTGCTTTGCAATATGCTCCTCAACCTTGGGATTGATATTTGCAAAGGTGCCCACGGCCCCTGAGATAGCGCATGTTGCAATTTCTTGCCGTGCCAAGATTAATCTGTCTTTACAACGGTTAAATTCGGCGTAGGCCTGCGCCATTTTCAGGCCAAAAGTGACAGGCTCAGCGTGAATGCCATGGCTGCGACCAACGCACAGTGTGTTTTTATGTTCATGCGCGCGGCGTTTTAAAGCGTCCAGCAGATGGTCCAAATCTTCCAATAAAATGTCTGCGGCTCGCGCGAGTTGTACATTTAAGCAAGTATCTAGAATATCCGATGATGTCATGCCTTGGTGAACATACCGCGCATCCGGGCCAACAATTTCTGCCAGATGGGTCAAAAACGCGATAACATCATGCTTAACTTCACGCTCAATTTCATCAATACGTGCCACATCAAATTCGGCATTTTTTCCTTTGGACCAAATTTGTTCTGCGGCACTTTTGGGGATCACCCCAAGTTCTGCAAGGGCATCGCAAGCATGGGCTTCAATTTCAAACCATATGCGAAATTTGGTTTCAGGAGCCCATATGTTGACCATAGGATCTCGGGCATATCTTGGGATCATGATAAGATCTTTCTATTTAATTTATGAGAGTATCAGAGCTATGTTTGATATTGCTAATTTCTTATTTTATTTCAATAGCTTTTTTTGATTTTAAGGTATGTTGAGAAATATATCCTTTTTGGGTTGAAGGTACACTTTTTTAGTGTCGCTCTTCTTGTGAGCTATTGATTTCTAAGACAAAAGCAATTGACGTGTAAGGTATTTGCAATTATGTTGAACGCGTATTTTTAGAAAATAAAGTCTGCACATTCAACAAAAAAGAGTAATAAATTCAATGGCTAAAACGTATTCAAAAACAAATATGCTTCTTCTGAAAATATCTTGTGTTTTATGGGTTGTATGGGGGCTCGTGCATGCTTTTGCAGGAGTTATGACCATTATTAGTGATACTGGCACTGCAGTAGGTAATATTGCAGATGCTGTCGATCCTGAGACGCTTAAAATGGTCTACCCAGATGCTGTTGGTGCTGTCATAAATCAGCATGGTTTTAATCTTCTTTGGGTAGGTATTGTAACTGTTATAGGTGGCGTTTTTATCTGGGCGTATAGCTCTGCGGCCATATTTATCACAGCTCTCGTCGGCGGTTTATTAGACATTGGGTATTTCATTTTTATAGATCTTGGAGGCTATAATCACTTTGTTCCCGGCACAGTTATGACGATTATTTCCGGCTCAGCAATTGTATTAAGTTTCTTTGCATACTTCTCGACGCCAAAAATCAAGAGCGAATAGAAGTCAGAGGTTAGGCGCCGTAATAACACTTTCAATTGAACAAAATTTAAAGATGACTGCATGATACCATGCGGTTTATTCTATTCCGCTTACCTATGGAAATGTGTGAATGCATTAAGATAATGCTTTTGCACTTTTTAATTTCCTCATGTTCCAAAACGCTTTTCCAAATTCTATAAACAGGTTATTAACATGTTGTTGCGAATCGTGTATGTTAAGGAATATGAGGGGGTGGATTTTTGGTTTTCAATTGTTTCGTTTCCGTATTTTGACTAGATCTATCTTGTTATTTTTCCTCTTTTCTGTAGTGCTTTGCCATTCAAATTAAATAAGAAATATTGAGAAAGAATGGCCAATATTTGATGCAGCGAGCTTCAAGTTTTTCTTAGCTTATTTATAAAGTGCGTTTCAGAGCGCGGCAATAATAAACGCATTATTTTTGTCAAAGATTATAGCTCTATATCCTTGAAAAAATACAATAATCCTGTCTTGATAGTCAGGAATACGAGGGGTGTTATGAAATATATTCTGAGCATATTGGGTGTGCTTGCAGCTATTGTCTTGCTAGGGGTGTCCGCTGCTATGAATTGGCGGTTTGGTTTTACACTTGGTAAAACAGAATTTGATGCGCATATCTATGGTGCTGCTAGCGCCGCTGCGGATGGGATGAAAGCGCTTACACCTTTTTTTATTATTTGGGCAATGCGGCAACGGAATTTTATCCAGGCTTTATCTGGATGTTTGATTTTGGTTGTATGTTCTTTTTACTCTATTACGTCTTCGCTTGGTTTTGCGGCGTTAAATCGCGCGGATACCACGGGACAAAGAGCAATTCATGTTGCGATATACGATAATGCAAAAAAAGAATTGGATCGTTCCGAAGAAAAATTGAGTTGGATACCGAGGCACCGATCTATCGGAGAAGTGGAAGCTGATCTCAATGCTTTATTGTCTACACCAATTCGTAATCGTAAGAGAAGGGTGGTTATCGGAACTGTCGCAGAGATCAGTCAAAATTGCACAACTCCAAGTTATTCTACTCGAAATTCTTGCGCTAAAGTTATGGAATTGCGCAAGGAATTGGCTATTTCTAAGCAGGCGCGTCAACTAGAACAGAGGATTACTGCGCTAAAGCAGAAGCTTGCAAAAATTACACAGGAAAGTGATGGTGTTGCTATTGTTGCCGCGGATCCTCAGTCAGCATTTTTATCAAAACTGCTTGGAGTTGATATTGGTGATATCCAAATGGCTTTAACAATTCTCGTTTCGCTTTTGGTAGAGGTTGGGTCTAGCCTTGGTCTGTTTGTTGCGTTTAGTCATTTCCGCACGTATCAACCCTCTACACCTTATGAGCATGAAATATCAGCCTCTTCTTCTGTAAAAGTATCGAAACGACCTATTGCTGAAGTAAAAAAACTGATGTTGCCAAAAAGTGATTTAGAACGATATTATGCTGATCATGTTGCTAAAAGCGAAGGATCTAGCGTCACGGCAAATTCTTTATATGAAAATTATTGTAAATGGTGCCGCAAATATCATCGTGAGGCAATGTCCTTGCCTGTTTTTGGTAGGCAATTCAGTGAGCTTGGAATTCAAAAAGCCAAAATCGGCGGTCGCATTCGCTATATTGGTATTTCACTTGTGGAAGTGGAAGATGAGAGTGTTGAGGCCGCGAATGAGCAGAGCATAGCAGCTGCTGAATAAAAACAAACAGCAATCATTTGGCATCACGATCTTGTCGTGAAACTGGTAATCATGATAAGCATTGCTCATGATTACTGTAATTATTCCTACGTTAAATCCACCAAAGAGATTCGGTCTATGTTTGGCAGCACTTGTCCCTGCAGCTATTGAGGGTCTTGTAAGTGATGTGGTGGTGGTTGACGGTGGGTCAAATGATCCCTTTGTAGGGGAGTTGGCAGGTGAAGCGGGTGCAACATTTGTTAAGAGCGCAAAAGGGCGTGGCACGCAGATGGCTTTCGGCGCTCAGGATGCCAAAGGACAATGGCTAATGTTTTTGCATGCTGACACAGTCTTAGAGCAGGGCTGGGAGCAGGAGGCGGCGCGTTTTATCAAGCATATTGAGATTGGAGAAAAAACACAATCCGCGGCGGCTTTTCGTTTTGCACTAGATGACTTTGGCGTTATGCCAAGGTTTTTGGAAAAACTGGTTGCTCTGAGGTGTTTAATCTTCAAACTACCATACGGCGATCAAGGGGTTCTGATCTCAAAAAAACTTTATCAGTCTGTTGGTGGCTTTAAATCGATTCCTCTCATGGAAGATGTCGATATTGTTCGACGTCTTGGTCGTAGCCGTATTATGCTTTTGCAAAAAAAAGCTGTTACCAGTGCAATACGGTACAAAACAGACGGTTATCTCTTCCGCATGATGCGAAACTTTTTTTGTTTGCTGCTGTATTATTTACGTGTCCCGCCACGGACTATTGAGCGTTTTTATGATTAAGCGCAGCAGTCTCAAATTTTCTGGTATTACTCCGAGATATTATCATAGCAGGCCACACTATCTAGTCATTATGGTGAAAACACCAAAAGCCGGTGCTGTAAAAACGCGGCTTAGTCGAGATATAGGCGTAGCTCGTGCAACTTCATTTTACAGGCATTTATGCTCCGGGATCATCAAGCGTTTGAGTGCATCAACAAAATGGCAAACGCTCCTGGCAGTTTCTCCAGACCTTGATGTGTGTCACCCATTCTGGAATGCAGTTCATACGATCACCCAAGGGCGTGGTGATTTAGGTCAGAGGATGCAGCGTGTATTTAATGATTTGCCACCAGGACCTGTTGTGATTATTGGCACCGATATTCCGGAAATAACCCTGCAACATATCTCAGATGCATTTGTAAAATTAGGAAATCATGACGTTGTATTGGGCCCTGCCGATGACGGAGGATATTGGTTGGTTGGTCAAAATCGAATGCCGAGAGTTTTATCACTGTTCGAAAATGTAAGATGGTCAAGTGAATTTACGCTTCAAGATACTTTAAAAAATACTGCAAATGCACGTGTTGCACTGTTGGATATTTTACGTGATGTGGATACTGCAAAGGACTATTATGATTTAAGATATAAAGCGTCACGGTGTCTATTGCCGTTTGATTGATTTATGTTAGATTTACAGAAGTGTAAAAGTCATAATTTGATCTGACAGCGTATTCAAAACTTGCGCTTGCCAATAAGTGCGTATATCTCTCCTTAATATACCATGATATAAATTCTAAAAAACATAACAATCCGGCTCGGAAATCGCAAGCAAGTTAAACACTATTTAAATTAGGATTTTTTATAATACGTGTGATTTTATTTTTCATCGTTTTGATCCTGTTTTGGCTTTCAGTCAGTATCCGTAACAATGAGACATCATGTTTTTTGTAGAATGGCAGAACTTTATCATTGAGAAGATCAGCTCCTGTGATTGGCGTTTTGGTTGTATAAAGTGCATAAGTCGAGATATTATCTAGACTTATGCATCTAAGTTTTTTATTATGCCGTTTTTAAGCTGTGTTCGGCTAGGCACGTTGCAATTTCTTCATTTTTTTTCTTTTGCGCGAGTGAGGTTGGCCAGTTTCTGCGTAGTGCTTAAGTTCTTCCTGAGCCTTACTTAAAACTTTGCTCATTTGTGATTTCATCGGAGCTTTCATTAATGTTCCAAGCAAACCTCTAACTTGCATCATAAGACGCATTGTCAACTTAGTACTGTTGTTAGCGATCGCTTGATGGGTCCAGGTATTACGTGCTAATATAACAAAACCAGGTAAGCCTTCGGTTATTTCATAAGCAAAAGTACGTCTGCCTTCGTCAAATTCAACAATGCGTTCTACAGTCTTTCTTTTATTGTACATCTTGCAAACTCGGCCACCGATATTTTCCCCAGTGGGACCTGAGGCAATTGGGTCAGATGTTTTAACATTACCATCCCATCGATCAATGTGAGCAAACTCTACAGCACTTACTTGCCAAACCCTATCAATTGGCATGTCTATTACAGTGTTTTTTTCAATAATAACTGTTTTTGTCATCTTAATTTTCCTTCTAATTTCAAAAGATATATCTGTTATTATTTAAACTTCATTTACAAGCGCACTGATCATCCAACACGACGCAATGAATTTGACTTCTGTCCCATCTAAAAACTTTTCGTATGCTGCACGAACAGCTGTTGAGACTTTCTCACGAATATTTTCTTCAAGGGTCTCAAGATCATGACCAATAGGTGCAAGTTTTGTAAGAAACATATCGAGGTCATTGCTTCTAAAACGGCACTGTAAATCGATAGGCTCAAGATTAATCTCTGTCCATCCACTCTTTGTTAGGATGGTGTGCACATGGTTTGGATATGCTAAAGAAAAGGGACCAGGTGATGTTGGTTCTTTTGGCAGTAGTTCTGGCAGGTGAGGCGTAGCAGCATGCTTTGCCGCCATCATAAACTCATTTTCCTCAGGCCCTCGCCAAACCAGAATGGCTAGTTGTGCTCGATTATCAGCAGCATTTCGAAGGTTTGTAAATGCGGCTACTGGGTCGGCAAAAAACATAACGCCAAAGCGAGATGTCAAAACATCGAATTTTGTATTATCAAATGCGTAATCGCTTGCATCGCCACAAAGAAACGTTACGTTTTCATCAGAAGAATTAAGATGTGATAAGGCATTGTCTATCATTGATCTTGAAAGATCTATCCCCGTGCACTGACCATTTGGTTTAATAGCACGTGCCATAGCTATCGATGTCGCGCCATTACCACACCCCACATCCAGAATATTTTTAGGTGAGAGTGAAACAACTTTATCGACCAAAAATTTCTCAAATGGATATATCATTCCATCAATAAAATCCTGGTTCTCAACCCAAATTTTGCCCATTGGGCCATTCCAGATTTGCTCTTGTTCCTCTTTCAGTTCAGTTAATGATGTCATCTGCTCCTCAAAAATATGTATCTAATGGTAGTAATTATTGTTTCTTATGCCCTAGTGCTTGCAAAGCTATGCCAGTGTGAAAGATTGTCTACCCAACTCTCAACTTTTGGTTCTAAGTTAAGTAAATGACGACCTTCTTCGATCTCTTGCAGTGGTATCAAAATTGCCCCAACAAGGATGTCACCGAGTGTCAGATGAGAATTTCTTCCCAATGTGCCGCGGGACAAAGCATCTGCAATAATACTGATATGGCTACGTGTTTTTTCGATACTGGTCGCAATGAGGCCTTCGTCGACAGGTATGCCAAATTGGGGAGCAAGTGATCTTTGGAAGAATAGGCCAGTAAAAATGTCTTTATAGAGATAGGAATTTGCTGCGCTCATCCATTGCTCGGAGTGGGCGCGGGCAAGATGGTCGACTGGTTGGAGGCTAACTTTTCCTTCATGCGCCTCATCTATATATCGTATAATTGCGGAAGTTTCAAAAAGCGGTTCTCCATTAATATCTAAAGCGGGCAATTTACGAAAAGGGTGGAGTGATGCATATTCAGGTGCCTGTAGTTCTGCTGGGCCAATTGTCACGAATTCATAATCCAAATCTTTCTCAACAAGTGTCACCCGTACAGCCCGAACATAAGGACTCAACGCTGACCCATATAAGGTTAATGTCATAATTTCACTCCAATAGAACTTGTTTTTTTCTCCAATGGAGAGTATATTGCCACTTCAAGTATACTTGAGGTCAAGAAAAATAATGATGGATATTACAGAAATTTCAAAACGTAGTGGACAACCTGCTTCGACGCTGCGCTACTATGAAGAACGTGGTCTTATTAAATCCGTTGGGCGCAACGGTCTCAAACGTACTTTTGATGCAAATGTGTTGGAACGCCTTAATCTTATCTCACTTGGACAAGCCGCAGGTTTTTCACTTGATGAAATTAAAGATATGTTCACTCCAGAAGGGCCGAATATTGATAGGCGTAAACTTGAACAAAAGGCTGATGAGCTTGATGCTATGATTGGTCGGCTTTCTTTAATAAGAGATGCTCTGCGCAGTACAGCAAATTGTCCGGCACCAAGTCACATGGAATGTCCAAATTTTAGGCGTGTGGTTTCAGCTGCTGGGCGGGGTCAAATTCCTCCACTTGATAGAGGACTTCGACAGGTAAGGTAAATGCTTTTTATTGCAGCACCTGAAGCCGAGATGCGATAAAATGCTCACAAATTCCAAATTTGGATATTCTTAGAGGTGGCCTCTATAGTGAGCCGCCTTTAAGTAGATTCACTTAAAGGTGGAAGAATTGCTCGCCCACAAAAACTTAGGGCATATAAAGTGAATTCATCTAAACTCAGTATGACTGTGGGTTAGTTTTTTGAACTTGAAACACGCACACCAGGGGCAGGGCGTTCCAAAAGCACCTCTCTACGAAAACGAAATAATTTGGCAGGACGCCCTCCCGTATTTTGACTAACTTGACTGGTTGGTTCAACCAGTCCGGCACCTTCGACCAAGCGGCGGAAATTTTGCTTATGAATATGACGACCAGAGATTGCTTCAACTGTTTTTTGTAAGTCAAACAAGGTGAATACATCCGGCATTAACTCAAAAATGACGGGGCGGTATTTGATTTTGCCGCGCAACCGGCCCATCGCGGTTGCTAATATTCTGCGGTGGTCATAAATCATAACTTCGCCAAAGGCTGGTATATTTTGCCAGTATTGAGCAGCATTACGTTTGTCCCGGATGGCTTCTTGAACAAGCCCTGCTTCGTATAATAATTCATAGCGCTCTAAAGCTTTTTCCTCATCCCAATTTCCGCCCTCCATGCCAAAACAAATACGCAGCCGTTCACGGCGTTTTAAGGGGCTGACCGATTGATCTGTATTTGAGGGGGCGTGTGCCCATTCAGTCAGTCTGGGCTCAATTTCCTCATTTAAAATACTAGGTTTACCGCTACGCCAATCTTCCCAAGGAAAATATGTATACCAACTTTGCCATGTGGCCTCTTTGGATGCTTTTGCATTTTGGTTATGCGTTAATGCCAAATATCCAATTGAAACAAAGTGTGAATCTACATCATGAAGTTGTGCGTGGCGGCCACGATCTGCAAAACTATAAAGTTGTTCGACATAACCCAGCTCGAGATCTGTTTGAGCCAAAACCCAAGATCGCAATCCAATCTCTAAGGTGCGGTGCTCATAAGGTGAGAATGGACCAAACGGAAGACTACAAATCCTGCTCTCATAAGGTGTTGGAGGCGTATCTAAGTTCTGCTGAGAGGGAATAATCAGGCTATGGGGTTGATTTTGGTCTATCATTATGATTGCAGCGTTTAGACCAATTTCGAGTTTTAAGTCATCTTTTAACTCAGGGGTATGTTGCGATGATTTTGACATAACATAAATGCAACTGGGTATGCTCCCTCAGATTTAAAGATCTTGTGACAGATGCTCATAATGCTTTAAAAAATCATCTTGGGCTTTATAGCTAGGCAGTGGCTCAAGGTTGCAAAGCTGTTCCGTAAGCACGTTATTCAAATTTTTCGGCACGCCAAAAAATTTTTGCGCTTCTTCTTCATTGAAACCAGCAAGAACAGTCGCTTCATAAAATGCCGCCATCCGATCTGCTGACTTTATCAGGCGTTCAATTTTTTGAGGAGGCGCAACCGGAATGCCAACGCGCATATGAACAGCAGCAAGCAGCTTTATTTCAAAGGTTTTATAGTCCAGGCCAATGGCGGCTTTAAACGGGCTAATGAGATCGCCAATAACGTATTCCGCACTATCATGCAAAAGAGCCGCCAATTGCCATTTGGCGGAAAGACCCGGGGATAAGGCGTTCGCAATATCTGCCACAATGAGACTGTGCTGAGCAACAGAGAATGCATGATCGCCCGCAGTTTGGCCGTTCCATCGAGCAACGCGGGCCAGGCCGTGCGCAATATCGCTGATTTCGATGTCCAGTGGAGACGGGTCTAGCAGATCAAGCCGCCGACCAGACAGCATGCGTTGCCAAGCTCGGGGAGTGGAGGCTATGGTTTTAATGCTAGGCGCTAATTTATTCTGCGGTTTTTGTACTGGCATACAACTGTCCTAATGACCGAGCCTTAAGCTATTCTGGAGAGAGCCCTAAGCTATTGATATAATTGCAGGTTTCCTAAAAAGATTTAGTGGCTCGAAGCCACAAAGAAACGAGGCTTCCCAATACCACAAACGATAAGTCATTTAAACCATACAAAGCCTGAGTGTAAATACCTGTGGTATTTACACTCAAATTTTTTATCAAACAAAGCCACTTTAAACAGATGCGCTGTAACTTTATCCAAGAGGAATACCATTAGCTATAAGCATATTCTCAACTAACGGGGATACAATAAATTTTCCAGGATTTTGAACTTCTAACAACAAATCACCATTATCAGAGAATACAGAAAATACTGAAATGTTTAAACCACTAATATCATAAGTAGCCGTGCCGTCGCCATTATCGTAAATTGGCTCACTGGGCTGATAAACTGATTTATCAAGTATTTCTCTCATAAAGGCTAATTCGTTGTCGCCAGTCAGACCACTCACATCAATTGCACCATAACCAGAACCATCAACGGTAGCCGGCAGATCGCTATCATTAACTACAAAAGTGGGTAGAGCCTGAGTTAATGGTATATTTAAGCTATCAGCAAGTTTTGCCGCAGTTCTGGGAGAAACAATTATAGTATCTGTGCCCCAGAAAGAAAAATCTAAAAATGACGAGAAGTCGATAGGAATAGGCTAGCCAAGGTCATTAGTGCTATATGAAGTGTTCAGAATAATAGTGCCATCAGAACGAATTTCAGCACCTGGCCCGATTAAATTTAGTTCCGAGTAAATACTTAAAAACACCTTATGCTCAGGGAGCTGCGTCAGATCAAGCGGGCCACTATTGAATATAGTACCGGTTTCATTTGGCTGGACGACATAGGTGCCAGTTGAGAGTGCAGCTAGCGCAGCAGCAGCATCAGTCAGAACAGAGTTTGAAGCTTGTATTTTTTCAAACCCTGTAAATGTTATATCTCCCGCGCCTTCAACATCTTGTTTTAGAATAATATATCCATTTTCGAAATCTAAAGTTTCAACATCATCAATTGTAATGCCAAGGTATTCAAATAACTCAGCGAAGGTTTTATCGCCTATCTCCCCTGCAACAAGCACATCATTATCGCCGGCTCCGCCATCAAGATAAGAATCTTCTAATTTTGAACCTATAACAATTAAATCATTTCCATCGCCGCCTATAAGTTGGTCTTTACCATCGCCGCCATCCAGAATATCATCACCATTGCCACCAATAATTCTATCATTACCGTTATGTCCATAAAGACTGTCATTTCCAGAGAAGCCCACAATAATATCATCAAAGTTTGTTCCATCTAGTAGATCATCTCCTCTAGTGCCCAGAAAGAAACCATTTTTATCCGGTGTTGAAACTGGTTCAGACATAATACCATCCTCTATTGATTTATTTTACAAAATTTAAGGTACAACAGCAAAATTAGAATTGCTATGGTGTTTATTACGGACAGTCATAAGTAGTTGCTTAGACTAAGAGTCTGACTCAAAAGTTTACGTTTGATAACAATATCTTGCGAGCCTGCGTGTTAAAATCCTAATGTTAGCAATAACTACCCATGCTTGCGAGCTTTCGAGTGATGTTTCCCAATCCTTTGCCAATCGACGACAGCGGCCCAACC
>JBCCCO010000083.1:0-13007 GCA_039033475.1 Pseudomonadota bacterium | reverse complement strand
ATATTCTCGCCTAATAGTTGTGTCTAATATATATCAGCACCTACTCCTTTTACAATTATTTAGTTCGATTCTTGGGTGGCACTTCATTACTATATATCAACAAATCGTTTTATCCCCGGAACATTTTATGCTTCTTAACCTATATAGGAAGGCACATGCAATAATAATAAGCAACCATTCTTCCGGTTCTGGAACACCAGATACTAGTAAATCAACCGGCTTATTTAGTGTTTTTATTCCAGAATCGATAGGACGATCAAAGCGGTCTTTGTTTTGTTCGGCATTTTTCAGTTGTTCTTTTTGACGATCATTTATCAATACGATCATTGAAGAATATAGCGTTACCACATTATTAGTTTTTGCTATAGAGTGCAGATTATCAAGAAATGCCAAACTTTGTTTGTCTTTTTGACAACGAGCTAAGTGATCAATCAGTTTCGCTGCCATAACAGCCGCAATCGTATTATTTTTTACGCTAACCGTTAGTGATTCAGCATTTTCATCGCATACACCAAAATCCCACAATATTCTATTATCTACCTGTTGAAATGAAGGTAATGATTTATTCAATAGATATTGTTGCCACGCTTCTTTTACGGTTGAAGCAACCCCTCCATAACTCATAAGCTCACGCATAACAGAATCTTGATATGCAGGGGCTAATTTGTCCAAGTGAACAAACCAAATATTACTTCCAACGGAATTTGTCATTTCAGGATTTTCTTTAGATAGCTCGTAGCTCCCTTGATCAGTTAACACGAATACGACATCATAGTTGGCCGACATAGAAATACTAGCAGCTCTGTTCCATAAATCACTATCAGTCAGCAATCCATAATAAATTACGTCATCAATACTGCTTAACGATGTGCGTTCTTCATTTATGGGATGAACATAAATATCTAAATTTTTTGCATGACCTTTAAGAAAATTCAAAGAATTATAGAGCTCTTCTTTCTTCTGATGCATACTGTAGGAGCTATCAATCAAAACAGCTGCACTGATAGGGGTGAGGTCTAATTGCTGGTTAAAAATAGAAGCTGTAACTTTATAGATATTTCCATCCGCTGAAGAGATGGTGCCTGCTTCCATGGTTACAAAGTCTTCAGATTTACTCTGTAAAGATGGCATCCATTCCAAATCATTTTCAAACTCTGTCCCATTGAGAGTGCGCTGACTATCTTCGTCCCAATATACATTTCTCTTTTCTAATAAATTAGGGAATATATGTTCTACGTTTTTTTGGTTTAATATATTATATGTCAACCAAAGATGAATATTGGGTTGTTCATCTGTTTCAGAAATGGTTGTTCTACTACCAAAGAACCTTCCTGCACGGCGTGTTAACTGCCTAGGAGGTATAGGAAATGCACGCAAACGATATTGTCGCGGACCAACCTGCTCAAGCAATGCTGGGTCTATGAGACGACGTACTTGTCGTTTATAAACTTTTTGAGCAGCTCCACGCGGTGATACGATAAAAGGTTGAGCTTTACTTCTATCGCCTGATTCTCCTAACCATAAACCCGTAATAGCTGAATTAGGAGGAAGAGAAAAATAATAGAAAATTTCTTGTCTGTCAGGTGTTTTATTTTCATAAACTTCATAAATCTCAACATCTGTTGTCATTTGTTGTTGTGTCGTCGTAATGCTTTGTGCTTTAATCCATACCTGCTGCTGGTTAATATTAAGAAGTCCAGCTTCAACTTGCATACGATCCCACGTGGCGCTTACAGATGATAATATAGCCTCTCTTTCTGTACGCTGGATAGGGCTGTCAAACATTTCTGCATAAAGTTTTACTGCTTTTTGATTATCTCCTTTTTTTCCATCATATAGTATCGGAGAAATAAGAATTCTATATATGGGGTCTAACCACTCATAATTATCCCGATTCCCACCGAATATTTTGCTATAAATCTTACTTATATGATTAACTCGCCCCTTAACACTAAAATAGCGATATGGGTATAAATATGCATTGATCAAACCTTCACGAATTTCATCCTGATTTTTAACGAGAAACGCCTTGTGCTCAGCAGGAGAAGGCGTTCCTTGTTCTTCAAACCAAGTGAATACTTGCTGTTGGGGTTGTTTATTTACCAATATAAAACATGTGAGCCATATGGCTACTACGCTTGTGGTTGTAACTGCTGCATATTTCCATCCAATATGTTTTACTTTTTTCCACCATATTGAAACGTAGAAAAGGATAATAGCAATAGGTGAGCCAATGAATAAAGCAATTGAAAAGGAGAAAAGTAAGACTGCAAATGGGAACCACCAAAGCATGCTAAACAACATCTTCCAGCTTTCCAGCATTGTTACAAATTTGTAAATTTCTATAAGCCAGCTGAATTGAAAGAGGAACGATAATAAACCCCATGCTAAAGGGACTGCATAAAAAGCCAGGATCGTACCAACGTAAAGAGAGATAATTAGAAGTAATGCAGATAAAGGTGCGTCCTTTCGCGATGATCGATTTTCATCTGATACATTACGTAAAAGAAAATATCCATATATAAAGGTCGACGCGACAATGCTAACAATTAGAAATATGCTGGCCAGAGTGAGTTCACGTATAATAAAAAGCCGAATAAGACCTAGTAAGAACAGTGGGGCTTCCACACCATAGAATAAACGAATCTGTAAATATGGTCGTCCTTTAAATTTTTTATATGCAATCCCAAGGCTGATGATTGGAACTAAAACCAGAAATATTAAGCTGATGAGTAAATCAAGAGGTAAATCACCTTGCAATACGGCTAAGGAAAGCTGCATTCCAATCAAAGGAATTATACCAAAAAGCGTGATGGACAAAAATGTAATATTCCACCCCCAGAAGGTAGAATAGCAAGCAATTCTTGTAACTTTATTTCGTGGAGCTATCCATTTCATCACTATTTTTTCTCCGCGCCTATTTCAAAAACAGCCTTTATTAAATCTTCTACAATTATATTATCTGGTGGGTATGGTATTTGCAAAACTATTGAAATCATAGACCATTCTTTATTATTTTTCAGAATATATTGTAAATATCGTGATGTAAAGTCATCTGTTGCATGATTGCCAGATTGCAACCAATATATACCAGTGGCACTGCCTTGATTTAGCGATAAGAGCCTAAAACGATTTTCTCCAATTTTGATGGTTTGCATTGAATCAACCGTAATACCGCCTGCAGCCATGCATAATTCTGGTGCATGAAACATATTAAAGTCACGACTATGAACAACTAGCATTGAGCCAGTATTGTCTTTCCAATCAAAACGCCATTTTTCGGCGATTGTTTCTTTTCCGCGTGCAAAATAGCTATCTTCCTGCTTTGTCAGAGGAACAGATTCTATTGCCATGGGTAATAAAGTCATTGAATTCATTGTCAGTGGAACAGTTTTATGTCTTTCACTTGTGACTACAAGTAATTGCAAAAAGAAAAGAATAAACAAGCCAATAATCCATTTTGTTGGCTTAATCAGGTTAGGATCTGATGATGTATTATTTGTTTCAGGCATGTGTTTTAGCAAGAACCAACCAAACAAACAGCTAAGCGTAAATCCTAATATGCCAAGCGGCACATGAAGTATTTCGGCTATATCTGGCATTCTGTAGACTGATGTAAGCAGCGTTAATATTAACACGCGAAATGTATTTGCTGAGAGTAACAGCATTATAACTAGAATATATTTCCACAATATGCTCCAACTAATTCGTATGTTTAGTACGACTAGTACTGCTAAATAAAATGCACTGCCTATCCATAAGCTTTTTAGGCCACTACATGGAATGTCAATATGTGCAATCGCATTCTCGGTAATGATAACATCATGTGAAGAAACAGCTTGAAAACCAAGCATATGCAATGTTTGTTCAACAATATAGGCGGTTACCAACCTTAGGCCAAACCCTAATCCAGAGCTAAATTCTAAATAGAAAGGTATAGCCAGCGACAGAAGAATACCAATATTCAGAGATTTTTGCCATTTATGCCATATAGATTCTTGCAAGCCAAGCCATGCATAAATTCCAAGCAGAAAAAAAGTGACTTGCAATTGATAAAACTCAATTATATATGAATTAATAACTGAGAGGTTAGCCACGGTTAAAAACAAAATCATCGGTGATCTTGAAGTTAATGAGTGTGTATTGAGGCGCAATTTAGAAAATGTAAATCCAATGGCCGCAATAATCAGTAATAATAGCAGTGATGCATCTGGCCGTGCTTCAATTTTATTGAATAACCAAAGAATAGTTTGATAATGAGCAGAAATCCATAAAATTGGCAGTAATAAGTTAATATAAATTGACAAAATATTTTTCTCTTAAGTTTTTTATTTCACAATAATTTTTTACTTTACCACAAATCTAGTTTTTTTAATTTCGGCGATTTGTTGTTTTCCACGCCATATCGTTGCTTGCACTTCATGTTTGCCTTTTTGCAAAGGCCACGAATATTTCCCTCCCTGTGCAATCGTCTCTCTACCATTAATATCCCATTTCACTGTTTCAGTGTCTGAAATACCTTGTATGAAAAACTCAAAAGCTTGTAATTTATTAGTAACTCTGGGGTCATAGGCTATGTGCAATCCATGTGCAGGTCTGCGCAAACGTATTAATGGTGGCTGAGAAATAGCAGTTTGTGTTGTTGCCATGGGTGCAGTGCCTGGGGCAAACCATTCTGTGTAGGTTTCACATTGCTGATTTTCAGACTTACTTTGTTTCGTATCAACGCATAAATCATGCTTCACCAGCTTTTTATGGATCGACAAAGGCCTGGTTTCTTGATGTTTGTTTAACTCTGAGAAAACACTTCTAAGTAGCAATGCCGGGCCTGTAGATCCTGTAATTCCATCCGTTGGTTGTCCATCTAAATTCCCCATCCATACACCTACAGTGTAACGATAATTGAATCCTATGGCAAGACTATCCCTGTAATCACTTGATGTACCTGTTTTCACGGCTGTTTCTATTGGGAAATTAAGCACACTATATTCACCAAATTCTAGCTCTCTTGCTCGCCTGTCGGATAAAATATTCCCAACCAATGAGGCAATCTCTGGCGATAATACACGGCGTGCGGATTCCACGTGAAGTCCATCAGAAAATAAGGTGAGTGGATGGAACATGCCCCCACTTGCGATAGCTGCATATGCCTGCACTAATTCATAAAGCGTCACTTCCCCATTTCCAAGCGCAATACCATCACCATAAAAATTTGGATGGTTGTTCAACCCTGTAAATCCAAGATTATTTAAGTAACTTAGATAATTCTCTGGCCCAACATATTGTAGTGCCCTAAGTGCGGGAATATTAAGTGAATTACCAAGCGCCTGCCGAAGTGTTACTGGCCCATAAAATGTACGGCTATAATTTTGGTAGGAATGCAGACCGTTGCCTACAGATTCTGTCAATGGCGCATCATCGATAATAGTTGCGGCTGACCAGCCTTCTTCCAGAGCGAGTGAATAGAGCAGTGGTTTAAGGCTTGACCCTGGTTGACGCGGTGTGGTGACAGCATCGATAAATCTTCCAGGAGTATCCTCTATATGCTTCCCAGCAACTGCCCATACTAGTATTTCTCCGGTTGTATGATCGACTGCCAATACCGCACCATTATGTAGTTTTTGATATTTTAGAAATTTTAGCCTTCTATCAAGCATCGTCTGGACACGTTGCTGCAATCGTCCATCCAGTGTGGTTCTGACATGCGGCCAGCCAGCCAGATGAAGGAGGGGGTGATTTTTCACGTGCCGTACAAATTCATTTGCATGAACAGACAATTTGGGCGCTTCTAAGTCAAATTTTTGCGCTAACGAATTAGTCTTATCTTGTTCTGATAAATAATCTTTTTCTATCAATTGATCTGCTAAATGGTTGATGCTGGATTCAATTTTTTCTGTATTTTTCCATAAATCCAACCGGCTAGGTGCGCGCACTAACACAATGAGTGCCAGCATTTCTTTTTTGCTTAAAACTTCCAAATCCCGATTAAAGTAATAACGTGCAGCTTGTGAGACACCCCGACGATTAGCCGCATAAGGCACTTGATTAAGGTAAAATTCCAGGACTTCATTTTTGGTAAAATATTTTCCTAACTCTTTTGCCTCAAATCCCTCTAACCAGCGCGACCAAACGGTTCGTGGGCGTGGGTGGATCATCCGGACAACTTGCTCGGTTATGGTGCTGGCTCCACGCGCTGCCCTCATTGTTTTGATGTTTGTGAGTAAAGCGGAGCCTCGTGCCAACCAATCTGGGCCGGAATGCTGATAGAAGCGCTTATCTTCGGAAATGATAAAGGCTGTTTTGAGGAATTCAGGAACCTGATGAAGTTCGACTATATTGTGGATATTCCAGTTATTTTGATAGGTCGTATTGAGTGAATTACCATAACGGTCGAGAATTTGAATATGGTGACTATCAGAAAGAACATCATGAAATGATTCTGGTGCAGGCTTTAGACTGGAAACTGTAAAATAAGTTAGCATTGTAGCAATAATTACTGTTACTGCTGCTAAAATTATAAAAAATCTTTTCCATTTAAACCAACTCATTGCCCTACCTTTAGCGTGCCCGGCAGTCCTTTGCCGAAAACATCTGGATCATACATTTCTTCTGCATGGACTGGCATTTTAGTAAATTCCCCTTCTGCAATGGCTTGTGCTATGTAGGATAGATGATAATTACCTGCAGGTAAATAGTCAGAATAGAAGCGTACTGCATTAAACGTCAGTTCTTTATGATAAAAACTCCAGCGCGATGCATTGAAATGACGCCAATCATCAAATCGGAACCACCATGAACTTCCTGCCGCCTGGAATTCAGCTTGATCGGCATCGACAATGGAAGTCGTAGCTAAATCACGATTTACCGGCTCCAATCCTCCTGGTACATGATCATCTACAACAACGAAATTACGCGCTGTTGGCAATGATACATAAATATCAACTCGCACTAATTCCCCGCGTTTGATTTCACTTGGATTGTTTAACAGAACCAATTTATCATTTCTCTTAACACTATATTCTTTGCGAATATCAATCCCCGCATTGAGGCGGATCGCATGGTCTTCTAGTGAAGCATAACGCATACGCGTGGCATAATATATCCTGCCATCGCCAGTTTTGGATATATTCACTTTGCGCTTTACACCAGGGTCATCCTTTGTGATCGGGCGACTTAACGTCATCGCATCGTCACGTAAATCCTTGAAGTTCGCTTTTCCTAAATTCTCTTTATCCATTGTCACAGAAACGTGCATATTTGGTGTTAGGTTTTTATAGATGCGCGAGTAATCGATCAAACTATTCATACAAAATACATTCTCTTGCGTATTTTGCCAGTGATCGCGATTGCCTCGTGCCTGCGTGATACTGCGTACCAATTTGAATGGGATATCCCCAACGAGTGATGCTCCGGCTTTATCTTCACCATATTGTGTGATCGCAGATAATATTGCACAGTTAGTACGAGGAGATGTAGCAAGGACACGTGCGTAACTATCATCCAGCTCTTCATTAAAGGCAAATTTACCACCAGATTGCGAGGAAGAACTGAGTATCATATCAGTCACTTCTTTTCTAATTTTATCTGCCCCCTCTATTTTCAGTGCAGCCTGTAAGTAATGTGCTTTACCAAACAGGCTCATATACCCGACATGTGAGCGGTAACGCTCTAAATCGTTCAAGCTAACTTTCCCATGCTCAGCCAGTGCAGCAAGTGCAACTGCCCGGATGGAAGAAGACATACCCCGCGTATAGAAGTTTGGAAAAATATCATTACGAAGCAACCGTTCAAGAAAGACGTGCAGTCTTGACTCTACCGTTTTTGGGACGTCATAACCACTACTGCGCAACCAATTAAATGCCAATGCGGTGTAGGCGCTTAAATAAGGGCTGGTATATTCATCTCGTGCAGTATAATAAGACATACCACCATTGGGTACCTGATGGTTAGCGGCTTGTTTCAGCATATCATTTGGCAAAGTTTGACTTGCGTCCCATGTCAGATCATCAGGCAAATAATCTCGCAGATTCTGGTAATGGGATGCCATCACCGCTTTAGCAAGCTTCTGTTCCCAGCAGGTGTAAGGATAGTCGCGTATGTAACGGAAGGCACCATCCACATTACCAATAACAGAAGGGGAAAGCACGACGGATACATCCCCTACATCAGGATATATCTTTTCAGGAAAATGCAGTGATTCACTGACGCTGCTACTCAAGCTCGTGCCATAATTGGCAGCAGTTTCAAGTGATCGCCGCTTATTAACCACCAGCTTATGTTTAATACCATCCCCATCACTAGAATCCTCTGCTGTAGCAATAAAGGTAATCATGCCTGTTTTAGTAGTTTTATTATATGGCAGTTTCATAGCAGTAACAGGTACGTGAATAGTTTGGCGCTTATAAGGAGCCAGCTTTATTACTTGAGAAAATGACTCTATTGCTGTAACACTACCCTCAACATCAATAATTACGGTAATATCCCGCTCTGTATCAGTACGGTTCATGACGCTAAATCCAGCCTGGAAGCTATCTCCTTCGGTCACTTGATTTGGCATGACCGGGCGAATCTCTGTCGGGCGGTTAACCTTAAAGATTGTGTCGCCAAGCCCCATACGGTCGCTAGGCGTAACAGCAAATGCTAATATTCTCCAGCCGGTTAGATTATCAGGTACTTCAAATTTGATGGTAGCATTCCCATCCTTATCGGGTGTGATGGAAGGATTCCAGTAGCTTACATATTTTTTGATCGAACGCATAGCAATATCTGCACCGCCATCACCACCGGGATTCGCCCCTTTCTTTTCAAATTTCTGCCGTCCGACAAGCCGTGTTAGCAAACTATAGTTATGCACGTCCAAATCATCAAGTTTGTAAAAACCCTCATAAGGATCAAAGTAAGTTTCTTTGCCTTTTATTAAGTCAAGCACGGCTTCATCGAGTACCGCCACGGCTATTTCAATTGGTTCATCCTTATCGTTATGCTTAGGTTTTGCATGGATAGTAGCCGTCACTATGTCACGAGGTTTGTAAATTTGCTGCGCAGTTTTTATAGATACATCGATTTGCTTATATGGGTCTTTCACCGGCACTTTGACATAACCCATCTTGAACGCTGGTTTTCCTAGATCAATTTTCCCCATGCCTACAGGTGGAGCTTCAACGCGCGGTGAAGTGGTAACCACAGAGAGATAAAATCCTGGCATAAAATCTTTTTCAACCTCAAACTCGATCACCGGTGTGCTACTTTCTAGATCCTGCACCCATGATTTTAAAACGCCATAACGTTCAATTGAAATAAGTGCTTTCGCTCCCGGATATGGATTTTTAATTAAATAACGGGCTTTATCCCCTATATTATATTCGGTTTTTTCAGGAATAATTTGCAGGGAATTATCATTAGGAGATCGCCAGATAATACGCCCCTTACCTGCAACCCGTGCCCTGATTTCAGTCGAATGTGTATTACCCTTTGTATCTTTTATGGTAGCAGTGATTTTATAAGTTCCTGGTTCTTGCGGGACAAAGTTACAAATAAGAGGTTCAACTTTAGAAGTGCCTGAACAATTCCCTGCTGCAATCCATTCATCAATATAATTAGTCAGATAAGCATTACCTGCACCTTTAACCTTTGCTGCCTTGGTTTGTAATAGTTCTATTTTGAGTTTAACATCGGTGGCTGCTGTTGGGATTCCTTGCTTATCAACCACGATATATTTGATCTGAGCTGGCTTATCTTCTTCATACAACCACTTTGTGTGTTTTAATCCCACTAAACGATTCACGGCAACATAGTCCGCATGGCTGTTTGCTGCAATATATTTGCCTCGGTCATCCCGCACAGCACTTTCAACAGTCAAGCGACCAAAAATAATATCTTCTTTGGGTAGTGTGAAACGATGTATCGCTTCACCATTATCATTAATAATATCAGTTTTTTGGAAGATTTTTTTTGATCGCCTTTTTTTATAACTATCAAAAGTAAAGCCTCCTGCAACAGGATGCTTCGATGAAAAATAGGCTGCTTTTAACCTAGCTGTAACTCTGGTTTGGGCATCACTATAAGCACCGCCAGAATGAAGTTTGGCTATACTTGATACTTCCACTTCTTCTTCTGGATTAAAAATGTCACCATTTAGGCTATTCACTACTTTAAACGGCGCAGGGGTAAAATCGCTTACCAAAACGCGCATCGGTCGCCAAGTATAATCATCGGTAAAACTACCCTTCAGTTTAAAATTATACCAGCCCACAGAGGCATTTTCTGGCACCGTATATTCACCACTGTAACTACCAAATTTCGATAAGGTAATATCCTTAATTTCATGTACTTTTTTTCCTGTCGGATCAATGATCTCTAATATGTAGTTTTTTGTGGGGGGTAGAATATATGTTTCATTATCCTGGTTGCGTACATAGATTTTATACTCAATCCTGTCGCCTGCACGATATACGCCTTGCGCCGTAGTTCCCCATGTTTTGATATGCCCATATTTCTTTTTTGTTCTGGTCTTAACCATGTTGCCTGAAGCACGGTACGTATTAACGCCAAAACGTCGTTCCAGCGGCATGATAGCCATTTCACCAGCTTTATCGACCCGCACGAACAGGCGATCACAACCATCCTGATTTCCGCCACGACACCAGCTGAATAAATAAAGCTCAGGGTCTAACTCATGCGTGCCTTTGAGTGATACTAAACCCGATATATCGGTTTTCCCTTCATCCAATGATTTGAAGTTGTCGGAAAGATTGCTGATTTTATCCTTGTATATCTGGACACGGGCATTCTTTATAGGTTCACCGGTTGCTAAATCTGTTACCCAAACAAGCGTATTATAATGACCGATTTTAACGTGCAGTTGATATGGGCTAACAGAGGCAAAAAGAATGTGTTCCCTGGGATGCTTAGCTACATGCGGCTGGGTCTCAATCGTTCCATAAACTGCTCCGCTTTTATCTCCCAGCATTTCCCTGACGCGCATAGGGATGGCAAACTGCACATCTTGCGCTTTAGCAACATCTACATTCAGCGATTGGTCACTTTTTGTACCATCACTGGTGAGCTTTTTGTAATCGAATGTCACGCTATCAAGGTTGGTAACATAAAGGGGAACGTCTGAATCTATTTGTTCCTCAAGCACAGCCGTGCGATGCACTAACTCAAAGTTAGGAGCGCGATGGTCGGTAAAGAAAGTGAGGTCTATCGGTTTCTTTAGTTTACGGCCAAATACGTCTTCCAGATTTGATAGTTGCACATCAGTAACCCATAATTTTATTATATCTGTGAAGCTTAAATCAGCCTGTTTTGTTTTGAATGTGTAGTTTTTATTTGCTTTTAACCGTTCAGGCAACCAAACATCATACGGTCTACCTTGCCAGTAATAGGAATGGAACTTTGCAGTATCATGTATGTTGGCCCACGGGTCATAATCCTTTTTGCCGCCGGCTAGATCAGGCGTGATGATAACATTATTTTTGATTTGTGATGGCATCACAGGTGCAGAAAAAGAAAGTGCGGTTCCTTTAAGTGGATTGCATTTGCCTATTTCGTCATTATTTTCTGCTGTGATTAATATTAAATCGTTATCATTGGTACGACATTTTATACCAAAAAATGTAAATTCTGGGAAGGTATGAAAATTAACTACCGTTCTATCTTCAAAGCCTGTTTCTATGCCATGCGCAGAAACAATTCCAGGAGTAACGTTGAGATAAATTTCGGTATCAATCGGCAGCTCTTTTTTAGGAGAAACAAGCCATATTCTCCGGGCTTCCTCTCCCTCGATATTTCTTGGATCATCATCACTTTTTGATGTATTACCTTCTCCAAAATCTAGTACATAACTTTCACCCGGAACAACAATATAACGTGGATTTTGTCTATCACTCGGATCTTTCTCAACTTTTATGTCATCGATGATATATGCCTTATCTGCTCCGGACTTGTGATATGTAAATGCAACATACCTCTCTACGGATGATTTACTAACAGATTGGTTAAAAGTCAGCCTTACAACAGGCACACCCGGGCTTTGCCAATTGCTAACCCGTGCATATCTTACCCGTGGTCGACTTGTGATAAACTCATTTGTATATGCTTCACTGATTGTGGCACCATCTTCAGCCATGATACCAGGATTCATGGTGATGCTATACATTGTTGCTTTCTTTAACTTATTTTCATAGCTCAACTGACAAGCAAGGCTGCTGGTATTCAACCAACGCCATTGACAATCTATTTTAGGTGTAATATCCACCGGAATTTCACTTGCCTTTCGTTCCATTTTACCAATTGGCACAACAGGACGGTTAAACTGGAATATAATTTGTCTTCCAGCGCGGACTTTCTCTCCGCTTGGTGTAACACGATTTATTTTTAGCTTTTTCTGATCATTAAAATCACCAGAATCGAATGCTGCCAAAGTGATTTGCGCAAATAACGCTGCTAATATTGCAAGCGCAATAGTTGTTAATTTCATAAAATGTTCGAATATTTGAAATATATTGCTAATGAACATAATAATAAACCAACTATGTTAATTTGCAATTGGATTTATTATTTTCTTCCTGATATCGTTTATCTGGAAACCATTTTTCTGCATTTGGATTAAGCGGCTTTGGTTGGCAACGATTTATTGCAATAGTATAAATTAATAAATTAACTAAATGCTATCTAAATATTATTTATATCAACAACCCCCTAAGGCAATAAACACTCAACTATAATATTCATAAGTATATTCATTTGACTGCTTAGACACAGTTGTTAAATTATTGTTTTTAAGATAGCCAGAGCAATAAAACTCATGAAAGTAATATCTGATTTATCATATCGCACTGCCAATCGTCTATTTTCTTTTATTTTCCTGAATATTCTGTCGATTCCTCCTCGCGACTTATATTTTTTCTTATCATATTTAATCTTTACCTTCCTATTGCGCCTTTCTGGAATGACCGGGATGTTCCCTTGCTCCTGTAATAGTTGTCTCAATTCATCTGAATCGT
>JBCCCO010000082.1:0-13048 GCA_039033475.1 Pseudomonadota bacterium | reverse complement strand
TCCACTTGAAATACTTGAAGATATTAGGATTCGAAAAGATATTTTACAATGGAGAGATCAACTCGCGAAACGCTCAGCAAAACAAGCTGACTATGCTTTTTCTATTTTCCGTCGACTTGTTCAATTCGGTGTACATAATGGCGAAATAACACAAAACCATTTAAGCCGCCCTGGACGCCTATATACGGGAAACCGATCAGATAAAATTTGGCTTCCTGATGATGTCAATAAATTCATGTCTGTAGCAAGTCTAGAATTGCAAACAGCAATGATACTTGCTTTGAATACAGGTCAACGCAAGGGGGATCTGTTGAGATTAACTTGGACATCATATGACGGAACAAGCCTCACACTTCGTCAGTCTAAAACTAATCGCAAAGTTTTTGTACCTTGCACAAAAACTTTAAAAACTACGCTTGACACCCTCGATAAGAATGCAGCTGTTATTCTTACAAATTCACGGAAATTGCCTTGGACAGCTGATGGTTTCAGTACGTCATGGGGAAAAACGGCGAAGAAAGCTGGCATAGAAAACCTGACATTTCACGATTTGAGAGGAACAGCAATAACAATTTTGGCAGAGCAAGAGTGCACCTCACTCGAAATTGCAACTATTACTGGCCACTCACTAAAATACGTTGAGACCATCCTAGATACTTACGCTTCAAGAACGAAACCTCTTGCTCAAGCAGCGATTTTAAGGTTGGAAAAAAGTTGGATTAGTGAGGTTCGCAAAAAGAAAAAATAGAACAAATAATCAACAAAAGTGACATAATTAGTGACATAATTGACAAATGGTCTATTTCTTAAATAAGCTAACTTATTGATTTTATTGGCGATCCCGCCAGGATTCGAACCTGGGACCTACGGATTAGAAGTCCGTTGCTCTATCCAGCTGAGCTACGGGACCGTTTGTTTTCAAATTACAGCTTATTACAACAAATGATCAATAATTTTGCGAACGTATATGCATTGTTTCAAAAAGACAGTATCGAAAGCCCTGCCCTATTTCAACACAAAACACCTGTGTGAAAGATGTCTTTAAACATGCATGAATTTTCGCACTGGCTTGTAAGAAACTCGGTGGTGGCAAGTGATGCCAAACTGTTCCATAGCATTGCGATGCTGTTTTGTACCATAACCTTTATTTTGGGCCCAACCATAATCAGGAAATTCGGCATCCAACTCTATCATAATACGATCTCTTGTTACTTTTGCTATAATTGAGGCTGCGGCTATGGAATATGACCGACTGTCCCCTTTAATAATGGTTTGGACCATGCCACCGAGTTGTGGAGAGACATTACCATCCACAAGCACGAAAGAAGAACAAATCTGCAACTGTTTTACAGCCTGTTGCATTGCCCATAATGTTGCTTGCAAAATATTTATTTGATCAATACGTCTGACATCGCAAATCCCAACACCTATTTGAGCACAATTATGGAGCACCTGAAACAAATCATCACGCTTTTTTGGGCTAAGCTTCTTAGAATCATTTAAACCGTCTGGGATATTCTGCGGATCCAAAATAACCGCAGCAGCGACAACAGGGCCAGCCCATGGCCCACGCCCTGCTTCATCAACACCAATGACTGGAAGACCATAACGCGTTATGGCATTATGTTCCAACTGGAAATCAGGCCCAGAATGATCGAGAGGATGTATCATGAACTTCTATTTTGGACCAGTGCATCGCATAACTTGAAATGTTATCTAGCATAAGCCAAAAAGAGAACACAAACGATTTGGTTATACTAATATTTTAATTACACAATAAATCATCATATAAAGTAGGGTACTGAGGAATAAAACCAATGACGAATGCATATCACCATATTGCCATCCTCATGGGCGGGTTATCATCGGAACGAGAAATCAGTTTTAAATCTGGCAAAGCTTGCGCCCAATCACTCCGCAATCAGGGCTATGCTGTAACCGAAATTGATGCCAATCAAGACCTGGCCAAACATTTATATGAAAGCAAGCCAGATGCTTGCTTTAACGCATTACACGGCACTTGGGGAGAGGACGGCTGCGTGCAAGGCATACTGGAAGTTATGCAAATTCCTTATACGCATTCTGGCGTGCTGGCATCAGCCTTGGCAATGCATAAAGAACGAGCTAAGCACGTATTGTCAGCGGCCGATATACCAGTCGCAGAAAGCAAAGTGGTCGCTCGTGAAATTGCAGTAAAAGGAAATGTATTAGAACCTCCTTATGTAGTTAAACCTGTATGTGAAGGCTCAAGCGTTGGTATTTTTATTGTAAAAGAAAATGACAGCCCTCTTTTAGCAGAAATTGCAACAGCAGGTGATTCGCATGATATGCTTATGGTTGAACGTTATGTGCCTGGAAAAGAACTCACCTGCGCTGTTATGAAAAATAAAACACTCGATGTTATTGAAATTGTACCAAATGATGGCCTTGTTTTTTATGATTACGAAGCAAAGTATGAACAAGGAGGCTCAAAACACATCCTTCCTGCAAAACTTTCACCAAATATTTACCAATTGATACAAACATTTGCTTTAAAAGCACATAAAGCGCTTGGCTGCAAAGGGATCAGCCGTTCTGATTTTCGTCTTAACAAGCGTTCGGATGGCTCGCTTGATATAGCTTGTCTGGAGGTAAACACCCAACCGGGCATGACCGAAACGTCCCTTGTTCCAGAGCTTGCAGCTTACCAGGGAATAGAGTTTGACGCTCTCGTCAAATGGATTTTGGAGGATGCCTCGTGCAACCGTTAAAAGCAGATCATATTGCCAATCATGCTCAAGTCAAGGCTGATATAAATGTAACAACACACCGAGCGTATTCGGCCTCCCCTGAAAGTGCAACACACATTCCAATACAGCATTTACCCACCGATTTCAGTCGACAACCATCTGTTTTAAAGCCTCTCGCCTCTCAACGCGTGCGTCGCATCTGGCTGCGCATCTGTATTGCATTTTTTTTGGCAACCGGCCTCTATGGCATTATTCTAGGAGGGCATGTTCAACGTGTAGGCGCAAGCCTTACAGCAGGCTTTGATGCAATTATACGTGATATCGGCTTTCGCATTGAACGCGTAAATGTTGTCGGTGGCAAAAATATTGATGTTGCAGAAGTCAAAAATATTTTGCAAACAGAACAAATCTCATTACTTAATTTTGATACAAAACAGGCAAGAGAGCGTGTTGAGGCTTTACCTTGGGTGAGGCGCGCCCATGTCTTGCGGCTGTTTCCCTCAACTGTAAAGGTGACAATTGAAGAACGCATTCCCTATGCAATTTGGCAAAATGAAGGAAAACATTATTGGATTGATCAAGAAGGTATTGCTGTTACACAAATCAAACTTTCTAAACTCCCTCCCCTAACCCTTCTTGTTGGTAAGGGGGCAGAAACGGCTGCAAAAGATTTATTCGCCAACTTGAAAGTATATCCTGATTTTAAAAACAATATTAGCATTGCTTTTCGTGTCGCTGAACGCCGCTGGACGCTGCGCCTAAAAAATGAGGTTGAGATTTGGCTTCCAGCAGATAATTTAAAGGTTGCTTTAACGGAAATTGCCCGATTAGCAAAAAGCTATGATATATTCTCAGGAAAAATGAAACATATTGATATGAGGTTGACAGACCGAATAACTCTGAGAAAAGCAGAATTGTAAGTGTTAAGAGGTGCTGATATTAAACCATTTGCATTTGGTTTAAGTCTTTTCTTAATACAAAGCAGATAATGGAGACTGCTAAGGTCTTTTTGATATAAAACAGAAATACGTTCAAGTTTTTGGAACCCCCAATGCGGCTGAGAGAAAAAATACAATCATCTCATGAGAAGATTCTTACAGTGCTTGATATCGGCACAAAAAAAGTTTGCTGTTTGATTGCACGCGTTGTTTCTGCTCGTCATGGAAAACACAACCCTGGCGAAGAAATTCATATTATCGGTTTTGGCCATCAGGCGTCGCAAGGGATGCGTTCAGGTGTTGTTCGAGATCTCGTAGCCGCTGAAAATTCTGTTCGCGCAGCGGTCAGCAAAGCCGAAGAAATGGCCGGCATCGAAGTTAAAAATGTTTTGTTGGCTGTGGCCTGTGGACGATTAAAAAGCTTAAATTACGCGGCAGAAACAGACGTGACATGGAGTGCAGTGCGCCAACACGATATTGAAAAAATTGTAAATGGCGCAGAGCAATTTGCCATTCAAGATGGCCGTCAACTGCTACATTTGCATCCCATCAATTATATTCTGGATGGCAACAGTGGCGTGAAAGACCCTCTTGGAATGGTCGGCAATCATCTTTCCATTGATTTTCATGCGCTTACCGCAGATTACCAACCGTTACGCAATTTGTGCCTTGTGGTAGAACGCTGTCACCTTAATATTCAAGGTTTGGTCGCAGCTCCTTATGCCAGCGGGCTTGCCACCGTTGCCGAAGATGAAGCAAAACTCGGGGTCATGTGTATTGATATTGGCGGCTGGACAACAACACTATCTGTATTTCTTGAAGGACATTTTATATATGCAGATGTCATTGCAATGGGCTCTGAGCAAATCACCAGTGATATTGCCGACGCATTATCTATGCCATTAGAAGAAGCCGAAAGAATCAAAAACTTTTATGGCGGTCTTTCCACAGCATCATCAGATGCAAATGAGGTGATCAAATTTCATCGCGTTGGGGAAGAGTTTTCCACAAATTCATCAATAACCAGATCGCAACTGGTGGATCTTATTCGTCCGCGTATGACGGAAATTTTAACAACAATCTCGGAACACCTTGAAAAAAGCGGTATGGCCGCATTATCCGGCCAACGCGTTGTTCTAACTGGTGGTGGGAGTCAATTGCCGGGACTAGCACAATTTGCGGCAAGTCTTTTTGGCAAAGCTGTCCGTATTGGCCAACCCTTTCCAGTTGAAGGACTTCCAGAACAAGGGGTTAGCCCAGCATTTTCCGTTCCTTTAGGACTGCTGAGATATCCCTTTCAACCGCGTGCAAAAATTAGAAAAGTATCGAACCATTCAACCTCTCATGGGCATGATGGCTATGTGCAACGCCTTGGAACTTGGCTTAAAGAAAATTTTTAAACAAAATACTTGGGCCTATATATAGAAGTAGCCAGTCTTGCTCAATTTGCTATTTTCTCTGTGAAAAATAGCACGCAAATCATTGAGTTGTTGAGGTGTATTGAACAGAATCATGTCATAGTGCACAATTATCTGATTCGTATTTATTTTGTATTTTTGTAAAGTGAATGTGAAAACACAACACTCAAGATGATTTACAAGACTAATACTATGGGGCTTCTATGAGTATTAAAATTAACGTTCCCGATGTTACAGAACTCAAACCGCGCATTACGGTCATGGGTGTTGGTGGAGCTGGCGGGAACGCAATCAATAACATGATTGATTCTGGTGTAAGCGGTGTTAATTTCGTCGCAGCAAACACAGATTCACAAGCTCTCACGATTTCAAGTGCAGAACATCGTATTCAAATGGGAATTAACCTGACTGAAGGGTTGGGTGCTGGTTCGCATCCAGAAATTGGAGAAGCGGCCGCGCAAGAAGCCATTGAGGAAATTAAATCTCAAATATCTGGCTCACATATGGTATTTGTCGCAGCTGGCATGGGTGGTGGAACCGGTACTGGTGCTGCCCCAGTCATCGCTGAAGCCGCCAAATCACAAGATATACTCACCGTTGCGGTGGTCACCAAACCCTTCCAATTTGAAGGGCAGCGCCGCATGAAAGCTGCGGAAAAAGGTGTTGAAGAACTGCGCAAGCATGTGGACACTTTGATTGTTATTCCAAATCAGAATTTGTTTCGCATTGCCAATGAAAAAACAACATTTTCAGATGCCTTTAAATTAGCAGATCAAGTCCTTCACGCCGGTATTGCGTGCATCACTGACCTGATTATGAAAGATGGTCTGATTAATCTTGACTTTGCCGATGTTCGAGCGGTCATGAGTGGTATGGGCTCTGCAATGATGGGAACCGGGGAAGCTTCTGGTGAACGCCGGGCTCTAAGAGCTGCGGAAGAGGCAATTTGCAATCCGTTGTTAGATGATGTTTCCATGCGCGGTGCAAAAGCTCTTCTCATTTCTATTACGGGGGCCTCCGGAGATCTAACACTCTATGAAATTGATGAGGCCGCAAGCCGTATTCGTGAAGACGTTGCAGCCGATGCAAATATCATATTAGGTGCGACCTATGACGAAAGCTTGAATGGGCAAATACGCGTTTCCATCGTTGCTTCAGGTATTGGCAAACCTGAGCAGAAGACAATCGAATTTTCGGCACAACGCCAAACAGATAATCCACCACCGCAAGCATCTCCCAAATTGCCAAAGGAGAGAAAGCCATCAACAAGACAAGCATCATCCCAGCAAGATGCCTCTTTATCAGCATCACCTCCTTCACCACAACGCTCAACACACTTTGAAGGTGCAACACCCTCAAGAGAAATCGCACCCTCCAGAAAAACATCAGAACAGAACGATGAGCTACGGGCTGTCAGAGGGAATAAACCTCAAAATGATCAGCTTGATGAAGTCATGGATTTATCAAGTGATGATGAAATATGGCACGGCGATAATGATGTTAAAATTAGAACAACCCCACCACATATGCTGCCTTCTCCCAATCAAATGATACCAATACATACACATGATGCAGAACGGCCACGAGATCAGGATTCTTTCATTCCATCCGCTCCGATGCAAACACGGCGGCGTCCACGAAAAATGCCTGATATTGAAGACTTCTCCGAAGTGGGTAAAAAAGAATTGCGTGCAAGAGGGCAAGCATCCCACGAGTATGATGACAGCAAACAAAAGAAAAAGAAAAGTATTTTTGAAAGACTTGCAAGTGTTGGGCGATCTTATAACAAGGTCGATTCGAATGAATCTGGATTTTTAGATGATTATACCTCCCCTGAAAGATCTAGCAAAACAGAATATACGCACAGGCAAGACCTTGAAAACGAAAACTACAGTAAAAACACATCTTATCCCCCCCACCATCAAGATGATTTCCACAGCAGACGTAAATCCTCAAGTAAAAAGACAGAAAGAAATGATGAGGGCATTGAAATACCTTCATTTTTACACAGAGAAGTGAAGTAGTTTTAGAGCTTTATTTTGCACCTAATTTTTCAACGATGGGGAAAATTCACTTATTTTTTGAGATCATAACGTAAATTGTAAGATATTCGTAACAGAATGTAAAAAAGCGTGATTTGTCGTCCCTGTTTTTATCGCGCTATGTTCAGGTTACAGAGTTGGTTAAAATATAACCTTAAAAAGTATGTTAGCCAAATCAGTTCCTGAAGTTTTAAAACTTCATAAATGTGTCTGATTACAAATAAACAAACCTAAATAGCTTAACTAAAAGATTAGAAAATTAGGCTAGTAGCAAAAGGCAAGAAGGACGGCAGCACATGAGCAGGGGGTTCACCGGGTCAAAACAGACGACTCTTCAGTCAGAAGTAATTCTTAAAGGTATAGGGGTTCATAGTGGTGCGCCTGTATCACTTGTTATCCATCCAGCAGATGCAGATTCTGGCATACGTTTCCAGGTTACAGAAAATGGACGACTTAAAGCTGATATTCCAGCCGATTATAAATCCATTAGCAATGTAAACCTATGCACAATTTTAAGCTCTCACAAAGCGCATGTCGCAACTGTTGAACATCTGCTGGCAGCGCTTCACGGCCTATCTATTGATAACGCTATTGTTGAAATTGAAGGAAATGAAATTCCAATTATGGATGGCAGTTCTGCTCCTTTTGTTGATGCCATTGATGAGGTTGGCGTTACAACACTTCAGGCTTCTCGGCGTTTCATTAAAGTTCTGAAAAAAGTTCAGCTTCATGATTGTAACAGTTGGGGAGAGTTTACACCTTATAACGGGTTTCACCTCGACATTGAAATTGATTTTGAAATTGACCTTATCGGTAAACAACGATTTTCAATTGATATGAACCCTGGTGCTTTTCGTCGTGAGCTTTCAAGAGCGCGAACATTTGGTTTTATGGCTGAAGTGAAAAAGCATTGGGCTGCGGGCCGAGCTTTAGGAGCGTCTTTAGAAAACACCATAGCGATCGGCGAGGATCGCATTATTAACCCTGAAGGGCTGCGCTTCAAAAACGAGTTCGTGCGCCATAAAACGTTAGATGCCGTTGGAGATTTATCCCTCGCAGGAGCGCCTATACTTGGAGCGTATAGATCATCTCGTGGTGGCCATCGCTTAAATTCCCTTATGTTAGGAGCCTTGTTTGCCGACAAGGAAGCTTGGACTTATGTTGAAGCACCAAGAGTGCGCGAAACAGGCCGTGCCGCAGAAATTGAGATTGGTATGGCTGCAGCTAACTTTGCTGCAGATCGGAGTTAGTTATAATTCCACGGCCATCTCTTAGCCTACGATATGTTTGAGCTACTTCCAGAAAGCATGGTACTAATATTGTATCGTGCTTTTTTGTTGTTTTTGCTGTCAACTCCAGAACATGACCTATAAATGACATATAATTTGCTTAATTGTTTATGTTTAGCGTTGCATATTTGTGATCATCTAACCTAAAATATGCTCAATGAGATAAGATTTGAGATTCGCTCCTGTTGGAATTTTTGAGGTAGCTTGTGATATTTTCATACAAAAAATTGCAACATCATGTTTGCGCATGTTCTAAAGTATTCGCAGCAAGTCGAATATCGAAGAATGTATGCAATTTGCTTTGCTTGTGCATGTTTATCACCGTTTTGGCAGGCTGTGCCGGAGCAGATAGCATCAGCTTGTTTGGATCCTCGAAAGAAAAAATTGCCGAGGCTCCTAAGGATAGTGCCGAGAAAATATATAAAGATGCCAATGACTTATTAGATCAAAGAAAATTTGAAGATGCTGCCAAAAAATTTGAGGAGGTAGACCGTTTGTACCCCTACTCTCCTTACGCACGTCGCTCCGTCATCTTAGCTGCCGTTGCCTACCAGAAAGGTGGAAGTCACATAGAAGCGATTAAAGCTGCCAAAAACTATCGTAACCTGCATCCAGGAACAAAAGAAGCCTCTATGGCTCAGAATATCATCGCACAATCTTATTACGAGCAAATCAGCGATGAGAATCACGATCAAAGCATGTCACGCATTGCGTTAAAAGAGTTCAACACTTTACTCAAACGTTTTCCAAATTCCTCCTATACCAAAGATGCGGAAAATAAAATTCGCATTATTGCTGATGTGCTGGCAGCATCTGAAATGAAAGTTGGTCATTACTATCGCAAACGTGGTAATTATCTTGCTGCCGTAAATCGGTTCAAAGCTGTTGTGACGAATTATCAAAGAACACGCATGGTTGAAGAGGCTTTGATGCGTCTGACTGAAACGTATTTAGCACTCGGTGTTGTTAATGAGGCGCAAACGGCAGCTGCTGTGCTTGGTCATAACTTCCCAGAAAGTGCTTGGTATCGTGACGCGTATGCCTTATTACAAAAGCGTGGTCTTAACCCTCAAGAAGACAAAGGTTCCTGGATTAGTCGGGTCTGGCCAATAAAAGTACAGTCCACACGATCATAACTCTTTGTAATTGTTCATTGCACCATCATCATACTTTTGACATGACCTCCTGATTGCCAATGACCAAATCCTTTGAAGCGATTTCTGTTTCTGATCTTTCCGAGCAACAAGCCGCACAGGAACTCGAACGCCTTGCAACATTGATTGCAGAGCATGATCGGCTCTATCACCAACTCGATGCCCCAACTGTTTCAGATGAACAATACGATACATTACGAGCACGCAACACACGCATCGAAGAAAAGTTTTCTCACTTAAGACGTAGCGATAGTCCGAATAAAAAAGTGGGGGCCGCTCCTTTAGACACCTTTTCTAAAGTTAAACACAAGGTGGCAATGCTCTCTCTTAGCAATGCATTTAACGAGGATGATGTCTTTGATTTTACACAGAGAATTCGGCGTTTTCTTGGTCTGGATGAACATGAAACTATTGAGCTGGTTGCTGAACCTAAAATAGATGGTTTATCTCTTACCTTGCGATATGAGAACGCACAGCTTGTTTTAGCCGCAACTCGTGGGGACGGGCGAACTGGGGAAAATGTTACAAAAAATGTTCTTACTATATCAGATATTCCACACACGCTGTCAGGCTCTGATATACCCGATGTTTTTGAAATACGTGGTGAGATTTACATGCGCCATGATGACTTCGCAGCTCTTAATACCGCACAACAAAATATAAACGGTAAAGTTTTTGCCAATCCTCGCAACGCAGCAGCAGGATCTTTACGACAATTGGATGCGTCGATCACGGCCAAACGTCCTCTAAAATTCTTTGCTTACAGCTGGGGAGACGCCAGTTCAATGCCTTCCAGCACACAATGGGGTATGTCACAAGCACTAAAGGATTTTGGCCTCCCTATTAATCCATTCACAAAATGCTGTACCAATGTCAAAGACGTCCTGGAGGTTTATCGCGCCATAGAGCTGCAACGCGCCTCCCTGGATTACGATATTGATGGCATTGTCTATAAAGTAAACCGCCTCGACTGGCAAAATCGCCTTGGCTTCGTATCAAGAAGCCCGAGGTGGGCAATAGCGCACAAATTTCCAGCAGAAAAAGCCATCACTCTCATAAAAGATATTGAAATCCAAGTGGGTCGCACCGGAGCGTTAACACCGGTTGCTAAACTGGTCCCTATTACAGTTGGCGGAGTTGTCGTGCAAAATGCAACGCTTCATAACGCCGATGAAATTGCACGTAAAGATATTCGGATTGGAGATACAGTTCGCATACAACGTGCTGGTGATGTCATACCGCAAGTTATCGAAGTTCTGAAAGACGAACGTCCCCAATCTTCCCTCCCCTTTCAATTTCCAAATATATGCCCAGTCTGTGGCAGTCGTGCCGCACGTGAAGTTAATGTCAAAACAGGAAAATCTGATGCTGTAACGCGCTGCACGGGCGGTCTGACTTGCCCAGCGCAAGCCAAAGAACGGTTAAAACATTTTGTGAGCCGCAATGCTTTTGATATCGAAGGACTCGGCGCAAAGCAAATTGAAACTTTTTATACCCAAGGTTGCGTTGTGGCTCCATCAGACATTTTCACACTAAAACAGCGTAATGATCATGCTACCGACAAATTACAGAATAAAGAGGGGTGGGGGGACTTATCGGTCAAAAATTTATTTTCAGCCATCGAAAAACGTCGCAAAATCTCATTTGATCGTTTTATTTACGCCCTTGGTATCCGTTACATTGGAGAAACCACGTCCCGATTGCTTGCTAAAAACTACAGCTCAATAGAAAGCTTCATAGCAGCAATGAACGCAGCTCAAGACGAGACAGATGATGCTTATAACGAACTTGTAAGCATTGATGGTATAGGAGATAGCGCCGCTCAAGCGTTAATTGAGTTTTTTCGAGAAGATCACAATGTCAAAGTGCTTAATGATTTATTGCAATATGTTACGCCAGATCCTTTTGAAACAAGCGATATTTCCTCTCCCCTCCAAGGCAAAACAGTGGTCTTTACTGGCTCTTTAGAGCAAATGTCACGCAGCGAGGCAAAAGCCATTGCCGAGCGTTATGGTGCTAAAGTGGCTGGTTCGGTCTCTCAGAAAACAGATTATGTTGTCGCAGGCCCCGGAGCAGGCTCAAAACTTAAAAAAGCACAAGACCTCGGATTAAATATTTTAACTGAACAAGAATGGATACTATTTATAGGTGCTGAACCTAAACTCTAACAGTACGTTAACGCCTCTCCTGAACTCAGCTTCTTTGCTGTAACACTTTATTAGAAAGCATATGCTATTTATACAAAAAGTAGTGTTTTAAGGAGTAAAGCATGTCAGTCTCAACATCACCAGCTGCGGCTTCAATTGCCAGTCAGCAAGCGCAGACACGCACAACTTTGGCTTCAGAATTTATTAAGCAAAATGCGCAATCCCAAGTGGATGTTGCCAATTTGCTAGAAGATTCAGCCCAAAATTTGCAACAAGTGTCATCAAGCGCACCTCCTGGTCTTGGAAGTGTCGTCAACACTCGCGCATAGTGTGCAATGTTTCATTAAAAAACAAATCGTTCTATATAGCTGAATTAGGTACTATGCATCTTTCATAGACTGATAGGTGCATGATGACTGAATTCACTTTTTATCCCTCTCACGAAGGTTTTTTAGGCATAGAGGGTGTGCCCCTTCCTTCACCTAAAAACACAAAAGCCCTTATTATCCCCTTTGGATTAGAGGCCAGTGTAAGCTATGGTTCGGGCACGGCTGATGGTCCTGACGCGATTATAAAAGCAAGCCATCAAGTGGAATTATTTGATGAAGAATTCTGGTGCGAGCCTGTAAACTCTTATGGCGTCGAGACTTTAAAACCCATAGATATTCCCAAAGATTTAGATAAAGCCCTCAACACATTAGATAACTACGTTGAATACAGCCTACAAAATGGCTACTTCCCTCTCATACTTGGTGGAGAACACTCGCTCACCGCAGGAGCAATTCGTCCGTTTGCGAAAGACTATTCAGAGCTTATTGTGCTACATTTCGATGCCCATGCCGATTTACGCGATGGTTACGAAGGCTTTCACTATTCCCATGCCAGCGCCATGAGGCGGGTCTTAGATCACAAAAATATATCTGTCATTTCCGTTGGCATACGGAGCATATCATCCGGAGAAATTCCGTATGTGGAAAATCATAAAGATAAAATCTCAATATTCTGGGCAAAAGACAAAGAAACTTGGCATACAGATCATTTCATCGAAAAACTATCAGGAAAAAATTTTTACATCAGTTTCGACGTAGATGTCTTTGATTCTGCTATCATGCCCGCAACCGGAACACCAGAACCCGGCGGCTTACAATTTTATGAAGCGCTAAAGTTATTGCGCCTTGCCTGTGAAAAAGGAACGTGCGTTGGAGCTGATATTGTAGAGCTGTCCCCTATTCCTAACTTTCATGCGTGCGATTTTTTAACCGCAAAACTTGCTTATAAAATTTTAAATTATGCCATTTATAAATCATAATGAAGGATTATATCTTAGAAGC
>JBCCCO010000081.1:0-13208 GCA_039033475.1 Pseudomonadota bacterium | reverse complement strand
TAGGGTTTAATGTGCATGCTCCGCATGCAAGTTTGATATTCTCTTACCGCTTGAAAGCGGTGGTTTTAGACCACAAAAAGAGACAATAAAATCTATCGGAATGAGAAATTGGGCCCATGGGTATTAATCAATGAAGGTTGGTATAAATGGATTCATTTAAAGGTGGACAAATTGCTCGCTCACAAAAAATTAGAGCATGTCAAATGAATTTACCTAAATGTGGCATGCTCTAGGAGAGGTGATCTCAAAATGCACAGGGTATTCATCTTCAAGATCATAATGAACGTAAAGTTTTAATCCCCGCGTGCGCGAATCCTCTTCGGGCCAGCTAAAATAATGCAGATTTTTGAGCTGAATTGGGGAAGCATCTAAAAGCTCAATAATCCCGCTGGCCTCACGGCGCACACCAGAGGTAACTTGCTTTATCAAAACCTGGCACAGATCTGCAAACACCTCAGATAGCCGGTGGCAAGACGCATCAGACAATGTCGAGCGCTTGGGAAGACGCAAGTTAAGATGATACAATGCATCAGGCTGGGCATCAGGCTGGGCTGATAAAGCCTGCACAATTTCACGCAACGATCCCAAACCAGCGAATTGTGCAAACAAAAGTGTCTTTAAGTGGCGCTGACAGGTCCAGGCCTTTGCCCCCGTGCCAACGCCGCGATTACCGCCATGCCTCTTCACAATATTATTCAAATCCCTGCGGTTTATCGGCTCCAAAAGCCGCGCAAACGCGCTAATCCTATAGGGCATAACAGACCTCCAAATCAAAGTCGGAAAATTTGATTTATCGCCTGAAATCAAGGTATGGTCTCCTATGCACATTGACTCACTCCCTAAAATCCCGGACAGTAGTGCGCTTTCGCGGGAATGACGAAGGAAAGTGCTTTTGATAAATCTTCCTTCTGATGTCATTCTATATTGCGTTAGGTATCATAAAATGATTCTATCCTTTAATACTAAACCTTACCCTGTTTCAGCATATTCAGCTAGATTTTGCATAAATTGCATACATTTTTCCAGTTGTGTACGGGATACATACTCATCAGGTTTATGAGCCTGTTCAATGGATCCTGGGCCGCAGATTATACTTGGACAGCCCGCTTTTTCAAAAAAGCCTGCCTCGGTTCCATAAGAAACTGCATGGGTGGTATTTTGTCCGGTCCAATTGAGGGCGAGAGATGTGATTTCATTCCCTATGGTGTTATTGGCGGTATGAAAATCATACACGGTATTTCTGTGGTTGGTGTTGATCTTTGCTTCTGGAGATGTGGTTTGCATTTCTGGTAAGATGTGCTCATTTGCGTATGTTTCAAAATGCTTGAGGATATGTTCTGGGTTGTCTCCAGGAAGATTACGTATTTCCCATATAAACTGGCAGTATTTGGGAACGATATTTAAAGCTGTTCCACCTGCAATTTTGCCGATATGAACCGAGGTGTACGGCGGGGAAAACCGGGGGTTATGGTTTTGCTGTTGTAATTCACGGCCCATAAGCCTGAGTTTGCTAATGAGTTGTCCGGCATACACAATAGCATTCACGCCCAAATGGAGGACGCTTGAATGTGCTTCTGCGCCGACAACTTCTGTAGTGAAAGAGGTTGTGCCTTTGTGGGTGTTGACAATTTTCATCTCTGAGGGTTCGCCAACAATAACCATTTTGGGTTTGATGAACTCTGCGCCAAGTTTTGCAATCATAGGCCGGACCCCCACACAGCCGATTTCTTCGTCATAAGATAACAAGAGATGAATGGGAATTTTGAGATTTCGTCTTGTAAAATTTGGAACCGAGGCCAATACACAGGCTAAAAAGCCTTTCATGTCGCAGGTGCCTCTGCCATAAAGTTTGCCATCTTGTTCTGTCAATTGAAATGGAGGGCTTGACCAGTTTTGATCTTTTACTGGGACCACATCAGTATGGGCGGATAAGCCTATGCCAGCTTTGTCTTTGGGGCCTATGGTGGCAAAAAGGCTGGCTTTGTCACCTTGAGTGTTGGGTATCAGTTCGGAATTTACGCCAAAATGTGACAAATACTTTTGAATGTATTCGATAATGTTGAGATTTGATTTGTGGCTTGTGGTATCGAAGCCTACCAGGTCGTTTAAAAGATCTATTGTCGGAGAGAGGGGCTGTTTCGCTTCATCCATAAATTATCTTAAATCTTTTTTCGCACTGATTGCATTCAAATATTTCCAGGCATTACATATGCTAAATAACAAGGTCTCCGTTTTTGCAGAGCAAGTCCATTGAGGCAATGTTATGGATATATTATGCCATCGCCTTTATACGCGCAGACAAACGAGAAACTTTTCGTGAAGCTGTGTTCTTGTGAATGACGCCTTTTTGAGCCGTGCGCATCACTTCAGGTTCTGCCTGACGTAATGCTGTTGTTGCAGCTTCTTTGCTGCCTGAAGCAATCGCCTCTTCAACACCACGGATAAATGTGCGCATGCGGCTCCGTCTGGATTTGTTCACAGCAGTGCGTTTGGCAATCTTTCGAATTGCTTTTTTGGCCGAGCGTGTATTAGCCACTAGAAACCTCTTTCTGATATACCTAAATTATGAATTCAATTTCCCTTCATATATATGGCTCATCATGACAGGTCAATACTAAGGAAGCAGACCGCGCAACAAAGTCATAAAATTTTTGATAGTCGCGATATTATCGCTTGATCCACACAGTATTTTGTCAATTTAAACGTTTGACTTAAATGACTCTTTCTCATAGCTTGCCGGATAATGCAATTGAGTATAGCCCCTAAAGTTTAAGCTGAAAATTTTAAGGATTAAATACGCTCCAAGATACCGGATAAACATCACATGCGCCCATCACAACGACAAATTAACGAACTTAGACCTGTCACATTTGAACGTGCTTTTGCCAAGAATGCCGAAGGTTCCTGTCTGATAAAATTTGGCAACACTCATGTTTTGTGCACAGCCAGTTTGGAGGAACGTGTTCCGCCATGGCTTAAAGGAGAAGGACGGGGTTGGCTAACAGCAGAATATGGTATGTTGCCGCGCGCAACCCATGACCGGGTCCGACGTGAAGCAACCACAGGTCGTCAATCTGGTAGAACTCAAGAAATTCAGAGGCTCATCGGTAGAAGCTTACGCGCCGTTATAGATTTGGAAGCATTGGGCGAGCGTCAAATCAGCATCGACTGTGATGTTATCCAGGCCGATGGAGGAACCCGCACTGCATCTATTACTGGCGCTTGGGTGGCTCTGCATGACTGTATCGCCTGGATGAAAGACCGCGACATGGTTAAGGATAATGTCCTCCTTGATCATATTGCGGCGGTGTCATGCGGGATATATAAAGGCGAGCCTGTATTAGATCTTGATTACATAGAAGATTCAGGTGCAGATGCTGACATCAACTTTGTGATCACAGGCTCTGGCGGTTTGGTAGAAATTCAAGGCACTGCAGAAAAAGCCCCCTTTTCAGAAGAACACTTTGCAACGTTGATGGAGATGGCCAAAACCGGCATTGCAGATTTGGTTAATTTACAAAAACTCACCGTTTCGTAACACAATACATAACTTTCCTCTATGCCAATACCAAAGCTCACATCTCAAGACACTTTGATCGTAGCTAGCAATAATATGGGAAAAGTCCGTGAGATCCAAGACCTTCTCTCGGGCTTTGCGATCAGCATAACCTCAGCGGCAGATCACAATCTGCCAGAACCAGAAGAAACCGGCACAACATTCGCGCAAAACGCACATCTCAAGGCTCAGGCGGCAGCGCAAACAACGGGCCTCCCAGCGTTATCTGATGATTCCGGCCTTGAAGTTGAGGCATTAGAGGGAGCACCTGGTCTTTATTCTGCCAGATGGGCCGGCCCAAACAAAAACTTCCATCAGGCCATGGGAACCATTTACACAAAGCTGCAAGATCAAGACATAACAATCGAAAGTAAACCACGCGCCAATTTCGTGTGTGCGTTGTGCTTATGCTGGCCTGATGGTCAACATGAGATTTTTGAAGGAAAAGTTTTTGGCCATCTTGTATGGCCTGCACGGGGCACAAAAGGCTTTGGCTATGACCCTATGTTTGTGCCAGATGGATATGATATCACCTTTGGTGAAATGGATCCTGCACACAAACATAAAATTTCCCACAGAGCCAAAGCGTTCGAGTTATTTGTACAATCGAGTTTTGGCGAGTTTTGAATAGACCATCCGTTATGAAAGTTCTTGCGTTTGACACCACCTCACAAGCCTGTTCTGTTGCCTATTTGGAAACAGACCAAAATGGGACTCATACAAAGCAATACGATATATTTGAGCGTTTACATCAAGGCCATGCAGAGCGCCTGGCACCTATGATGCAAAACGTGATGAACCATGTCAACGTTCCGTTCTCTGATCTGGACCGCATTGCTGTTACCCATGGTCCTGGCACTTTTACTGGTGTACGCATTGGCGTTGCCACCGCACGCGGTCTGGCACTGGCTCTCAAGTGTGAGATTGTAACCACTTCATCGCTCCATGTGATCGCCCATGAAGCTACCACAACCCTCGATAATTTTGGAGAGATCACACACATTGCCGTGGCAACAGATGCAAGGCGAAATCAAATTTACCTGCAAATCTTTGATAAAACAGCAAAGGCCATATCCACTCCAGAGGTTTTAAACTATCAAGATGCTCTCTCACATTTCCCCGAAGGGGCGATACTGTGCGTTGGTAATGGCGGAAAATATATCGAACAGGAAGCACAAAGTATTATGTTTAATCATAGTGATATGTTTCCAAAAGCAAAATTTTTTGCGGACTTGTCAGTCATTTTACCTCCACTTACTGAAGCGTTAACACCGCTTTATTTGCGCGCTCCAGATGCCAAACCTCAACAAAGCAAAATTCTTACCAGAGCAAATTTTTCTATATCATAACGCCCAACTTTAAATGCATCACTCTCAAGATATTAAAATTACCGTCATTGGAAAAACAGAGCCGGAAGCCGCAGACAAACTTTGCGCGTTACACCAAAACAGTTTTACCAACGGATGGTCTCAAGGAAGTTTCTTAAAATTTTTACAAAATGAAAACGCTCTTATTTTCGGCGCCACAAAAGCAAAGACCACTCAATTGGTCGGGTTTATTGTGCTACAAACTGTGATCGATCAAGCCGAAATTCTAACCCTCACAGTGTGCCCAAATCATAAACGCCAAGGCATCGCCACAGCACTTTGCGAAACTGCCTGCGAGCATTTAAAAAAAATTAATATTCACACCCTTTTTTTAGAAGTCGATGATACCAATGTTGCAGCTGTTATGCTTTATGAGAAATTAGGCTTCCAAAATATCGGACGGCGCAAAGGATACTATAAAAAACAACATATAAGCACTTTTAATGATGCGATTATGATGCAATATAAATTCTAATTTAGAAGATTCTTATTTTCAACAAAGGCCAGACTTTGTGACAAAACCAGATGACATAAGCAAAATTGAACACTTGTGCGCTGAAAAAGGAATGCGCCTGACAGAACAACGTAGGGTCATTGCCAGAATTCTCTCAGAAGCTGAAGACCACCCAGATGTAGAGGAGGTTTACCGCCGGGTTAATGGGATTGATCCAAAAATTTCGCTTTCAACTGTTTATCGGACAGTTCGCTTATTCGAGGACGCTGATATTATCGCACGCCATGATTTTGGGGATGGACGTTCGCGCTATGAACAAGCGGCATCAGAACACCATGATCATCTTATTGATGTCAAAACGGGAGATGTTATCGAATTTCGCAATGAAGAAATTGAACGCCTTCAAGAAGCGATCGCAAAGAAATTGGGATACAAATTGATAGACCACAAACTTGAGCTTTATGGCATCCCCATTGATGCAACGGACGACGATGCATAGCCGCTGCAAGGCTTTATCGCGTGTATTTTAATGTAAAAATTATGAACACCTTACGCGGAATTTATATAACCCTCACGTTTTTGCTATTCACCCTACCATTAATGCCTCTACAATGGATTTTTGTGAGCTGCAACCTCCCCTGGAAACGCACCTTTCCGCACTGGTACCATAAAAATGTATGTCGCATTCTTGGTATTCGCGTTCATATCACAGGATACATAGACCCTAAAAAACCTTCTTTTCTCATTGCCAATCATGCCTCTTGGTTGGACATAACAACACTTAGCGCTGTTGCTCCGGTGTCTTTTATCGCCAAAAAAGAAGTCGCCAGTTGGCCTTTTTTCAGTTGGCTCGCAAAACTTCAGCGTAGTATTTTTATTGATAGAACCCGGCGCACTTCAACAAAGCATTCCACAAATGAAATCTTAGAAAGACTGCAACAAGGCGATAATGTTGTCCTTTTTGCCGAGGGCACCAGCAGTGACGGCAATCAGGTTTTGCCGTTTAAAACAGCCCTTTTTGCAACTGTTGAGAACTGCAATGCCAATGAAATTGCAATCCAGACACTCACTGTAGCTTATACTTCAAAAAATGGTATCCCGCTTGGCCGTGCAGGACGCCCTCATGTGGCATGGTATGGAGATATGGGAATGATAGGGCATCTTTGGAGCGTATTTTGCGGCGGACCGCTTGATATCAAAGTTCATATTAGCCCACCTATTGAGGCCAACTTATGCAAAAAACGTAAAGAACTCGCACATCACGCAGAACTTGCGGTGCGATCAAATCTTGCTAAATTGTTAATAGGAAAACCATTATAGTCTCCTCAAATTTATCTTCGTCATACGCATATAAAAATAATATCTGTTCAATGCGCAAAACTCTTGATAATATTTACGAACTATTTTCCTTAATGCATTACGTTGATACGTTCTAAAAACAAACATTTATAGATAAGGCTATTGTAAAAACCATATGACGACCGCCAAAAAGTCGCTTTACATCAAAACCTATGGCTGCCAAATGAATGTCTATGATTCTACCCGCATGGCAGATGTTCTCATCCCAGAAGGCTATAATGAAACAGAGGATATTTCAGATGCTGATGTGATTGTCCTAAACACCTGTCATATCCGGGAAAAGGCAGCAGAAAAAGTCTATTCCGAATTGGGACGCATCCGGCAAATCAAAGATGGTCGCAATAAAAAAGGCAAAAAAACCCTTGTTGCCGTCGCGGGTTGTGTTGCCCAGGCTGAAGGCGAAGAGATTTTACAACGGGCCCCTGTCGTTGATATCGTTGTCGGTCCACAAAATTACCACCGCTTGCCAACACTCGTGGCAACAGCGCAAAAGACCAAACAGCGCTTGGTAGACACCAACTTTCAAGAAACAGATAAATTCCGTATTCTAAATAAAACGCATACCAAAACGCAAACCACACCTCAAAAACGTATCGCCCCCAGCGCCTTTTTAACAGTGCAGGAAGGGTGTGATAAATTCTGCACATTTTGTGTGGTGCCTTACACTCGCGGCGTTGAATATTCTCGCCCGGTGTCTGATATCATCACAGAGGCGAAAAAGCAGGTGGCTTTGGGGGTACGCGAAATTACCTTGCTTGGCCAAAACGTTAATGCTTATCATGGCTTAGACGAAAATGGAAAAAGCAGTTCTCTTGCAAGCTTATTAGATAGCCTTTCTGGCATCCCGAATTTGGAACGGTTGCGTTATACCACATCTCACCCTTGCGATATGAGCAATGATTTGATTGCGGCACACCGTGATAACCCTAAAATTATGCCATACCTTCACCTTCCCTTTCAGGCAGGCTCAGATCGTATTTTGAAAGCCATGAACCGCAAACACACAATCGCGCTTTATTTTGATCTGATTGATAAAATTCGGGCAGCCTCTCCAGAAATTGCTTTATCAACCGATATTATTGTGGGCTTTCCTGGAGAAAGTGATGCAGACTTTGAAGAGACATTAGCCGTTGTTGAAAAGGTGCGCTTTGCACAAGCGTATTCTTTTAAATATAGTACGCGCCCTGGTACTCCGGCAGCAGAAAAAACAGAACAAGTACCTGAACACATCAAATCTGAACGGCTGCAACGTTTGCAAAAACTTTTAAATCAACACCAATTGGCATTTAACCAGTCCTGTGTTGATCGTACATTGCCTGTTCTTTTTGAAAAAATAGGCCGCAATCCTCAGCAATATATTGGCCGCTCGCCGTATCTGCAATCTGTTCATGTGCAAAGCAATGACGATCTGATTGGCCAAATCAAGCGAGCGAAAATTGTTGATGCAGGACCAAACAGTTTGCAAGCAGAACTAAATATGACCCAAAATTCAACTCAAAATCATTATGACACTGTTTATGCAGGAAACACAATTTATAACTAATCCGATTTGGAATTGTTTGTTTTTATAAAGATACTCTCAATTTGTCATTCCAGCGAAAGCTGGAATCTCAAAGCAAATTGTAAATAGATCCCCGCTTTCGCGGGAATGACGGTAATTAATTTGATATGAAAATATATAAGGCCATTTTAAGTTGTATATACCATAGTAACATCAGCAAAGACATAAAGGAGAGTAACATTTGAGCAGTCTTCGTGGGCAAAACCAACCCTCCGCTTACAAAACGTCTTCTAGTAAACCCGTTGCAAATAAGCTTGATCATGATCCTTTGACGCAAACACGATTGGTCGTCTCCTTAGAAGACAATCGCTTGATTGCGGATATTCTTGGCGAATATGATGCCCATCTTGCCCTTCTTGAAGACCGTATGAAAATTGAAGCTGTTGTGCACGGAAATATCATAACGCTTGTTGGTTCTAAAGAAAATTGCGCCCAAACAAAGTCTATCCTGCTTGATCTTTATAACCGCGCATCCCAAGGTGAAACCATAGGACCTGGAGAGATTGATGGGGCCATACGCCATGCTTTGGCGGAACCGCCAAAAATGAAACGAAAGAAAAATGGCAATGGCTCAAACGTAGTCCAAGAGCAAAAATCATCATCCGATCAAGCACAAATCAAAACACGAAAACGCTTAATCACCGCGCGAACTCCAGCGCAATCAGACTATATTCGTGCACTACATAAACAAGACCTGACTTTTGCGACAGGACCAGCCGGCACAGGAAAAACCTATCTCGCGGTTGCCTATGCTGCATCATGCTGGGAACGCGGCGAAACAGATCGCATTATTTTGTCTCGCCCTGCTGTTGAAGCTGGAGAACGCCTTGGTTTTCTACCCGGAGACATGAGAGACAAAGTCGACCCCTACCTCCGCCCACTTTATGACGCTTTATATGATTGCCTACCACCAGAACGGGTTGAACGCGGCATTGAGGCAGGAGCAATTGAAATCGCTCCTCTTGCTTTCATGCGCGGGCGTACGCTTTCAAATGCCTTTATTATTCTTGATGAAGCTCAAAACTGTACAGCCATGCAAATGAAAATGTTTCTGACACGCCTTGGCGAAAAAAGTAAAATGGTCATCACTGGCGACCCGACACAAATTGATCTCCCAAAAGGCATGACATCAGGTCTTACCGAGGCAATTCATTTGTTGCAAAACATTGAAGAGATTAGCACGATTAAGTTTGCTAAGTCAGATGTCGTGCGCTGCGAACTTGTTTCAAAAATAGTCGATGCTTATGAGACAGCTTAGAACATTTTTTATACATATAACAACAAAAATTTTGATTTAGATACACACAAAGAACTATAGCAATGCAAACAACTTACGTACCGTCAGATAATTTTTTAGACGCCGAAACCTCGTCTGTTGAAATTGAAATTATTGAAAAATCGGAGCTTTGGAAAAATTTAGATATTATAGAACAAGGCATTGCATCTGCTGTAGAAGAAACTATTTATCAGAATAATGCCACACGTGATGTATCATATCAGGTGACAATCGTATTATCGAATGATGAGGAAATTCAAAATCTAAATAATTTATTTCGTAATATAAACAAACCAACAAATGTTCTGTCCTTTCCCTTTGGAGATAACAGCAAATTACCGCCGCTAGACGCAATACCTTTGGGAGATATCGTGCTTAGCTTTGAGACAATAGAACACGAAGCAAACACACAAGGTATAAAATTTGACCACCATCTTTACCATATGGTGATACACGGTTTATTACATCTTTTGGGATATGATCACGAAACTGAGAAAGATGCCATTCGTATGGAAGCAAAAGAAATAGAGATTATGCAAAAACTCGCATTACCAAATCCTTATGCAAACTAAATTTTTTCTAAAAACTTATTCAAAATGATCACATTTAATGGTTTTCAAAGACACATCTTTACTCGTAAATCAAATTTCTGAGACGAATACATCTGAACCTGGATGGCTTGAGAAAATTAAGTCTGGCTTGGGTTTTGAAGATGAAAACAATTCTCTGCGCCAAACTATAGAAACGGCACTTCTAGCAGGCAGCAAAACAGACACGTCTTTCAAACCGCTTGAAAGAACGATGCTGCTTAATATCTTGCGTTTTGGAGCGTTGCGCGTTGAAGATGTGATGGTCCCACGCGCCGATATTATAGCTATAGATGAAACGGATTCCCTTACAGATCTGCTCGTTAAGTTCAAGCACGCAGGCCATTCACGTCTTCCCCTATACCGCAACACTCTAGACGACCCAGTGGGCATGGTTCACATTAAAGATTTTATGCAATGGATCACGGACCTCTCAAATAAACATAGGAATACCTCTTCGCAAAGTGCTGCGGATATAAACACAGCTAATAAAAAGGCCTCTGACAAAAACCTCACAGAAAAAAAAGAGTATTCTCTGGATTTTTCAAGCGTGGATTTAAACCAACAGATCGCTTCTGCAAAAATAAAACGTAATATTTTATTTGTGCCCAGCTCCATGCCTGTCATTGGTTTGTTCTTGCGGATGCAAACAACACGCGTGCATATGGCGCTTGTAATTGACGAATATGGCGGCACCAACGGTCTTGTATCAATTGAAGACTTGGTGGAGGAAATTGTCGGCGATATCGAAGATGAGCATGACCAGAGCGGCAAGCCCCTCATGTCTCAGGACCCGGTCAACGGCCTGATCGCAGACGCGCGCACACCCATTGAAGATTTGGAAACAAAACTCAGGCTGTCTCTTGATTTGCCACAACATCATGATGACGAGTTTGATACTTTGGGCGGCCTTGTTTTCTCAATGGTTGGGCGTATCCCCGTACGCGGCGAGCTTATTAAACACAAAAGTGGTATTGAGTTCGAAATCATGGACGCAGATCCAAGACGCATCAAACGACTTAAAATCCATGGTCATGATAAAAATACGAAAAAAACAAAACGTCTTGCAAAATAAAAACCAGAATAAATCGCTATGGCGTTATCGCACAAACCAATCACGTCATTCACTCACCTTCAGGACTGTTTTTCCATTTTTTTTGCTTTTGTTCAGAAAAGACGATTATGGACATCCCTGATCTGCGGCGCGGTTTCGGTCTTGTCGTTAGCCCCTATTTATTGGTGGCCAGTCCTCTTTCTCACGCTTCCAACTTTAACCTATCTGCTTTATGACACATTGCAAAATCGTACAGAATTTCGCAAACCTATTTTATTTTCTGCTTTTATCGGATGGTGTTTTGGTTTTGGGTATTTTATGGCTGGTCTCTATTGGATGGCCTCAGCCCTTTTGGTGGAAGCTGACAAATTTGCGTGGGCTATTCCCCTAACCGCTCTACTACCTGCCAGTCTTGCCTTATTTTATGCGATGGCAACAGCGCTGCCTGCTGTGCTCTTTAAGTATGTTGGCAAAACACCTCTGATTTCAGCACCCAAAAAAGAGAGGTACATTTCCATACCCCTTTTCATTCTGGCCTTAAGTCTGTCTTTTGCAGTGTTAGAATGGATACGCGGACACATTCTAACGGGCTTTCCATGGAATTCTATCGGCCAAGGCTGGGCCGGAAATGACTATCTATTACAGTCAGCCTCCCTGGTGGGTATCCATGGTCTTAATTTTTTTACACCTCTGATATTTGCTAGCCCTGCTGTTTTGTTTCACACGGGGCAAAGACATATAAAATACAAGAGAGATACACTCTTTTTTGTGGGCATGATGGTTTTTTTGGTATGCGCTTTTATCTTCGGCATTATTCGCCTGCCAGCAAACCATTCAGACAACCAACGAACCTTCAACAAGAATGTTCGGTTGCGCTTAGTACAGCCCAATATCCCCCAATACAAAAAATGGGATTCCAAATATCGTGATTGGGCGATACAAAAATATTTGGATTTGTCGCATACAAACCCAGCCGGGCAAAAAGACAATCTTAGTTCAATCACACATCTGATCTGGCCAGAGGTCGCTTGGCCTGTATTGATGGCCCAAGATCCAGAAAGTTTGGCTAAAATCGCAGGCCTTCTCCCTGAAGGCAAACATTTAATAACAGGATCATTACGAGTTGAAACAAATGACCAAGCTCAAAGATACTATAACAGCCTAATTGTGTTTGATGACGCAGCTCAAGTAACCTCAATTTATGACAAAAAACACCTTGTTCCGTTTGGCGAATATTTGCCCTTACAATCTCTATTAGAAGCCATAGGACTGAAGCAACTCACGCGTTTGAAAGGAGGCTTTACCCCAGGCTCCCAACTTCGCTTGATGAACGCGCCTGGCCTGCCCGACTTTAGCCCGTTAATCTGTTATGAAATTGTCTTTCCCAATAAAGTGATTGAACATGATGCAAGGCCCAAGTGGCTGCTGAACATAACCAACGATGCATGGTTCGGAGCAACAGCAGGGCCACATCAACACCTACACCAGGCCAGATTGCGTGCTGTTGAAGAGGGGCTACCTGTGATTCGTGTGGCCAATACCGGAATATCAGCCGTTATTTCACCTTATGGTATGGTGAGCCAATCTCTTCCTCTGGAAAGCAGCGGCGTAATTGATACATCTCTTCCAAGCCCACTTAATCCGACCCTATATGCACAACAAAGGGATCACCTATTTTTTGGAATTCTAGTTTTAGGAGCAATTTTCCTCATTTTTGGTTTGCATACGTATAATAGGTAGTTTGCAATCCACGCACACTCATCAAGTGTATAACAAAAATACAATAATCACGTGAGATCAATAAATTTTTTATTATAACATGTGGAAAAAGGTTACTATAGATTTGTTTAGTTCTGTTGGGACAATTCCTTTTTCTAAGCTTGTTTTCCACAGATGGCATACTGAGATTGCTAACTCTTTTTTGCACTGCTTTAAAAAGAGATCTGGGAAACCATCTGGGCCAGCAGCTGAAGATGGTGATAATTCGTTGTGAT
>JBCCCO010000080.1:0-13213 GCA_039033475.1 Pseudomonadota bacterium | reverse complement strand
TTTCTGATACTTATCATATGCTTTATGTTAAATATTTCATTGATTCGATTTCTTAAAATAAAGCCCTCACTATTATTTCATATAGCAGCTTGATATTCTTAAGATGATCAATACAAAACAGCTCCAGTTTTAATTATATTTTATGCTTACTACAATTTTTCATTATATTATTTTGATTCAATGAATTATTAACTAAACTTTAACTTGTAAAATGACATCATTGCAATTAAAAGTATTGCAGAGGTTATCGAAATGGGTAAACGCTATTCTTGTCGCATTGTAAGGCCCGTTTTACAATCTGTCATTATAGAGGTTGAGGCTGAAACATCTCAGCATGCTGTAAACAAAGCAATCTCTGAAGTTTCTAATTGTGATAATTCTGCCTGGAAGAATGTGCCTTTTGATCATGAAAGTTACGAACCTCATGTTCAAGAGATATTAGATCATGATATTATTGAGTCAAAATGCACAGGCCCAGACACGCAAACAGACGCTCTTAGGTCAAGTCACGCAAATACAGATGTAAGGTATCTTCTGCTCGCAGCTCGGACGGATATGAGGGATGCATGTGCGTTATTGCAACCTTGGTTTAAAAAGCTGGACCCAATTCTACAAGCTGATTTTTGTGAAGAGTGGGGCAAGACAATTAATTACATTTGCGAAAATGATGGTTTAGATCGCGCCGATGGGAAAGGTCTACAATCAACTGCGTTACACTATGACAATGTTATCCCTTTTGATCATACATCGCTTAAAAATATCAATTCTCAAATAAAAAGATCTTGAATATCATGATCTGCGCAAAGCCAATTTTCTATTATTTTTCAAAATTAAGCGTACGATTAATTTGGCGTTCAAACGCCGCTCAGCCCTCCACCGCTAAGTGGCGGGCAATACTTTGGTCTGAATAGACAATTCCAAAAGAACTACAGCATGTCAACTTCGGCTACGCCCCATCTGACAAGCTGTACTCTTTTTAAAACGAGCAATTTTACAACCTGAATTGAATTCAATTCAGGTTGAACCGCTCTAATTAATTTCGAAACTGGCTATAGATCAATTGCGCGAGATTTTTTTTGCGCGTGCCATGAGAGCATCTGCTTTTTTAAAGTGAACCAGAGCATAATATAATTCTGCCAGATCTTTAAGATTTTTTGCAACTTCCGGATGATTAGGCCCTAGAGCCTGTTCATTAATTTTTAAAGCTTGTTTAAACTTTGGTTCTGATGCTTGATAATTGCCTTTTGAGTAATAAATCCGCCCTAACAAACTTAGTGCAGATGCATATTCTGTATGGCTTAGTCCGTACTGACGTTCTGTAATGCGGGCATACTCTTTAGCAAGGGGAAGGGCCGTTCTATATTGCCCCTGATGGTAAAAATTCATGGTGCGTTCTCTCAGAGAGGTGAGAGATTTTGTGTGGGAGTTTGAACTTTGAAAAAACACCAGTAGCAAAAAAGTAGTAACTAAGCATATCTTTGCGTATAATTTTTTATTTTTTATCATTTAAAACGCCTCCTAAACTGTATTCAAATTTATTTAGACGGCACATAATGTTTATAAGCCTTTTATATGCCTTGCCTTAATAGGTTTTTCAGCCTCAAAAAATGGATGCTTAACCGCTATTTTGAAATTTTTTTGATTTTGAATGGCTATCCCATTGTTATTAATTTTTTTTATTTATAGATTTTAGCCTAAATCTGATGAAATACATTCATACAATTCACTATGAGTAATGACATATGAATTTTTTATAGTGCAACTTATGCTATGACTAACGAAGAAATATGGCAGTAATATATTAAAAGTGGAACAAATATACAGAGCACAGGGATCTTATGTGCTGATACCTTGCAAGCATAGTTGACTTCTGGCTAAGAGTCCGTATATTCACGGCCTTAGTCTCAGGTCATACAAATAGCATCCATTCTGTACGCATAATGGATGCTATTTGTATGGCCTGAGACGAATTATTAGATGATAAAATGCGCTATCTGAGGTTCTTTGGCTTAATAGTAAAAAGCCGATCATGAAGTTCACAGTTTTTGGATTGTGACACCGAAAGGTGCGGTAAATTTAAGGAAAAATCGAATGTATGCGGTGATACGCACTGGCGGTAAGCAGTACCGCGTTGCCCCTAATGACATCTTGAACGTTGAAAAAGTTTCAGGTGATGTGGGCGACATAATCCAATTCTCAGAAGTTCTCATGATTGGTGACGATGCAGATGCAACAATAGGATCGCCTGTTATTGATGGGGCTTGTGTGGCGGCTGAAGTGCTTGAGCAGGGTCGCGATAAGAAAATTATAGTGTTCAAGAAAAAACGCCGGCACAATTATCGGAGAAAAGCCGGTCATCGCCAAGAACTAACAACGATCCAAATTACTGAAATTTTGACTGATAACAAAGCACCTAGCAAAACAAAGGCAAAGCCAAAAGCTGTTGAAGCTAAAAAAGACAGCCCTGAAAAAGAGCCTGGTCAAAGCAAAACTCCGGATGATGGACAGCTTAAACAGATATTTGAAGCTCCCAAAGGTAAGTCTGATGATTTGAAAAAGATTTCTGGGGTTGGTCCTAAGCTTGAAGAAAAACTTAATGCTCTTGGGGTTACAACATTTCAGCAAGTTGCAAATTTTACAGATGAAGATGTTGCGCGCGTTGATAAGGTGTTAAATTTCAAAGGGCGCATTACGAGAGAAGATTGGATTTCTCAGGCAAAAGAGTTTTTGAAAGACACATAATTTTTTAGATTTTTGTAAGGATATTCGTTATGGCACATAAAAAAGCTGGTGGCTCTTCGCGAAATGGTCGTGATTCAGCTGGACGTCGGTTGGGTGTTAAAAAATTTGGTGGAGAGCGTGTTATCAGTGGTAACATTATTATTCGCCAACGAGGAACCAAGTGGAATCCTGGTGATGGGGTTGGCCTTGGTAAAGACCACACGATTTTTGCTCTGCGGGATGGAAATGTAGAGTTTAAAACCAAATCTGGTGGCAAAGTTTTTGTATCTGTTGTTTAGAGACGGCTCTTGCTTCAGTTGGGTTTGTCCAATACATCGTATTTTTGCGGAAGGAAAGACGTAGACAGGTCTTTCCTTTTTTGTTTTTGTATTCCTTATGAAATTTCTAGATCAAGCGCGTGTATACATAAAATCCGGAGCTGGCGGCGATGGCTGCATTAGCTTTCGCCGGGAAAAGTATGTTGAGTTTGGTGGGCCAAATGGTGGGAATGGTGGTCGCGGCGGTCATGTTTGGGCTGAGTGTGTGGCCAATTTAAATACATTGATCGATTTTCGCTATCAGCAGCATTATAAAGCTGCCAAGGGAACCCATGGTATGGGGCGGGATCGTAGCGGGGCTAGTGGAAAAGATATAACGCTTAAAGTCCCCCCCGGCACGCAAATTTTGGCAGAAGATCGTGAAACTTTGTTGGCCGATTTGACGAAACCAGGGCAGCGCGTTTGTTTGGCTCACGGCGGTAATGGTGGGTTTGGCAACGCACATTTCAAATCATCAACCAATCAGGCGCCGCGCCACGCTAACCCTGGACAGGCTGGGGAAGAGCAGATCATTTGGCTGCGTTTAAAGTTGATTGCAGATGCTGGTATTATTGGTTTGCCGAATGCTGGAAAATCAACCTTTTTATCCGCAGTCAGTGCTGCCAATCCAAAGATCGCAGATTATCCTTTTACAACACTTCATCCTAATTTGGGCGTTGTCAAAATTGGCGATGTTGATTTTATCTTGGCAGATATTCCCGGTTTAATTGAAGGGGCTCATGATGGTGCAGGGCTGGGGGACAGATTTTTAGGCCATGTGGAGCGCTGTAAAATTCTGTTACACCTGATTGATATTACACAGGATGATGTTGTCGATGTATATCATATTATTCGCCATGAGCTTGCTGCTTATGATGCAAATCTTGGTGAGAAACAAGAATGCGTTGCCTTTTCGAAATGCGATACTTTGAGTGCCGAGGACATTGATACAAAAGTTAATGCTTTTCAGGACGCTTTGGGAATTACGCCGCTTTGCATCTCTTCTGTCTCGCAGTTTAACGTTGACAAAATACTTTATACTTTAGCTGATCATATTCGAACGGAACAGAACAAAACCATCCAGAGTACGCATGAGGATGATGTAGAGGCAGCGGCACGTCCTTGGCAGCCATGATGGTCTTGAAGATAAGACGGGTTTATAGGAATATTTAGTAAAAGAGTGTTTATGACTATAAATACAATAAAAGATACTCCTGCTGCTGATACTCTTGAGCCTCAATCAAAATTTGATGTGTTTCGAAAGGGTTTTCCTGCTTTTGAGAATAGTATTTATTTTTCTATATGCTACCGGGCTATTTTGCACAAGGCAGTCCGCACTGCGATCAATGACTATTTAGATCACTTTAGTTGCTCTCAAGCGCCACAACTTGCGCATGATGAGGTTGTTGCCAGCTCGCGTAGAAGATTTGCGCGTTTGGTAAATGCAGATCCGTCTTGGATTGCGGTTATACGTAGCGTTGCAGATGGCATTAATACGATAATGTGGTCTTTGCCTTTTCAGGAGGGAGATAATGTTGTGCTCTGCCTGGCTCATGAGCACCCGAGCAATATTTACCCGTGGAAGCGGTTGGCACAAAAAGGCGTGGTCGTGAAAAATATTCCTCTACAGCCTGATGGCCAACTTGATATTGAGGCTATGATTGATGCGATTGATGCAAATACCAAGGTGATGACTTGTGCATCTGTCAGTTATGCGCCAGGCCATCGAGTTGATTTGGCCCGTTTGGGTGAGGCATGTCGTAAGCGTGATATATTCTTTTTGGTAGATGCAATTCAGTCGGTTGGAATTTTGCAACATGACGTGCAAGCTGAATATATTGATGGGCTTGTGACTGCTACATCCAAAGGCTTGCTTGGGCTTTATACTTATGGATTTATGTCAATTGCACCGCAGTGGATCGATCGTATGATGCCGACTTGCTTGTCTCAGGCCGCTATTGATATTGATGCGTGTTGTCATTCGGTTTCGGAAAGTCAAGCGTATTATTTGTGGCCAGACAGTCGGCGTTTTGAAGTTACCGGTTATAATTATGCGGCAGCTTATGCTGCTGATGAAGCGCTTGATTTGTTGTTAGAGCTCGGGCCTTCTCATATTGAGAAACATGTTTTATCGCTTGTTTCACAGATGCATGATGGCATTTCTGATTTGGGTTTGACAACGTTGTTAGCAAGAGATGGTGCAAGTCAATCCAGCTTGCTCACACTCGGAGATATATGTGCTGACACGACTGAGGTGCCCGCTAAAATACAGCGTATTTCTAATCACCTGAATGAAGGCGAAATCATACATAGCATACGGCGCGGTCAATTACGCTTTGGCTTTCATGCTTATAATAATGAACAAGATGTGACAAGTACTTTGCTATGCATCAAAGAGGCTGTGTCTTAGGTTTTGCAAATGTGCGGATGCACTCATGACTTTTTAATCTAATCCCTTTAGAATGATTTAAATTTTGGAAACGAGGATGTTATGTGCGGGCTTGCTGGGGAAATACGTTTTGACAATTCTGAGCCGTCTACGAAAAAACTCGATGCTATGCTTGCTCAAATAGAACCGCGTGGACCAGATGGCAAGGGCGTTTTTGCAGCAAAGAATATCTGTTTTGGTCATAGGCGCTTAAAGATTATTGATTTAAGTGACAAAGCCTTGCAGCCTATGGTTGACAACGCGCTCGGGCTTACACTTGTTTTCAATGGGTGCATTTATAATTATCCTGAGTTGCGTAAAGAGCTGCAAGACAAAGGCTATAGCTTTTTTTCAAATAGTGACACAGAAGTCATTTTAAAAGCTTACCATGCTTGGGGAGAAGACTGCGTTCACCATTTTCAGGGTATGTTTGCTGTTGTGATTTGGGAGCGCGAAACAGGCCGTGTTTTTATGGCTCGGGATCGCCTTGGCATCAAGCCGCTTTATTATACGTTAGATGAAAAAGCCTTACGCTTTGCTTCCACGCTGCCCGCGTTGTTGAGAGCAGGGGGTGTTGATACATCTATCAATCCGATTGCTCTGAATTATTATATGACTTTTCATTCTGTTGTGCCTGCACCGCATACTTTATTTAATGGGGTGCAGAAATTACCTCCAGCAAACAGAATGACAATTGAGCCTGATGGCAAGACAAAACAAGATACGTATTGGGAGGTTAGTTATCTGCGGGATGACAATGACTTGCACAGAAGTGAGAACGAATGGATCGATGCTGTGCAAGAGGGGTTGACGCGCGCAGTCAAGCGCCGTTTGGTTGCAGATGTGCCTGTTGGTGTATTGTTATCAGGTGGTTTGGATTCTTCACTTGTTGTTGGTTTGTTAAGTGCGCTTGGTCAAGAGAAAATTAGTACGTTTTCTGTCGGGTTTGAGGATGTGTCCGAAGAAGAAGGCAATGAATTTCGATATTCAGATATTATTGCCAAGACCTATGAAACAGACCACCATAAGATTTATGTAGATCATTCGGAGTTGCAGACACATTTGCCCGCTTGTGTCCAGGCTATGTCTGAGCCAATGGTCAGCCATGATGTCATTGGCTTTTTCTTACTCTCACGAGAGGTGAGCAAACATGTCAAAGTGGTGCAAAGTGGACAGGGAGCGGATGAAGTTTTCGCAGGCTATCATTGGTACCCGCCATTACTTGATGTTAAAGACGGCTCTGAAGTTCAGAAATATTCTGATGTGTTCTTTGATCGAGATTTTGCCGAGTATCAGAAAGTTGTGACTTCTGATTATACCTCCGAAGATTATGCAATGCAGTTTGTTCAGAACCACTTTTCCAAGCCTGATATTTCAGATCCGGTTGATAAGGCACTTCGGCTTGATACACAAATTATGCTGGTGGATGATCCAGTAAAGCGTGTTGATAACATGACTATGGCGTGGGGTTTGGAGGCACGTGTTCCTTTTCTTGATCATGAATTGGTGGAATTGGCTGCGCGCATTCCAGCAAAATATAAGATCAAACAAGGTGGTAAGCATGTTCTCAAAGAAGTGGGGCGGCGGCTTATTCCACACGAAGTTATCGATCGGCCAAAGGGGTATTTCCCTGTTCCAGCTCTCAAATACTTAGATGGGGACTATCTGGATATGGCGAAAGGAATTCTTAATCAAGACGTTGCAAAGCAGCGCGGCCTATTTGATCAAAACTACATTAATATGTTATTACAAGCTCCTAAAGATCATATCACACCTTTGCGTGGGTCAAAACTTTGGCAAATCACTTTGCTTGAATTTTGGTTACAGGAGCAAAATTTATGAATAACGCTCAGAACAAATCTGAGATTATTAATCCTGAGGCATCTCCTAGCCTTAAGAGTTGGGGGAAGCCTGCTGATCTGCCCAATGAAAATGTGTATGTAGAATGTGGGTGGGGGCGTTTGATCTTTGGTCATACGTTTCGCAATAATGAAGATTTGGCAGAGGTTTTACGCAAAGAGGCTAAAGGTGCACGGGACCTTGCGCTTTATATTCGAAATCCGCAAGTTGTTATAGCGAACGCACCACAAGAATTGTTTATAGATCCGTCATTCACTTACAGGTTGACCCTTAATGAATATCTGCCTTTGAAAAAGGATAAGGGGTCATTTACGATCCGGTATTTTGAGGCAACAGATGATATTGAAAGTATCAATCGTATTTACCAGTCTTGTCATATGGTACCACTTGATCCTGACTTTTTGAAACAAACCTACAAGGGTAAGTTTATCAAATACTGGGTTGTGGAAGATGACATAACGGGAAATATAAATGCCATTTGTATGGGCATTGACCATAAAATTGCTTTTGATGATCCTGAAAATGGTTCCAGTTTATGGGCTTTGGCTGTTGACCCCCAAGCCAAACATGCTGCAATTGGCTTGCATTTGGTTCAGCATGTTGCTGCGTTTTACAAAAGTGAAGGACGTAGTTTTCTTGATGTGTCAGTGGTCCATACCAACGAAGGAGCCATTAGCCTTTATACAAAACTCGGGTTTACTCAAATTCCTGTGTTTTGTATAAAAAATAAGAATGTGATCAATGAGAATTTATTTTCCGGCCCAGAACCGGACAATGAGTTAAACCCCTATGCCATGATTATTATCAATGAGGCAAGACGGCGCGGTATTCGCGTTGATATTCTTGATGCTATTGATAATTATTTTAAGCTCTCTATTGGTGGAACCAGTATTGTTTGCCGGGAATCCTTGAGTGAACGGACATCATCTATCGCAATGAGCCGTTGTTCTGACAAAACCACAACGACGCGGTTGTTAAAAGAAGCTGGCTTGAAGGTGCCCGAGCAACATATTGCTTCGATCCCTTCTGAAAATCAGACTTTCTTAACGAAGTATAAGCGCATTGTTGTTAAACCCGCTACAGGTGAACAAGGTGCCGGAATAACCGTTGGTGTGACAACAAACAATGAGCTGAATGATGCGATTTGTTATGCCAGAAAAGTGGGTGACAAGGTATTGCTGGAGGAGATGGTTGTAGGTGAAGACCTTCGGATTATTGTGATTAATTATGAGGTTGTTGCCGGAGCTTTGCGAAGACCTCCAATTATTACAGGTGACGGGCAGCATAGTATTATTGACCTTGTGCGAAAGCAAAGCAGGCGTCGGCAAAAGGCAACAGGTGGCGAGAGTAAAATACCAATTGATGATGAGTTGAAAAGAACTGTTACAAATGCAGGCTATATGCTGGAAGATATGCTGCCAAAAGGACAAGATTTAAAGGTAAGAAAAGCTGCTAATCTTCATCTTGGGGGAACTATTCATGATGTGACCCATGATTTGCATCCAGAACTGATTGAGGCAGCAACGCAGGCGGCTTATGCACTTGATATCCCGGTAACCGGTTTGGATTTTATTGTTTCTTCTGCTTCTCAGCCCGATTATGTTATTATTGAAGCAAATGAGCGCCCTGGCCTTGCCAATCACGAACCACAACCGATAGCTGAGCGTTTCATTGACTTTTTATTTCCACAAACAACTATTCGAGAACAATGACTTTAAAAGTTGATACGATTTATTTGCAAGATGTTCTTGTCAAAATGCTACAAATTCCCAGCCCAACCGGGTTTACGGATCAAATTGTTCATTTTGTTGGACGGGAATTGGAGAGCCTGGATGTTCCTTTTGAATTGACCAGGCGGGGGGCTATTCGTGCAACATTGAAGGGAAAACAAAGTTCTCCAGACCGTGCTATTGTAAGCCATGTTGACACTCTTGGGGCGATGGTGCGAGAGCTTAAAGACAATGGCCGACTTGGGGTTACAATGATTGGGACATGGTCGGCTCGCTTCGCAGAAGGGGCGCTGGTCAATATTTTTACAGACGATACGGCTTATCGCGGCACGATTTTACCCCTTAAAGCATCTGGACATGTTTATAACGAACAAGTCGATACCCAACCAGTCTCTTGGGATAATTTGGAAATTCGTGTTGATGAAAAGGTCTACTGCCGTGAAGATCTGGAGAAGTTTGGCTTTAATGTGGGGGATTATGTTGCGATTGATACCAATCCGGAAATAACTGAAAGTGGTTTTATAAAATCACGCCACCTCGATAATAAGGCGGGAGTTGCATCACAACTCGCTGCAATTAAAGCCATCTGTGAGAACAATATCCAACTTCCTGTTGATTGCCATCCTCTATTTACAATTTCTGAAGAAGAAGGAACGGGGGCGTCTTCTGTCTTACATGGAGATGTAGCTGCAATGGTGGCTATCGACAACGCAACTGTTGCGCCTGGCCAAAATTCTCAAGAGGATCGGGTTATTATTGCAATGCGTGATCAAGGTGCCGTTTATGAATATCACCTTACTCATAAGCTGATGAAGCTTTGCGACGATTATGACATACCGTATGCCAGAGATGTATTCCGGCATTATAAATCTGATGCTGCATCAGCACTTTCTGCGGGCAACGATATCCGTACGGCTCTGGTGTGTTTTGGACTTGATGCCTCGCACGGATATGAGCGCACCCACATTGACTCTCTGAAAGCGCTTACACATTTATTATGCCGTTACATGATGAGTAATCTTACGATTACGCGCGATAAATACCGCCTCGGACCCTTAAAAGGTTTCACACGCCAGGTTGATAACAGCGAAGACAAAAAAAACTTAATGTCTTAACGTCTTCCCTCAAGTTGACTGAGCCGGGTCGCCGCATCATTGTGCCCTAATTTCACAGCTTCGCGATACCATCTTATCGCTGTTGCATGATCCGGCTCTAGCCCACGCACATACATCTTATCCAAGAATGCCTTATCGTATGTTCGTGCAAGAGCGAAGGCTGCATGCTTGCTTCTTTGTGTTGCCAGGTGCTCAAATAATAATCGTGCTCCAGCAACATCACCATCTTTAAGGAGCAAGTTTGCACGGCGCAACATGGACGTTTCCAAAGAGCGTGATATTTGTGGCTTTGGTGGTTCTGATTTTTCTTGCGCTATTGCAGCTTGTCGTTGCTCCTGCTGTTGCGCAGGCGTATCTTGCACCACTGGCTGGTTTGCTGGCTCTATGGTAATCTTTGGGTTCTGGTTAATGGATGATGTTTGCGGTAATTTGTTAATATACCCACTTGCCAGAGAACTTGGTGCAGTTGTTATATTTTGCAATGATGTTGGATTTTCCGGTTGTAATTCCGGCTTCGACAGTGAATCAACAGAGACGGAGGCCAAACGTCTTTCAGGCTTGGTCTCCCTGTTGGGAAATGCAAAAACTTCAAAATTAAATTTGCCATCAAAATCATCTGGAACTGTCAGAGCCAAATCATTTAATTGCGATGCAGCTACAGACCAAATTCCTTCCCTTTTAATGCCAGACGTTAAGGCAAGTTCATTCGGAATGCCGCGAAATAATAATGTGGTCTCTAATCCAAGATTAGTACCAACGAGCCGAATATTCATTGGGATATTACGCCCCGCTGTGCCAGACAAATCTTCCACAATGAATTCTAGTATTTGAGGTTGAACGGGTGGCTTGCTTTGGGCTGTCTGTATCCCCGTTCTTTGCTCAGGTTGTATCTGTATTGTTTGCTGCGGCGCACTTTCTGTTGACTCATTATTTATAGATCTATTTTGAGCTACTTGCCCTTCTTGTGCGCTCGGGTCCTGATTTTGCGCTATGGTCTCTTCAAAAACAAAGTTTTCCGTATCGTTTGTGCCTTGTGTGCTTGCTACAAACTCACCCTTATTTTGCCCGCTTTGATAAACAACGTAGAACATGCCAAGGACTGCTGTGAGAATGACGGCCGTTAGAAAAGAGGTTTTAAAGTTCAACCTCAATCCAGATGATTTCTTTTTTGCCAAGAAATTCGGCATTGCCTCTGAATCTTCTTTGGGTGCTTCAGGTTTAGCCTCTGTGCGGCTCCATTGTACCAAAGCCTGGAATTCTGGATCAGCATAATCTTCTTGAGCTTTTGTCGCAGAAATTGCTTCTCTTAAGCTCTCTAAACTCTCTTGTTCCTGACTTGGCTTTGCAGGCCTATAATCGGCATGCGTTTGCGCACCTTTGAAGGTGCGATGATAAGATTCATATGATGTCTGATCAGATACATCCTCATCTTCTTCGAAATAGTCTTGTTGTACTGAAGACCTTGAAGATAATGCAAATTGATCTTGTTTACCGTAGTGATCTATGTCGTTTAACGATGGCTTTTGGAGCTCTTTGAGAATTTGCTCTGCATGCATATCTGCATTAAAGATATTATCTTTTGCATCACTGTAGTCTTGTCTATGACCATTATAGTCTTGCTCATGAGATGAGATATTCGTCTCAAAATTTGACTGAACAATTTTTTGTTCCAATGTGTCCGTGCTATATGCATTTTGTTTTGAAGCAGACGTATTAAGACGTAAGGTTGGAGTTATGTCTTGGCTTGGTTCGTGTTGTGCTGCGATGTGATTATTCTCATCAAAAGAATGAAGGTCGTTGACGTCCTGCACAGTCTTGTTAACATTGAGGTCGATGGAAGGATTTTGGTCGACCTCTTGAACATTCTCAGACTGCAAGAGATTTTCAGCATGCTCTAGATTATGTATTTTTTCTGACTTTTGAGATTTCAAAAGAACAGGTTCATTCTTGCTGTTTTTCACACTAGGGAAATCTGTTTTAGGTAAATGTGTTTCGTGAGCCGTTGAAGTTAAATCTGTGGCGTTTTGCTTTTCAGACCTTACAGAGTTTTCTGAAGAGGTATCATTAACAACATCTTTGTTGGCTAAAGGCGCAGGATTTAAACTGTGATCTGTCTTCGTTGGCACGCCGACAGAAGACTTCCCCAGCACTTCAGAGCTATGCTCTTGTTGTTTTGAAATATCATGTTTAGGGGTATTGAATTGCTTTATAGGAGCTTGTGCCCCCTCACTTCGGACCTCCGGTTTAACATCGCTAAAGCCTTCAAAGTGATCAATATTATTCTGACTATCTTCTTTTACATCCTTAGATGAACCCAAGATTGGCGATGGTTCATCCGGCGTTGATAATTCAGATACTGTTGCATCTGGCAGAGGGGCATCTGTTAAACTATAATTCTCATTTTGATGCTCTTCTGACTGAATAAGCGCCAAGAATGCTTCTTCTATACTTTCTGTTGTATTCGAAAAGTTTTCAGAACTGTCTTGAGGATAAGGATCACGGGCGCCTTCATGATCTTTATTACCGCTCAACTTTGCCAGGCGCTCTCTAAGCTGACGGTCTTCTTTTTCGGTCTCATTCTCAAATAAAACCTCTTCATTGGAAGGTTCTGTTTCATTCGTTGTATCATCTGAGGCTGTCATGTTTTTTCCAGCTATGTTACTGCGGATACCACACCACTACTTTGATTTAACTGTAATAGCTCAAATCTCAAATTTAACGATCCGAGCTTTCAGGATAAATCTTAGGATATTTGCTAAAATTGTATTTAATTTTAAAGGCTATTGTGTTTTTTTTCAAGCTTTGAATAAACTTTTTGAATGTTTGATTTTCTACATTACGCTTGAAAAGAAATGAACTTAATTCCAGTTTTGTAAAGTCTTTAAGTCATTGATGATTAATTTCCACACCCAGATATTTGCAAAGAATTGTGGCATTTATTTGCAATCCAGTAAAACCTCAGCACATAATTGCATTTCTTGATTATTTCCAATCTATTAGTTAATAAACTTAATGCTTTCTTTGCGAAAAAAATCTTAAATT
>JBCCCO010000079.1:0-13483 GCA_039033475.1 Pseudomonadota bacterium | reverse complement strand
CCGTGCGCAAAGCATAAAATATACCGTTAATCACACGGCGGTCGCAAACACGTTTCACACCGCGGCTCTTGTTTGGGAGAGCACATTTAATGAAATCCCATTCTAAATCCGTCATATCAAAACGTGACATCAACACTTCCCCTCTATAAAATAAGGGAAATGAATCATATTCGCTTGATTGTGTAAACTATTTTATGAGTACGCTGCCTAGTATCTTCAAAGAAATGAAGGAAGAAATGGGCGGTAATTTCACCTCTGTTTTCGTATGGTCAATATCGTTGATCGCCAAGAACAATTGATAATCATGAACTTCTGTACACCCACAATATTCAGTGCCTCTATCAGTCAGGATCCGCAGCAATAAGACATCCTGTTTTTCGTAGAATGGCAGAACTTTATCATTGAGAAGATCAGCTCCTGTGATTGGCGTTTTGGTTTTATAAAGTTTCGCCTGAGCTGTATTTTCATAGGTGTCGATATAGTTCTGTTGATAAACGCGACCAACACCTTTGAGTATTCCGACATAAAAAGTGTATTGAGAGTCAAGATAACCGGGATGATGTGTTTGCTATTTCCATACAAGCTTCATCGTCATCTTTCTTCTGTTCCAAAGCCTGAACTTGAGCTTCGATTAAAACCAGTCCTTCCTTGGCAACCTTATCTTCTAAGGCTTTCAGACGGTTCTTGAAGTTTGAGAGCTCATGACGCAACCGGATACTCCTAACACCTCCGGGAGATACAAAAAACCTTTTTTTACGTAATTCATTGCTGGTTCTGGCTTGTCCATGAGCTGGAAAATCCAAAGCATAAGACACAACAGTTTTTTCGATCTCAGGATCTATCCTGTTTTTAAGTTTCGGTTTCTTCCTGTTCTTTTCGATCAAGGCATCAATGCCACCTTCCTCAACTGCATTTTTTAGCGCTAAAAGGTATCTCGTGAGACGCCCATCACCTGACAAGCCTTCGAGACATGATCAAGTTCTTCGGCCAGGTTTAAAAAACCAACTTTATGTTTAATGATTTTTTATGTCGTATTCAACATGAGGGGTACCTCTTTATCTGTTTTAATGGTGGAAGGTTCACACCACCATCAAAACCGGTAACCCTCTCCTTTACAAGAGAGATATGTCAGATCTTATCTCCACTTATACAGTTAATTCAACGTCTGCAACCTCTCAAGTGCACCTTTTAATTTTGATTGCTTGTGAAGTGCTTCTGCTTTTCGTTCTTTTTCTTGATTTACAACATCTTTTGGAGCATTTGCAACAAATTTGTCATTGCTCAGTTTTGACGAAATGCGTTCGATATTCGATGTCACTTTTTCAATCTCACGTTTCAGCCGCTCGCTCTCTTGTTCTATATCAATAATTCCGACTAGAGATAGACCTATAGTTGCTTCATCAAGCACGATTTGCACAGCACCTTTTGGCACATTGTTTGACAATAAAAAACTCTCAAGTCGGGCAAGACGTTTTATGGTGTCTTCATGACATTCAACACGCGCAATTGTTTGTGCATTAGCTCCGGTAATCACAAGTGGAATTTTTGCCCCGGCAGGAACATTCATTTCAGAGCGGACCGAACGCACTTCTGATATCAACCGTATTACCCAATTGATTTCTTCATCTGCCTTCTTATTGATCAATCCGGTATAATCTGGCCAGTCGGCGAGAGCTAATAGTGTTTTACGATCAGGCCCATATTCTGCAAGGCGCATCCATAGTTCTTCGGTGAGAAACGGCATAAAGGGGTGCAGCAGTTTCAACACCTGATCCAATGCCCAAGCTGTCGTTGCTCTGGTTTCGGATTGTGCTTTACTGTCCCCTTCATTTAAAATGGGTTTGATTAATTCAAGGTACCAATCACAAAACACATGCCAGATGAAATGATACAAAGCATTCGCCGCATCATTATATCTGTGGGCTTCAATATTTTCTGTGACGGTTTTGGCTGTGCGTTCAGTTTCCCCTGCAATCCATTTGTTAATGGTCTGTTGCACATTAGCAGGATCAAAGCCTTCGACACGGATACATTCATTCATTTGGGAAAAACGCGACGCATTCCAAATCTTGGTAGCAAAATTGCGATATCCTTCAATGCGAGACGTTGAAAGCTTCACATCCCTGCCCTGTGCTGCCATGGCAGCAAGCGTAAAACGCAAGGCATCAGCACCGAACGCTTTGATGCCATCGGGGAATTCTTTCCGAGTTGCTTTGGCAATTTTAGGGGCATCTTCTGGTTTACGCAGACCCTTCGTGCGTTTTTCAACCAAGGTGTCAATATCAATGCCTTGGATTAGATCCAGTGGATCTAACACATTACCCTCAGACTTAGACATCTTCTTACCATTTTCATCGCGCACCAAAGCGTGGATATAAACCGTATGAAAAGGCACCTCTTTCATAAAGTGTAGCCCCATCATCATCATGCGAGCGATCCAAAAAAAGATGATATCAAATCCTGTGACCAAAACGTCGGTTTTATAATACCGCCCAAGTTCCGGCGTCTGCTCTGGCCAACCCAACGTTGAAAATGGCCAAAGAGCGGACGAGAACCAAGTGTCTAAAACATCAGGGTCGCGATGCAATACCACATCATCTTTGCCATAGTGTTGAACAGCTTGAGCGCGAGCATCCTCTTCATCAAAGCCAACAAAAACTTTGTCGTCAGGCCCATACCATGCAGGAATTTGATGTCCCCACCACAACTGACGAGAAATACACCAAGGCTGAATATTGTTCATCCATTCATAATACGTTTTTTCCCAGTTTTTGGGAACAAATACTGTTTTACCGTCTTGCACTGCTTTCAAAGCAGGTTGCGCCAACTTTTCCGCATTCACGTACCACTGTTCAGTCAACATAGGCTCAATCACAACTTTGGAGCGATCGCCAAAAGGTTGGGCAATGACTTTATCTTCTTTGCCGCGATAAAACCCAAGGTCTTCAATTTCCTGCAAAACCATTTTCCGAGCTTCATAACGATCAACCTCGTGATAATGTTTTGGCACATGATTTTCTGGTGTTGAAATCATACGCGCTTGTTCATCCATGAGTTTGATTAACGGAATATTATTGCGGCGTGCGACCTCAAAGTCATTAAAATCATGTGCCCCGGTGATTTTAACAGCGCCCGTACCAAATTCTGGGTCTGGATATTCATCCGCAATAATGGGGATATGACGTTCAGCAATTGGTAACCGTACCATTTTACCAATCAGGTTTTTATATCGCTCATCGGAAGGATGAACTGCAACCGCACCATCTCCCAACATTGTTTCAGGACGCGTTGTTGCAATAACAATTTCTTCAAGACCATCAACTGGTCCCTCAACAAGCGGATAAGCGAACCACCACATAGAGCCATCAACCTCTTTGGTCTCCACCTCTAAATCGGATATGGCTGTGTGAAAAACTGGATCCCAATTTACAAGACGTTTGTCTTTATAAATGAGCCCCTCCCGATAAAGCTCAACAAAGACTTTGCGCACTGCCTGAGATAAGCCTTCATCCATCGTAAAGCGCTCACGAGACCAATCGCAAGATGCTCCAAGACGTTTTAGTTGATTAACAATTGTTCCACCGGAATCTTCTTTCCAATCCCAAATCCGCTGAATAAAAGCTTCCCTACCCAAGGCATGGCGGTCCGGTTCCTGGCGTTCCATAAGCTGACGCTCAACAACCATTTGCGTGGCAATACCTGCGTGATCCATGCCCGGTTGCCAGAGCACATCCTTACCTCGCATACGTTCAAAGCGCGTTAAAATATCCTGTATCGTATTATTCAACGCATGGCCCATATGCAATGACCCCGTGACATTCGGGGGGGGAATGACAATACAATAGGGCTTCGCGCCTGCTTTGACACGTCCCGGATGGCCACAGGCAAAAACGTTTTCTTGTGTCCAGTTTTCATATATGCGCTGCTCTATTTCGGCAGGATCATAGGTTTTATCGAGCATTGTTATTCGTCTATAATGTTAGGAAATTTATTGATAATGTGGTGGTACTCTTATCGGCGCAGCGTGTCAACTCACACAAGAATGATATATTCGTATGTTTAGGCAGGCTAAATTATAATATATTAAGAGCGATCCTGCGATAAAAACAAAAGACAATAAAAATCAGAATAAATAAGTAAGTAAGTATGACTTAACCCAAGTCTTTTTCTGTTTTTTCCTTCATTGCCCCTTCAACAAGACGTGGCATATTTTGATCTAGCCAGTCTTTTAGCATAGGCTTTAACATCTGCTTTATGCTGTTTTCCAGTGGTGTTTCAGCCGGTTGTGCAAGTTGTTCTGCATTTTGTACCAGTGAAGCAGTATCCTGAACTGGTGCAGTTTGCTCTTCTGCTACGCTATCATGTTCCTGGTCTGGAGCACTAAGTTCATTACTTTTGGACTCAATATTTTGTGCTGACTCAGAAGATTGCACTTCTTGTTGTGCACTATCAACTTGTACTGACTGTGGCAGTTGGTCATGTTCTGACACAGTAGCGGTGTTTTCTGCTGCAACCTGTACGCCTTCACGTGCCAGTGCTTCAGAAATTTGTTGATGTGCGGCCTCATCCGCTTGCACTGATGTTGCAAGTGTTGGAGATGGCGCATCTTGCTGCTGGCCTGCATTAATTGGTGTTTCTGGTGCATCTAGTAAAACGTGAGCCGCCGCATCTTTCATAGCCTCAAACGCATCCTCGACTTGGGTTGTAGAAGTTTGTGTTTCTACTGGCACATGTTGTTGTTCTGGTTGAGTTTCGAGTTGCGGCGTTACAGGCTCCGGTGCATGAGGCTGTAATGCTAGATTTTGAGACTCTGCTTGGGCTTGAGTGGCAGAGGCATCAGGATAAGCATGTGGCGCTGTTTTTGTCATATCCTCAGAGATAGGTTGAGCTTCAAATGCGTTAGTGTTTTGATCTAAATGCCCAGTATGTGATGGAACGATAGTTGATTGTGATGGGCTATTAGATGCATCACTCACCAACGCATTTTCGAGAGCTTGCGATGAGTCAGAAAGGGTCTGAGCAACATTCGCAGTCTCATGTTGAATTGATTGTGCGTGCTGGTGCTGCGGTTCTTGAGAACTTAGTGCATGCGGCTGCTGGTCAACAGGTTGAACATACGTTTGTGAACCATTTTGTATAGGGGAAACTCCCGCTGTAGGCTGCCCAAAAGTCGCATCTGGTTGAACTTCAGGACTATGCCCTGGCTGAGATATTTGCTGTGCGCTGGCATGAGCGTTTAGGGGGGGAGATGCCGCGAATTGTTCAGGTTGTTGTTGCACACTTTGCGGAATATTCTGAAAGGCCGCATTGTAGTCCTGTTGACTATGCGTACTTTGGGGCTGAGGCGTATTTGGCGCATTTTGTACGACAGAACTATTCGCGTTATCCAAGCCGAAATTAGAATTCTGTGCCATATCAGGAGAAGCACTTAATAGATCTGTTGATTTTGCAACATCCGTAAGAACAAGAATATCATCATCCACATTCTGTATAGGTGATGAAAGCTGTGCAGGCGGATCCTCAGCAGCTGGTTCCTGGCTCAATGCGCTTGCAATGTTTTCTGCAACATTATTTTGTTTAGATGAACCCGTTGGCTCGTCAGAAATGATCCTACGGATAGACGCAAGGATTTCATCCATACTAGGCTCGGGGGCCTGATCTGTTTTGCTCATTCATTCATGCCTTAAGTGCGACCGTACTCACTCTGAATCGAATGTAAACAATTACAAAAAATTTAAAAGTATTATTACTAGATGTTACCAAGCAATTTAAAGTGTTTGTTAATATCTGGATAGAATTTCAGAATGATTCCTCTTTAAAGTAAATCAGAGGTTATAATTATAGAGGGAACCACGGCCATTTTCAATGGTGAAATGTAATGAGGCTTATGGATTTTTTTTCCGTGTATAATTCTTCTTACCATTGGATCCAAAGCCAAAAAACTTATATTTCACGTTTTTATAGTAGGCTTTCTCGTCATATAAAGGAACATCAAGACCAAGATCGATAGCGGTTAGTCGTCCAATAGCAGACAGCAAAGTATATTCTGCGACGCTCAAGTTTCTTTGTGTTGTGGATAAATTCACTTGAGAATCAAGCAATTCTTGTTCTGCATCAAGCACATCAAGAATGGTGCGTTGTCCAACCTTTTCTTCTTCGCGCACACCATTTAAGGCTGTTTTATTGGATTGAACTTGTACTTTATCTGATTTTAACTGAGCCCGTGATGCTTGCAAATTGCTCCATGCAGAAATAACTTCTGCCCTTACTTGAGCGACCGCCTCTTGCACTTGACGGCGCGCTTGATCACGAAGTTGTTTGGCCTGACGAATGCTTGCCGAAACAGAACCAGATTGATAAAGTGGAACGGTTAAACGTCCTGATACTGTTGTTGTTTCTATATTATCTTGAGAGTCAATTGAGCTAAAATCTTTTGAGTAAGACGCTTCTAAATTTAATTCTGGCAACAACTCCGCAACATTTTTCTTTACAGAAAAGTCTGCTGATTTCTCACGAAATTTGGCTGCTATAACATCAGGATTATTCAAAAGCCCCATGTCAATTGCTTCATTCAAATTCTTGGGCAGTATGAAAGTAATAGATCCCGGTTTGCGCAACTTAGTTGGGTATGTACCTATGATTTGCTGATACGTTGCCTGGCTCGTTTTCAAGTTTCCTTTTGCCAAACTTAGATCAGAAACAGCGCCACTTCTTCTGGCTACAGACTGTGCAACATCCGTTCGGGTAACTTCACCAACATTAAAACGATCTTGCGTTGCATCCTTTTGCTTTGTCAAAACTTTAACATTGTTCTGACGCAGGCGCACAATAGATTGATCACGAACAACATCATTATAACTCGTCACAGAATTAAGTAGAGTTGTCTGCTCAACATCACGCAAATCCTCACGAGAGGCGTAGACATTTGCCTTTGCTTCCTTGACAGCGTTTGTCACACGGCCACTGCGAAAAATAGGCTGACTTAGTGTTATAGAATAGCTTTGTGACTCAATATCAGTGCTTCCAGTCGATGAACCACCGCCTCCAACACTCGAAACATCAGCAAAAGGATTCGTTGTATCAGTATAAGTCACATCTCCGCTTGCCGTAATTGATGGACGATATCCTGAAATTGCAATTGGAACAGTCTCATCAACTGAACGCAAATTAGCACGTTGCGCATTGAGTGTTGGATTGCGCAGATATGCCACGCCCAATGCCTCTTTAAGGCTTTCAGCGTGCACTTGGCCTATTGGAAACAAAAATGATAAAGAAACAATCGCTATAAAACGATACATGTTTTTGTTATTATTTTGGTTGATGTATCTCATGTTTAAGGCCGCATTTTTTGAATGGAATCAACTTATTTTATAATTTAACTCATGAAATTCTTCATAAATCTATGAACGCAGATACGCAAATTAAAAAAATATTAAATTCCATACATATACCAATAAGACAACAAAGCCCATGCGAATTTGCTATGAAACCGGGTAAAATGTTAACTTAAATCCTGAGTGTGCATTTTATACAACGAATAAAACCCCAATATTTCATCTCATAAAGATTTATACACTATATATGTTTTATAAAATTTAACATAGCCAAGATTATTGGATTGACATTGAGGCATTCAATTAAACCAATGTTGGGGGGTGGGCACAAGACGACTATCAGCCGACAAAACCTGATCGGCTCACTTTGGACGTTTGTAACGTATTATTATAAAGCTAATTATGAAAACAGCTCTTAATACCCTGAAGCTGTTATGTAGCTCCGCATCGCTGCAGCTTCTCTTTCAGTCTCTGCAATCTTGATTTTAACAACATCACCGATAGAGATAATACCTGCAAGTTTATTGTTTTCCAACACAGGCATATGGCGAAAGCGACGTTGGCTCATAATCGCCATGACTTCATCAATAGTGGCCGTTTCAAAACACGTTACCACTTCACTCGTCATACAATAAGAAATCGGCTTCGACAACGCATCAAGACCTTCCTGACCCAATGTCCTAACAATGTCCCTTTCAGAAACAATTCCCACTATTTCCTCATTTACATTCGTTACAACTGTCGAACCAATCTTATTTTGTGTTAATATCTCTGAAACTTCAAGCAAAGACATCGTTTCCTGGACAGTAATGACATTACGTCCCTTTTCTTTTAAAATTCGGGCAACTGTCATGGCATACCTCCTTTCAATTTTTCAAATATATATTACCTCATAACTTACATCATTTGTTTTATAATTGATATATCACTCTATGTTGATACATCGTATAAGGACAATTAGGGTGAATTCTTTATTAATCTCACAACACATCTGATTAATATACTGATAAAATTAGACTTTTTCACTTAACGAATTGTTTGTATTTTCATGATGTAATATTTGAATATGGATGTATCTCCCATTTGAGTGGGATCGAGGGCGTTGCGATGCGGTGATACTATCTTTTCTTGTATGATGGGTATATTGAACACTAGTTCAAAATAAAAGTACAAGAAATTTTGGAGAGTCGTTTATGGAGTAATGCAATGGCAATCGGCACTGTAAGTTCCGTTACGAACAGTGTGCGGCAAATTAATCAATCCCCTGATGCAGTCGCAGTTCGTATTCAAAATACATCGGTTCCTGAAGCGAACGAAAGTTCGCCCAACAATACACCGGCAAATAACATCGCTGGTGATCGAGGAACATCCGCACTTTTGCGTTCAAATTCTGAGAACAGGAGAACTACTCAGACTGGTTCAAATGCAGATAATACAATTTCTGGGGCTTCTGGAGTAGTACAAAATGCCTCCTCAGGTGCACAGGAAAACCTCCTGCGCACTTTGCTAGATGCTCAAGAACAAAATACTCGTTTTGAAGATTTTGCTGATGTTCCTGAACAATTAGGAGCACTTTTTAATCGAGATGATGTATTTAACCTAGAAGATCCAAATGCGCAGGCCCTGCTAGAAGCATTTTCACAAGCCTTACAAACAGGCTCTGAAGAAGATATTAGTGCGCTACAAGAATTATTTGATGAAGTTCCCGAAGATCAAATAGAAAAGTTTTTAGAAAGCGTATCCGACTTTGATGTTCAAACAGAATTTGAAGAAGCACAGGAGAATCTAGCTCAAACAAATGCAACTGAAGCGAATAATACACAATTCTCAAATACGGAATTTGAGCAACTTCAACAACAGATACAAACCTTTCAAAATCTAGACACACCAGATCAGGAAATTGAATTGGCTGTTGTGTAACATTTGTTGGTCCTAAGACTAATAAGGGGTGTCTCTCCAAAACTTTGCAAGTTCATTAAGAGCTTTGCGATTTGCGCCGCTTCTAAGTTGCAGTTTGAGGCAGTCAAGTTCACGCCCTGGCATGTTCCAATTCAAGCTCGTTGACAGACGGTTTTCAAACACAACAGTTTGCAAAAGATCTTTCCCTTTATTTCGCTGCTTATACAAATCTTGTAACAATTCAATTTCAAGATTATTACGCACCAGCATACTCGTCTGCCGGGACATTTCTACACTTTCAAAAGGACTGGTTAACCACTGAAAGGAACGTCCTAATCGATCCGTAAAATGCTCCAAATAGCTTTTATCATTAGGGTTTACTGACTTTGTCGGACGAAAGAGTTTACACAAATTTCTAAGTTCTTTTTTTTGCATAAAGTCTTTGGATACGTTTCGTTGGCGACCTTGAAGACCGCGCAATTGTTTATAAAAATTTCGGCGTATACGTCTTTGTTCGCGCTCATCAACAAGTGTGGGAAATGCCCGGATTTGTATAAGCATGACCCCAGATGTATTTTCGCTAACCCATTGCATAACATCACGTTGCCTAAGATATGCAATCGCCATGCTTACTCCATAATTATCGTAATATCCGGCATCAACAACGCGCTGCGCTGGAAAAGTTGGCAATTCAACCGCAGGAGAAATATAAGCAAACGATGCGCTCATACGAACTGCTGTGCCTAACCGAAATTGCTGTTGTGCACCTGGAAATAAACGAAAAAATTCAAGAGCGTCCTGTTGTTGCTTTAGTACGTTTCTTTCCGCACGTCGCTCCTTATCTGCTCTAGGGTCAGTATCAGGAAATGCACGGAGAATAAAGAAAACAGGCTTGGGCATGGTTTTACGAATCGTTGATAAGCTTAAATTGCTGATCAACATAGGCTGCCCAGTTTCAATGACCATTGGTGATAAAATAATCGAAGGCCGCCAACCTTCCATCTCGCCTTTTTTCAAATCAGAAAAACTTGTTTTAAGCGCACCCCAATGATCTTCAAGAACACGTCCTCTGTCTAGTTTTTGCCGATAGGGGAGAAAAATATGTCTCACATCTTCTTGGACCAAATTTTGTATGATCGAAGAGAGGGTGTCGCGTGCAACAGGATGTGTGGTTCCAGCAATTAGGTCCAATGTAGTTTTTGAAGTAGACCCTTCCACATTTTTTTGTGGTGTGTCTTTTCCAACTTGAAAAACGTTTGTAAAATGCGATGACAATTGCGCATGCTCAATATCCTGTTCAATCATACTCACAATTGAGCGCTTATCATCACCTTTTGGACCGCGAGAAGCCACAAAATAAGCGGCCCCAACCATGCCCCCTGAAGCTCCTGTTACCAATTTGACATGATCAGTTAGTCTCGCTAACGGGCCTGAGCGTGCACTTTCTTGTTTAAGTTTATCGAGTACAAGAGCTGTCCAAAAGGCCGCACGGTATGCCCCTCCTGATGTTGTTACCAAAACCAACTTTGGCTTTCTCTTGCCCAAACGATTTTTCCAGGATTCCAAATTTGACACCGGATCAATCAAATCTTTATTCGCATTTGCAGATGTGAGAGATTGAGCTTTATGAAAATTGACGAGGTTTTTGGTCTCATAATAAGAGGATCCATCAGCAGTCACAATCCCATCAAAGCGATATTTAAATGGTGCTCCATTGGAAAATGAAACCCAGAAAATAAGTGCTACAACTGCAACAGGTCGAAGTCCTTCCGGCATTAATACAATTAAAACATAAAGCAAAACAAAACATCCCAACATCCAGGTTAAAGCAACCACAGGTAATAGTTGAGGTAAAAGCGCTAAAGCTGCCAAGCTTACAATCGACAGAATGGAAGAGGATTGTAATAATGTCAGTTTGGGTAACTTGGCCACAAGATGTGATGCTACGACATAAAGGATCAATAGAATGTATCCCGCAACAGTCCCTAAAACAGCTCGCACTTCTTCATTGTCTAAAAACGGACTATATTTTTCATTTGCAGAAAGATATGCCGCAAGAAGTGGAAGTAAAGAGAATACGAAAACACGCGGGGCTAAAAAAAGTAAGTTTGATTCGAGTGTTGCATGATATTTTTCCCGCCCAGGTTTATGATCAAGCAGTCCAACAAAAAACCATATAGTTCCAATCAAAAATGTTGCGCTTAATTGCGTTAGAAAAGTCGGACCGCTTGTGAAAAGCGTTAAAAAGCTGTGAGTTTGTGCATGTTCAATTAAGCCCAGGCTATCACGAAACAAGTAAGGAATGCCAAGACCTTGTCCAACAAAACCTGAAATTAATAAGCAATAGCCTCCAAATACAATAAAAAATAAAAACCAGTGCCTAGTAATACGCTCTAATAAAACCAACATCACACCACCCTCTATATTTACATTATTAAAATGATATTATTTTGAAAACTATTACATATTTTGTTGAATATTTGATCTGTTAAAATAACACAGTATGTTTAAAACACTTCATTTGCAATTGCTCAACATATTCTGCTGTGCATATATAAGTTTATGGAAAATAGGATTTCATAAAATACTTTTCTCTAAAATGTGCTGGAGTTTTATTTCCATAATTTTGAATTTTAATAGAAAACTTAGAGGACTTAGGGGTCCTCTTTCACTTTTATATCGTGTATATTCAAAATGTGGCATAAAATTTAAATAGTGGGAGATTCTGAAATGTTCAAATGTACATCGAACGCGATCTCTTTTAGTTGTAACTGACTAATATATCACAATTAGGAGGGCGCGCTTTGGCAGCATGGTTGTCTCTAAGCTTGTTGATCGTTTCATCAATTCTGATCATCGCACAAAAGCACTTTGAAACTATTGGCATCATTGATACGGGTGTCGTTGCGGCTCTTATTGCACTCACAAGTTTGCTGAGCTATTTCTGTTACCGTTTTTTGCTCGATTATCGCAAACACCTTATTAATACATTCCAAAGTTTATTTCTGGGAGCGGTGATAGCATTCTCAACGTTTGGAACGTATATCTATAGTTCTGAACTTTTAAATGTTGCGCAAAACGTCAAGTTACATATTCAATATTTTGGTTCACAAGTTTTCGACACAACACCTAAAAGGACCTTTAGGAAAGCTCATACTACGCCGAATAAAATTGTTCGCATTAATAGAAGACGAGATGGTCACTTTGTCGTAAAAGGTTCGATCAACAACACAGTACTAGATTTTATTATTGATACAGGTGCAACAACTGTTGTTTTACGTTATGAAGATGCCGGAAAGATTGGAATTGACGTTACTAAATTAAAATTCATTCGACCGGTTCGAACCGCCAACGGCAAAGCCTACGCAGCCTATATAAAACTACAGCATCTTTTTATTGGTCCTCTTAAAGCTCGCAATATTGACGCCTTTGTTTTAAAGCCAAGAACTTTGCAAAAAAGTCTTCTTGGCATGAGCTTTTTAGGCCATTTAAAGTCTTATGAATTTGCAGGACAATTCTTAACTTTGCGTCAATAGATTCGGCGAGAAATATAAAACTCATTTTCACCTTTAATATTTGATTAAGTCTCTTTATATTTTTTCATATTAGGCTATGAGAAATGATATAATAACAATGCAAAATTTAAATACGATTCAATATACTGTAAAACAATGTATGAGATATCTTGGCTGATTTGATTTGGCCTGATATTCATGTTTTTAAATATTAGGATGCATTTAGAGTTTACGGTTAAGAGACACTACACATGCTGGGAAGCAGTATAAAGCAGGCGATAAAAGAAGCCTTTATCTGGCTTTTCGGAATTATCCTTATAGTATGCCTCATCGTATATTGGAATGAGATAAAATATGGTCTATCCGGAGCAATACAGCTTGCCGAAGACCAATATAAAACACACGTTACTTCATCAGAACCTAGAAGCAATTCATCTCGCACTGGTTTTGAACGCCGTTTTATAGCACGTGCAAACCATACTGGACATTTTAATTTAGAAGGCAATATCAACGGATACACTGTTGCTTTTCTTGCAGATACCGGAGCAACATATGTGGCCTTATCTTATAAGGATGCAGATAGATTAGGCCTATCTCCGCACACCCTAAATTTCTCAGGGCGTTCAAAAACAGCAAATGGAATTGCAAGAGTTGCTCCTGTCGTTTTAGACCGATTGAGTGTAGGTGATATTACAGTAAAAAACGTGCAAGCTTTGGTCTCTGAACCTGGTAAGT
>JBCCCO010000078.1:0-13611 GCA_039033475.1 Pseudomonadota bacterium | reverse complement strand
GCATCATAGCCGGAAATTCCGCCGCTTTCTGTCGTTTTGACACTCTGACTATCGATAACACCTGCCGTAGGAGAAGCCTCTTTGCCTTCTAACTCCCGTGCGCTCATAACAAGAAGATGATTAATCATCTGCCAGATACCAAAATCTCTCCAGGCATAAAAATAGCCCTGCACCGTCGACATCGGTGGAAAATCTTTCGGCAGCATACGCCATGGACAGCCGCTTGAGGCAATGTACAAGCATGCATTAATCACCTCTCGTAAATCTGTTGTGCGCGGACGACCTCCCGTCTTTGGCGGGGGAAACAAAGGCTCAATCAAAATCCATTCTTTGTCGGTGATATCACTTGGATATCTTCCTGTGTTGCGGTTATAGTCTTCTCGAGTGATATCATCCCAAGGCATTTGATCCTCCATGTTCGACAAAAACACAGAGAATCATAATCCCTTGATATCACTCAATAACTTTTCGGTCAGGCACTAAAACTTTTAAGTCATGTTTTGTTTTCCCAGTTATATTCAGAACTCTATTAAATCGTCCTCATTATCCCCATCCTTTTTATGAGGAATATCACTTTCAATAACTAACTCACTGGTCCCACCTGTCATAATCAAATGTTCAACATCATCTCGGCGAACAAGAACGAGGCGGCGTTGTGTATCAACTATCGCTACTTCAAGAATCTGGAGTCGGCTATTTTTCGCTTTTAGCATCGGAATACTAGGGATACCGTTTTGGTTCAAAAATCTTTTTAACATCCAGGCGGTTATGGCAATGAGAGCCATAACAAAGATAAACGATGCAATATATTGGGCTATATTTGTAATCATTTTTAATTCCTGATCTTTGATTTATGCGTTATTATTTGGAATTTATATGTAATATCTATTTATTGTTTGTAATTGATCTATTTTTATGCAGTGCTTAACATGATTTTAACCAAAAGTTAGGTAAAATTTGCCTACTCTATATGAGAAAATAGAGTAAAGAAATGAAAATGATGAATTAAATAATCCAGTTAAGTTGCGTGTGAGTTGTGCAAAACATAACAGATAAAGACGCAATTTATGGCCCTGTCCGATCTTAATTTTGTTGGTTTTTTAAAAACCAAAATGCAATGGCACCAAGCTAGGCAAAACATCCTAGCGCAGAATGTCGCGAATGCAAACTCACCACGTTATAAACCGAGAGATTTAAAACCTCTCACATTTGGTCAAGAGTTGCGTGAGAATGCTTTAGAGAGTGTTGCAACACAGCGCACGCACAGGGCACACTTTCAAGAGACAACTTTGGAAGGCCGTGGTGCTGTTCCTAACAGTCAGGGACGCGACTTTGAAGTCACACCTGCGGGCAATGCGGTCGTTCTTGAAGATCAAATGATTAAGGTTTCTGGCAACCAATTCCAATTCCAAATGGCAAGCGAGTTGTATTCACGCTCTTTAGGGCTGATTAAAACGGCAATTGGGCGCGGTCGTTAGAGCTCGCCGCGCAAAAGTGGGAACAGGTTTTGAGCATAAAGGTGTGCCCTAGAAAAAAGATAAATAAGGAAGACAACAAATGGATCTGATGAATTCTTTACATGTTGCAGCCTCTGGCTTGCGTGCGCAAGCTGGCCGTATGCGCGTGATTGCAGAAAATCTGGCAAACTCTGGGTCAACCGCTCAGACAAAGGGGGGTGATCCCTACAGACGTAAAATTCCGACATTTGAGGTGGAATTTGACAGAAATTTGCAGGTTCCACTCGTTAAAAGCGGTCGCATTCAAGTGGATAAAAGTGACTTTTCTCTACGTTATGATCCAAATCACCCCGCAGCCAATGATAAGGGTTATGTGAAATTTCCGAACGTCAATCCATTAATTGAAACAATGGATATGCGCGAAGCTCAACGCAGCTACGAAGCAAATTTGAACGTAATTACAACAACACGGCGCATTTTATCGCGCACCCTGGAAATATTAAGAGTATAGGCGAGGTGAAATATAGATTAACCCCATTTATGGATAAGGAAAAAATAAAAACACTTCCGTCATCCCAGCCAAGCGCCGGCCAGGATGGCTCGAATTTGAAGAAAAATACTCCGGTGCCAGAAAGCAGTTCTTGGGCTGGGATCTCATTTTTCAAGTTAAGACCGCCATATTTCTCTTGAAATCTAGCCTGATTATTCAGGCTTTCGCGGGAATGACGGCGGAGTGTTTTGATATTTTGAATGCAATTTTCTCATCCATAACTGGAATAAAGATTATATAAATAAAGGACAAAATAATGAGCATGGATGCAGCGCAGGCCGCACAAGCCTATTTATCGGTAGGCAGCCGGATAGGTAAACTTGGAACCCCAACAGCAGGGGAAGTCTCACAACAGGCTGGAGGATTCGGAGATATGGTACGCTCAGTAGTAGAACATACCCAAGAGTTAGGCAAAAAAGTGGATACAAAGGGCGAAGAGCTGGCAAATGGCCGCGCTGATGTTGTTGAGCTTGTAACGGCCGTTGCAGAAACGGAATTGGCTGTTGAGACCATGGTCACTGTGCGCGACAGGGTTATTTCTGCGTATCAGGAAATCTTGAACATGCCGATTTGATGTGTGTGATTGAAAGAAAGTAAGTGGAGATCCATGATGACTGGTCCAGAAATTCTAGATATTGCAAGAGACGGAATATACACACTTCTCATTGTATCGGGTCCTCCAATGATTGTTGGCCTTATCGTGGGGGTCATTATTGCGTTGTTCCAAGCGCTGACACAAATCCAGGAGATGACCCTTGTGTTTATCCCCAAGATTATCGCTATTTTTGTCACAATGGCATTCGCTTTACCCTTTATGGGTGCTGCTATGGCAGGATATATGTCACGCATAGCAACACACATTATTGGAGGGTAGATATAACACTGCCTTTATTAATGTTATACGTTAAAAACGTATAGTTGATCCAGTTTAGAATGGTTGAGGTTCATCAATATACTCTCAGCTTTCTCTGGAATGATGGCGGTTGGTTTTATATGTAAATAAAATATGATCACTTTAAAATCATATACGCTAGAGTCATGACCATAAATCTTGAGTTTTTGCCACAAACCGCTTTCGTTTTTATTCTTCTTTTTGCGCGTATCGGTGTTATTATTACTGTTCTGCCAGGGGTTGGCGACCGTTCAGTTCCGGTACGCATGCGTTTGGTTTTCGCGCTCGCGTTGGTGCTTGTCATGATGCCGGTGCTGCAAGATAAATTACCACCCATGCCAACTTCTGTCAGTGGTATGGTCACATCATTGTTGGGAGAATTGCTGCTTGGCATGGCGATTGGGTTTTCCATACGAATTCTAATTACGGCACTGATTGTCACAGGAGAAATTATAGCGTTACAAACCGGACTGGCTTTTGCGCAAAGTGTTGATCCCAGCCAAGGGGTGCAAGGCACTTTGGTTGCAAATTTTTTATCGTTGTTGTCTGTTACTCTGATCTTTGCGGCCGATCTGCACCATATTTTCATTGGAGCAATTCACGACAGTTACAGCTTATTTCCTGTGGGTTTGGCATTTCCTGGAGGAGATTTTGCCCAACTTAGTATTCGTGCGATGGGAGAAGCGTTTCGCATTGCGGTGCAGTTATCCTCTCCCTTTTTGGTGTTTGGTTTGGTGTTTTATTTTGGCGTTGGTATTTTATCTCGACTTATTCCTCAAGTGCAGGTCTTTTTTGTGATACAGCCCGCCACCATTTATCTAGGCTTTATTATTTTGATGTTGCTTTTAAGCACTCTCATGTTTTGGTACCTGGATTATTTTCAAAATTCTTTGAAACCTTATATCCAGTCTTAAAATTAAAATTCTTAGATATAACCTCAATTCTGGATAGCAAAAGTGCAATTTAAATACCAAAACACGCCACCATCATTCAAGCAAAAGCTGGAATTTCAAGTAAAACATTGCCCCTTCCTCTCGAATTGAGAATAAATACAGGATTTAAGTCTTAAATGGCGGATGATCGTCCAGAAGAACATGAAAAAACCCAAGACCCCTCGCAAAAAAAATTAAAAGATGCGCGGGAGAAGGGGGATGTTGCCAAAAGCCAAGAAGTCAACTCATGGTTTATTATGTTCGCCATGACCATTTTTTTTATGCTGCTTGTGCAAGATGCAAGCTATGACTTGAGCACATTTTTAAAAATATTTTTATCAAACATCCATGATATTCCGACAGACCAAGGCGGTTTGCTGAGCCTATATAACCTGATTGGCTGGCATGTGGGGTTAGCTGTTGCGCTGCCCTTCTTGTTGCTAATGTTGGCTGGTATTGTTGGTAATTTGGTGCAACACGGATTGCTTTTTACAACAGAACAGATCCAGCCAAAACTGTCTAAAATATCGCCCCTTGCAGGGCTCAAGCGCTTGTTTTCAACCACCAGTCTGGTCAATTTTGCCAAAAGCTTGGTTAAGCTGTTTGTGGTTGGCGGTGTAATCATTGCGATCCTTTGGCCCCGCTTGGATATGCTTGATACCATGATGGGGCTTGATCCTCTTGCCAGCATGGGGGTCACACTTGACCTCCTGATCAGAGTGTTAATCGGGGTTATGATCATTTTTAGCCTTTTGGCCGGACTTGATTTTGCCTATCAGCGACAAACTTGGTGGGACAAACAAAAAATGACGTTGAAAGAAGTGCGCGATGAATACAAACAGTTAGAAGGGGATCCTCAAGTCAAAGCCCGCATCCGTCAGATTCGCCAGGAACGCAGCCGCAGACGGATGATTGCTAGCGTTCCAGAAGCTTCTGTCGTGATCACAAACCCGACGCACTTTTCCGTTGCATTAAAATATGTGCAAGGCATGCCTGCGCCAATTTGTGTTGCGAAAGGTGTGGATGACTTAGCGCTCAAAATCCGTGAAGTTGCCGATGCTCATGATGTGCCACGTGTTGAGAACCCACCCCTTGCCAGAGCGCTTCATGCCAGTGTTGATATTGATGAGGAAATTCCTGAAGAGCATTACAAAGCTGTTGCAGACGTGATTGGGTATGTCATGCAGTTGCAAAGAGAAAAATCATAAAACAAAAAAGAAAATTTTACAGAACACCGCTTCGTAAACTCTCTCGTAAGATTATATGCTCTAAAGTTTGTGAACAATAATAAACGTGAACAAACATGTTTGCTTGAGATGTTTTTTTATCGAATCGGATACAGATAAGTAATGAGCAATGTTGACTTTTCATATCGATATTTATTTCCTATGACCAAACGTACTGACGGTGAAAAGGGAATAGGTTTATTTCTCTTATTTGTTTTGCTGCTTGCTTTTGCAGCTGTTGCGCTTGCGTTAATGGCGCAGGACCCGGCTGAGCCTATGGTTCTGGGCATCCTTGCATTACTATCTGTTGTTGGTGTGTTTTCACTTTTTGCTGGCGCAGTTGGCATATTGCATTTTGGTCATACCACTGTACAAAATGATCTTACCAAAAATTATGCAGACTTTTTATCTGAAGGGCTGTTTATTACAACACTCGATGGTACTATTCTATATGCTAATGAAGCTTATTTTCATTTGCTTGACGCAGATGTAAATACAGCACCTCCCTCAGTTGAACAAGCCTTTGCAGGGCATATCTCCGTATCTGATCAGATTTTTCGATTATCACGCGCGGCTCTTCGTGGTGAGCCGTGGATTGAAGAATTTTGTATCTCGGGGTTTTCAAAATCAAAATCTTATGCGGCTTATCATAAGATATTAGTGCCGTCTTCTATCGCTCAGTCGCAAAAAATACCGTCCTCTCTTTTTTCTAGTCAAAGCACATCAGGAACACGTTCTGATTTTTGCGAGGACGAAAGTGCTGATGTTATGCGGTGGTTCCGTATTAGTGTTGATCCGCTACCTGAAAATAACGCTCTAGGCATGCATGAGCCACATATCGTGTGGCGTATATGTGATATTACGGGTGAGCGTAATCGGCAGGAAGACACCTTTAATAAATTACAAGAAGCTATTGATTATCTTGACCATGCCCCCGCAGGGTTTTTCTCTGCCGATACGAATGGACGCATTAAATACATGAATGCAACGCTTGCCAAGTGGTTGAAGCGTGATTTGGCAGATGTAGCTACAAGCCAGCTTGATGTTCTGGATATCTTTTATGGTGAGAGTGGGGAATTGTTGCTGCGTCAAACTCCTGAAAAAACAGTTGGAAATGACAGTCACGCCTTGCAGGATATGGAGATGGATTTGGTCTGCGCTGATGGCACGAGCGTTCCAGTTCGGTTATTGCATCAAGTGGGAGGTTTGCATGGGCATACGGGGCAAACTCGCACACTTGTTTTAAATCGTTCTCATGGTTCTGAAAATGCAGAAAATGTTCGTGCTGCCGAAGTCCGGTTTTCAAGATTTTTTCATTCCGCTCCGATTGCCATCGCCACAATAGATGAACACGGCCGTATTGGTAGCACAAATGCAGCTTTTGCGAAGTTATTTAGCGTTGGAAATGGGTTGCAAGTCGTTGAAGGGATGTCCATTTTTGATCTCGTCAATGGATCTGATCGTGAAGAATTAGTGCAGCATATGGCCATGGCCAAGGCTGGGCAGGTATTAGGAGCCCCGATTGATATAACGCTCGGCCTTGAAGGGGATCGCAGCGGACGGCTGTTTGTCAGTCCGATTGAGCGCGGATATAATGACCGCGAAGCTGCCATTGTCTATGCCATTGATACAACAGAGCAAAAAGCGCTTGAGGTGCAAATTGCGCAAAGCCAAAAAATGCAAGCGGTTGGGCAATTGGCAGGGGGCATCGCCCATGACTTTAATAATGTTCTAACCGCAATCATCGGCTTTAGTGATTTGCTGCTTGGCAATCACCGACCTACGGACCCGGCTTTCAAAGACATTATGAATATCAAACAAAATGCCAACCGGGCAGCGAGTTTGGTGCGACAGTTGTTGGCCTTTTCTAGGCAACAAACGCTGCGTCCAGAAGTGTTGAATTTGAATGATGTGCTGTCGGATCTATCAATTTTGTTAGGACGTTTGCTTGGCGAAAAAGTTAAACTAAAAGTCGCGCACTGCCGTGACCTTTGGTTGGTTAAAGCAGATTCAACGCAATTGCAGCAAGTCATTGTCAATTTGTGTGTTAATGCCAGAGATGCAATGCCAGGTGGTGGTCTATTGAGCATCAAAACGCGCAATTTAAGTGAAGCAGATTGTCGTAATTTGGCAAATTCTACAATTGAGCCTGCCGAATATGTGGTTATGGATGTGGAAGATACTGGAACTGGAATTCCAGAAGAGAATCTGGAAAAGATTTTCGAGCCGTTTTTCTCAACCAAAGAAGTTGGGAAAGGCACAGGACTTGGATTGTCAACAGTGTATGGTATTGTGAAACAAACCGGTGGTTATATTTTTCCAGAAAGTGAGATGGGCAAGGGGACAACGTTTAGAATTTATTTGCCGCGCCATATCGAAGTTGTTGAAGAGGTGAATACTCCGCAAAAGTCTGAAAAACGTGAAAAACCCCGTGATCTCACAGGCTCAGGATCTGTTTTATTGGTTGAAGATGAGGAGGCTGTGCGCAGTTTTGCTGCCCGTGCATTAACTGCCAGAGGATATCAAGTCCTTGAGGCCTCTTCTGGTGTTGAAGCTTTGAGTGTGATTGAAGAGCATGACGGTGATGTTGATTTGATTGTCTCTGATGTGGTGATGCCAGAGATGGATGGTCCAACTTTGTTGCGAGAACTGCGCAAAGTTAGAAAGGACATCAAGATTATCTTCATTTCTGGTTATGCCGAAGACGCTTTTCGTAAAAATCTCGATGAAGATGAGAAATTTGCGTTTTTACCAAAACCATTTTCCCTTAAGCAACTTGCTGCTGCCGTCAAAGAAACACTGCAAGGCTGAGTCGTTTTGGGGGCTTCGTGAGTATCATTTCACCGCTTCTATGCGATGAGATACAACAAGCCGTGATTTTTATCCCCAAATATACAATTCAAGCTTGTGCCGTTTGCAAGAATTCAAAAATTCTGTTGATAAAATTTCAGCCTTAAATTGAACAATTGCAGAACAAAAATGAAATTACAAATATATTTCATGGTGTTATTTAATACTTCTCACATAAGAACAAATGGTGTACATTTGAGTCGAAATTGCAACATCGCTCACTCTGTGAAATAAAGGATAAGAAAAATGCGAGACATAAGGCTTCGGGTTATCGAAGGAGACATGATGGATAAGAGTAAAGCGCTCGATGCAGCGCTGTCACAAATTGAACGGGCCTTTGGCAAAGGCTCTATAATGAAGTTAGGGCAAAACCAACAGGCTGTTGAAATAGAAGCTATTTCAACAGGGTCTTTAGGGCTGGATATCGCTCTTGGTATTGGTGGTTTACCGCGTGGTCGAATTGTTGAAATCTATGGCCCAGAGTCTTCAGGTAAAACAACCCTGGCGTTGCATAACATTGCTGAAGCGCAAAAAACAGGTGGTGTATGTGGTTTCGTGGATGCGGAACATGCGCTTGATCCAATTTATGCGCGCAAGCTTGGGGTTAATTTGGATGAGCTGCTGATCTCCCAACCAGATACTGGTGAACAAGCTCTTGAAATTGCAGACACGTTGGTTCGCTCTGGTGCGTTAGATGTTTTGGTGATTGATTCTGTGGCGGCTCTTACGCCGCGTGCTGAACTTGAAGGTGATATGGGAGATAGTTTGCCGGGCTTGCAAGCACGTTTGATGAGCCAGGCCTTGCGTAAATTGACCGGGTCTATTTCCAAATCTCGCTGTATGGTAATTTTTATCAACCAAATCAGAATGAAAATCGGCGTCATGTTTGGCAGCCCTGAAACCACAACTGGTGGAAATGCCTTGAAGTTCTATTCGTCTGTGCGCTTGGACATTCGCCGTATCGGCGCCATTAAAGACCGCGATGAAGTGGTGGGCAATCAAACCCGTGTTAAGGTCGTCAAAAACAAGGTGGCCCCTCCTTTCAAACAAGTTGAATTTGATATTATGTATGGTGAAGGCGTCTCTAAAATGGGCGAATTGGTTGATCTTGGAGTAAAAGCGGGAATTGTTGAAAAAGCAGGGTCCTGGTATTCCTATAATAAGCAACGCATTGGCCAGGGGCGTGAAAATGCAAAGAATGTTTTGCGAGAAAACCCTGAAATGTCAGCAGCTGTTGAGCTTGCAATTCGAAAAAATGCCGGCTTAATTGCGGATAAAATTCTAGAGGGAGAGCCCGAAGCAGATGCCGAAGGCACTGATCCAGAATTAGAAGCACAAAAGCAAGCCGCAAATTAAAACAGAGGTTGCGGCCTAATATGACTTTTATTTAAAAATAATATGCTCATAGTCTGTTTTATTACCAGAACAGAAAATTGTGAAAGTTTCATTAGATTTCCGCCTTCGCGGGAATGGCGGTGGTAAGAGCAATGATAGCCAGGAGAGCCTTCGTTGATTTTCAATTTTTACAAGCGTTTAAATAAAAGTTCCGCTAAAAGCTATGAATATATAAAGACGTAAGGTTTATAACCGACCTCATAGAAGCAAAAGGCTATAATTCATTATGACAGGCGTTAATGAAATTCGTTCGGCATTTTTGAATTTCTTTGCCAAACAGGGCCATGACATTATATCGTCCAGCCCTTTGGTGCCACAAAATGACCCGACCTTGATGTTCACCAACGCAGGTATGGTGCAATTTAAAAACGTACTTACCGGGGTCGAAACGCGGGGGTATAATCGGGCTGTCAGCTCGCAAAAATGCGTTCGTGCTGGCGGCAAACATAATGATTTAGACAATGTTGGCTATACGGCTCGTCACCACACATTCTTTGAAATGCTAGGCAATTTTTCCTTTGGTGATTATTTTAAAGACCGCGCTATCGAACTGGCATGGACTTTGGTCACGCAAGAATTTGGATTAGATAAAGACCGTCTTCTCGTCACCGTATTTTCTGAAGATGAGCAAGCCTATGATCTCTGGAAAAAAATTGCAGGTTTGCCAGACGACAAGATCATTCGTATTTCCACATCAGATAATTTCTGGTCCATGGGAGAGACCGGACCATGCGGACCGTGTTCAGAGATTTTTTATGATCACGGAGATCACATTCCGGGTGGACCTCCAGGATCGCCCGATGAAGATGGGGACCGGTTTATCGAGATTTGGAATTTGGTATTCATGCAGTTTGAGCAGGTTTCGCCAGATCAGCGGATTGGATTGCCAAAGCCCTCCATTGATACCGGTATGGGGCTTGAGCGGATTTCTGCTTTATTACAAGGCACTCACGACAATTATGAAACCGATTTATTTCAAGCACTTATTGGAGCTTGCGCAGATGCCACCGGGCATTCCCCCAAAGGTGCCCATGGTGTAAGCCACCGCGTGATCGCAGACCATTTGCGCGCCAGCAGTTTTTTAATCGCAGAAAATGTTTTGCCCTCGAATGAAGGTCGTGGGTATGTGCTTCGCCGGATTATGCGCCGGGCTATGCGCCATGCTCATCTGTTGGGGATGCAAGAGCCATTGGTCTATCAACTGGTGCCAACACTGATCCGTGAAATGGGCCAAGCCTATCCAGAGCTGGTACGCGCAGAAGCATTGATTTCTGAAACTTTAAAGCTTGAGGAAATACGTTTTCGTAAAACCTTGGAACGCGGTTTACATTTACTTGATGAAGCTACGCACGACATGAACGAGGGGGATGAGCTATCTGGAGAAGTGGCTTTTAAACTATATGATACGTACGGTTTTCCATTTGATTTAACCGAGGATGCACTCAAATCCCGTCACATCAAGGTTGATAAAGCAGGCTTTGAAGACCAAATGCACCAACAACGCGAGAAAGCACGCCAAGCATGGTCAGGCTCAGGGGATGCTGCAACAGAAAAGATTTGGTTTGAGCTGCGCGAAGAGTTGGGGGCGACAGAATTTTTAGGCTACGCTTCAGAAAAAGCCGAAGGAGAGATCGTAAAAGTATTGCACAATGCAAAAGTCGCAAAACAACTCAAGGCCGGTGATCAAGGCTCAATTATCACTAACCAAACCCCATTTTATGCTGAATCCGGCGGTCAAGTCGGCGATGCTGGTATCATTCGCACGACAACAGGTGCTGAATTTCATGTCAGTGACACACAAAAAAAACTTGGCGATTTATATGTTCACTTCGGTCATGTGGAAACCGGTACGTTTCAGCAGAACGATGCAGTTGAACTAGAGGTCAATCACAATCGGCGCAGTGCAATTCGGGCCAACCATTCAGCCACTCATCTTCTTCATGAAGCTTTGCGTATGGTTCTTGGTGATCATGTTGCGCAAAAAGGCTCCCGTGTTGAGCCGTCCCGTTTACGCTTTGACTTCTCTCATACAAAACCGGTAAGTACAGCAGAAATTACTGAAATTGAGCGTATTTCGAATGCCATCCTTTTGCAAAATGAGCCAGTTGAAACGCGGCTTATGGACGTTGATGCCGCTATTGATTCTGGGGCCAGAGCTTTGTTCGGTGAAAAATATGGTGATGAAGTTCGCGTCGTGCGCATGGGAACAACGCTGGAAGGCGAGCACTCAGGTCAGCCTTATTCTGTTGAGTTGTGTGGCGGCACACATGTGCAGCGTACTGGAGATATCGGCATTATAAAAATTATTGCAGAAAGTGCGAGTGCGGCAGGCGTGCGCCGCATTGAAGCCCTTAGTGCAGATCATGCCCGCGATTATCTCAGCGCGCAGGACAACAGATTACGACAGCTGGCAGAAGTGTTAAAGACAAAGCCAAATGAAATTGTCTCACGGGTCAGTGCTCTTATGGAAGAGCGCAAACATCTAGAGCGAGATTTAGCTGCCGTGAAAAAACAACTTGCTCTTGGCAGCGGTGGTTCCAATACATCTGACGATAACGCTGTTAAAGAGCTTGGAGATGTGAAGTTCTTTGCTCGCACCGTCTCAGGCATTCCCCCCAAAGACCTCAGAGGTTTGGTTGATGATGGCAAACGGAAAATAGGCTCTGGCATTGTTGTAATTATCGGTGTCACTGATGATGGCAAAGCCGGAATCGTTGTTGGTATCACCGATGATTTGATTAAAACCTATGATGCCGTGTCTTTGGTCCAAACTGGAGCTAAAGCGCTTGGCGGCAAAGGTGGCGGTGGCCGCCCAGATATGGCCCAGGCCGGAGGGCCGGATGGGGCAAAAGCCGATGCTGCACTTAAAGCCATTGAAGCATGTGTGATTGAGCAAGTTGGTGTCTGAACAAGAACAGCATAAAAGACAGCAGGCATCGTAAGCTATGCCAATATCATAAAAGTGGTTTATTTCCAAGGTATTCTCAATTCATCATTCCAGCGAAAGCTGGAATATTAGGAAAGTTGCAGCAAGATCTAAGCTTTTGCTAGGATGGTGGAGATTCCAAATAAGGTCGTGTTAATCTGGTGCGCTATAGTTGGTATTATAATCTGCGTTTGCAAGCATATCATATCCTTGAAACCGGTCATGAGGGCTTAGGTCGTTGGGTAAATCGTTTTCTTATTCTGCTTATTATTTTAAACGTCATTGCTTTTGCAATAGACACCGTGCCAGATTTACATGAAAGATATCGTTTTTATTTTGATGCCTTCAATGTGATCTCAGTTCTGATTTTTACCATTGAATATATTCTACGCCTTTGGAGCTGTGTTGAAATCCCGCTTTATGATGGCAATTCTCCGTGGCAGAGTCGGTGGCGTTTTGCCAGAACAGCCCCCTTAGTGATTGATATCCTTGCAATACTGCCTTTTTATCTGAGCTTTCTTTTTCCAATGGACCTCAGAGCCTTGCGAGTCCTAAGGTTATTTCGCTTTTTTAAGCTGGTGCGTTATTCTGCTGCTTTGCAATCTCTAATGCGGGTGATGCAAAATGAACTTCATGCTCTACTCGGAGCATTATTAATTATGGCTGCACTTCTTCTGTTTGCAGCCAGTGGAATTTACTTTATTGAACGCAGTGTCCAGCCAGAACACTTTGGCTCTATTCCGGATGCCATGTGGTGGGCTATTGCTACGTTAACAACAGTTGGCTATGGCGATGTCACCCCAGTGACAGTACTTGGAAAATTGTTTGCAGGACTTGTGATGATATTTGGTTTGGGGATGTTTGCACTACCCATTGCAATTATTTCAACCGGTTTTTCTCAAGAAACTACCAAGCGTGAATTTGTAGTCACATGGACAATGGTCGCACAAGTGCCGATTTTCAAAGGGTTAGACGCAGCAGAGATTTCAGAAATCATTAGTTTATTAGAATCTCACTCTATACAAAAGGGGGGATTTGTTTTTCGAACAGGCGAAGAAGCGCAAGCCATGTATTTCATAGTATCTGGTGACATCGAAGTGCGTTATGATGATAAAACATACCTTTTAACCAAGGGAGATTACTTTGGTGAACTCGCAATTTTGCAAAAACGCAAACACTTGGCAGATGCTGTGGCCTTAAGCCGGTGTAGTCTTTTGGTATTATCTTTAGAAGAACTCAATTATTTATTTTCCAAGTTACAGGTTAAAACCACCGACTTTTAGTCGGTAAGTAGGACTTTTAGTCCGTTTTTTGCTATCATCATTATACTCCAGAAAAAAAGGTCGACACGCAGGGGCGGAACCTTTTTTTCTGGAGTATAAT
>JBCCCO010000077.1:0-13765 GCA_039033475.1 Pseudomonadota bacterium | reverse complement strand
CCAATAAAAATAAAATTCTAATTGATATTAACGATTAAAGTTAGTTGCTACAAAGTTGGTTTCTAACGGTTAAGAATTAATAATCAGATTTTACGAAGTTAAGATTTGTGAAAATAAACAGGTAGACTTTGCAATGTCAGATTTTACCGAAAATTATGTGAGCATAACCGCAAAGTTGGAGTGTAAGCATAAAATTAACCCTCTTAATAATGGAGTTGTAAAATGATTGGGGCACACAAGAAGGCCACTACACTTGCTGCTGCAAGTTTTTTCGCTGGTGCATTAGCACTTTCACCAGCAAGCGCTGCTGACCTTGGCGGCAATTGCTGCGCAGACCTAGAAGAGCGTGTTGCAGAACTTGAAGCAACAACAGTTCGTAAAGGCAATCGTAAAGTTTCACTTAAGCTTTCAGGTCAGGTTAACACTGCGTTGTTGATTTGGGACGATGGTGATGAAAGTGACATCTACGTTGTTGATACAGAAAACTCAAGTACGCGCTTTCGTTTAACTGGTGACGCAAAAATTAAGCCAGGCTGGACAGCTGGTTTTAAGATTGAGCTTGATATTGATGGTCATGCCAATAGTGCTGATGTAGATGCAACAAATGCTGATGGTACGGATGGACTTAGTGATGATATTCTTCAATTGCGTCATTCAGACATCTATGTAAAATCTCCCTACGGTAAACTTTCACTTGGTCAAGGTGACTCAGCTTCTAACGGAACTTCAGAAGTTGACCTTTCAGGTACATCTGTTGCCGGTTATGCTGGTATTGGGGATATTGGCGGAAGCTTTGAATTCGTAGACAGTAATGGTGTTGGGTCTACAATACTTAAAGGAGATACATATAGCCAACTTGATGGGCTGAGCCGTAATAATCGTGTTCGTTACGATTCTCCATCGCTCGCAGGTTTTATCTTTTCAACATCATTTGGCGAAGATAACCAGTATGACTTTGCACTTCGTTACAAGAATAAGTTAGGTGACTTTAAGGTTGCTGGTGCTATTGCGTACAGTGAAAAAGAAGATGACAAGGGGACAGATGAGGACGAGGAAAGAATTAATGGATCAGTTTCTGTTTTTCATATCCCAACAGGCTTGAACTTTACATTTGGCGCGGGTGATCAAGATGATGGTGATGACCTTGAGAAAACATTTTACTACGGTAAAGTTGGTATTAAACGTAAATGGAATTCTCTAGGTGCAACAGCTGTATCTGTGGATTACGGCTTCGGTGATGAGTTTGACGTTGCTGGCGGTGAATTTGAGCACTTCGGTGTTCAGATTGTGCAAAAAGTTGATGCTGCTGCAATGGAGCTATACTTCGCATACTCAAATGACTCATATGAAGATGATTTCAATACTGACTTGGAAGACCTTAACCTCTTCTTGATTGGTTCACGTATCAAATTCTAATGATTAGAATTTCATAAGAATTAATGGGAGCTGCTCTTGAATTAGAGCAGCTCTTTTTTTATGCTCATTTCTCGCTTAAACAGGATGCTATGTATTAGCTGCTACAGCATGTCAATTTTGGCTACGCCTCGCCTGACAAGCTGTAGTCTTTAAAAAACGATCAATTTTACAACCTAAATTGAATTCAATTCAGGTTGAATCGCTCTAAGTGTCTGTTGTGGATATACCTTCAGAAAGATGCATATCAGCAACACATATTGACTTCAGGTGTAAAACACTAAGTCTCTGGTGAAATTACTCTTTGTTATCTTCATGAAATTCTTTAAAAATTGAGTCTATTGTTCATAGTGCCAAAATAAGGACCGTTTTGTGTACCAAGGTGAGTTATGACAAAGCAGAAACTTGCAAAAATATAAGGTTCAAATTTTATGAATCACATTGGCAGCTTAAGGCATGCTATTGTTGAGAGTAGGTTTTCAGACCTCTCCATGTTGCACGCTCAGTTCCATGCTGAGATGATGGACTTCCAAGGCTATTCTCTTCCCTATCAATACAAAGCGGGCGTAAACGCAGAACATCATTATTGCCGTACCAAAGCGTGCTTTTTTGATGTATCCCATTTGACCAAGCAGCTTCTTCTCATTGGCAATGATGTGGCTGAACGGCTTGAACTGCTTATTCCCAGTGCTATTCAGGAATTAAAAGCCGGCAAAGCGCGCTATACGGTTTTAACTAACGAGAGTGGTGGCATTCGAGATGATCTTGTTTTGTGTCATGCTGGAGATCATTATTACATGCTGTTAAATACGGCGTTTCATACACATAATGTTGAATATTTGCGGGCTCAATTACATGGTATTGAAGTCATAGAATTGTCTGACCAGGCATTGTTTGATATTCAGGGGCCATCTGCTGAAGGGGTTCTGGCGACGCTTTGCCCAGAGGCTAGAGAGCTTAAATTTATGTCAACTCAGCAAGTGACATTAAATGGTGCTGTGTGCCGCCTCTCAAGATTAGGTTTTACTGGTGAGGATGGTTTTGAGCTTTCCGTGCCAGCATCTCATGCTTATGATATTGCTAATGCCATACTAGCCCATGATGATGTCCAGCCAGCAGGTTTAGGGGCGCGAGAAAGTTTGCGGCTTGAAGCAGGTTTTAATCTCTATGGCAATGAAATTGATGCCAGAACCTCTCCCATCGAAGCACAAATACCATGGATCATTCAAAAGCGCCGTATTCAGGAAGCCAATTTTTTTGGCGCAAAGCGTATTTTAGAGGAATTGAAACAAGGCCCAAGCCGTAAGTTGGTTGGTCTGATGCCAGAGGGGCAAAAGCCGGTTCCCTCAGGTTGTGATATTTTCTCGCAAGATGAGAAGAAAATAGGAAAAATCACCAGCAGCCTATTTGGACCAACCATAGGCGCGCCTATCGCTAATGGATATATCTTATCAAAATATGCTGATATTGGTGCAGATGTCTTGCTCAATATTGATGATAATTTAAAAAGTGCCCGTATTTCAAAAAGGCCTTTTGTAACCCGCCGCTATAAACGCTCATAGGTCCATTCATAGCCATATAATGCACCTATAATACAGCCTCTGAGCCTAATTGCACCAAATCCAAAAAAGAGACTTGAATCTCATATCTTTTCACGTTAACAAGCCCTAAAGTTAAATTAACCACATTTAGAGTCCTTATAGCTGCACTCAAACATTGGGAGAATAATATGGCGCGCAATAAAATTGCTCTTATCGGCGCAGGCATGATCGGTGGGACTTTGGCCCACATGGTAGGGTTGAAAGAGCTTGGCGATGTTATTTTATTTGACATTGTCGATGGCATGCCACAAGGCAAATCGCTTGATATTGCGCAGTCCGCCCCGGTTGATGGGTTTGATGCAAAATTGGCAGGAACAAGTGAATATGCAGCGATTGAAGGTGCAGATGTTGTTATCGTAACAGCCGGTGTGCCGCGTAAACCAGGCATGAGTCGAGATGATCTCCTTGGCATCAATTTAAAAGTTATGGAACAGGTCGGCGCAGGCATTGCGAAGTATGCCCCAGATGCTTTTGTCATTTGTATCACCAACCCGCTTGATGCCATGGTTTGGGCATTGCAAAAATTTAGCGGCCTACCAACCAACAAAGTTGTCGGTATGGCTGGTGTTTTAGACTCAGCTCGGTTCCGCCATTTCCTTGCTACAGAGTTTGATGTATCCGTGGAAGATGTCACAGCGTTTGTGCTTGGTGGTCATGGAGATACCATGGTGCCACTTGCCAGATACTCCACGGTTGCAGGTGTGCCGCTTACAGACCTCATTAAAATGCGCTGGATCACCAAAGAACGGCTTGAAGAAATTATTCAGCGCACTCGTGATGGCGGTGCAGAAATTGTTGGCCTGCTCAAAACGGGGTCTGCATTTTACGCTCCGGCTTCGTCTGCAATCGTAATGGCGGAATCTTATCTGAAAGATAAAAAACGCGTTCTGCCTTGCGCCTCTTATCTAAATGGTGAGTTTGGTGTAAAAGGCCTTTATGTTGGCGTGCCTGCTGTGCTCGGCCAAAATGGTGTGGAACGTGTTGTTGAGATTGATCTGGATGGTTCTGAGCGCGATGCGTTCATGACATCCGTTGGAGCTGTAAAAGGATTGGTTGAAGCCTGCGTGAATATTTCACCAAACCTTGCAAATTAAATGATTAAGCAAATAAATCGAAAGACAGAGTATTATGAACATACATGAATATCAGGCAAAAGCGATCTTAAAGGACTTTGGAGCACCTGTATCCAAAGGTGTTCCGATATTTTCGGCAGAAGAAGCTGAAAAAGCAGCGCAAGAACTTGGCGGTCCAGTTTGGGTGGTGAAATCTCAAATTCATGCCGGTGGGCGGGGTAAAGGTAAATTTGAGGAACCAGACGCTGGTGACAAAGGTGGTGTGCGCCTTGCAAAATCCATTGACGAGGTTAAAGAATTTGCGACACAAATGCTCGGCAAAACGCTTGTGACCCACCAAACAGGTCCTCAAGGTAAGGTTGTTAATCGCCTTTATATTGAAGACGGGGCGAATATCAAAGATGAATTTTATCTATCGGTTTTGGTGGACCGGGCCAGTTCGCATGTTTCTTTTGTGGTCTCCACAGAAGGTGGCATGGATATCGAAGCTGTAGCCGAAGAGACGCCGGAAAAGATCGTAACTTTTGATGTCGATCCGGCAACTGGTTTCTTACCTCATCATGGTCGCACAATTGCAAAGGCTCTAAACCTTTCTGGCGCTCTGGCAAAGCAAGCCGGTAAACTTGGCGCCATGCTTTATAAAGCCTTTAGTGAAAAAGACATGGCTTTGCTGGAAATTAATCCGCTGATTGTGACAGCTGATGAACGCCTTGTGTGCCTGGATGCTAAAGTCAGCTTTGATGGCAATTCTCTGTACCGTCATGCCGATGTGGTTGAGCTCAGAGACATCAGTGAAGAAGATCAAAAAGAAATTGAAGCCTCCAAATTTGACCTAAGTTATGTCGCTTTGGATGGGAACATTGGTTGCATGGTCAATGGCGCTGGTCTTGCCATGGCCACCATGGATATTATCAAACTTTATGGTGCAGAACCGGCAAACTTCTTGGATGTTGGTGGTGGTGCAACCAAAGAAAAAGTAACAGCAGCTTTCAAGATCATCACATCAGATCCAAACGTGCAAGGCATACTCGTCAATATCTTTGGTGGCATTATGCGCTGTGATATTATTGCAGAAGGTGTAATTGCAGCTGTAAAAGAAGTCGGCTTGAAAGTGCCACTCGTGGTGCGTTTGGAAGGCACCAACGTTGAACTTGGAAAAAAAATCATCAGTGAATCTGATTTAAACGTGATTGCGGCTGATAATTTAGATGATGCTGCAAAGAAAATTGTCGCGGAAGTGAAAGAGCAGGGGGCTTCTTAAAAATGAGTATTCTCGTCGATCAAAATACAAAAGTCATCTGCCAGGGGTTAACTGGTGCACAAGGCACATTCCATACCGAACAAGCCATTGCCTATGGCACAAAAATGGTAGGGGGGGTTACACCCGGAAAAGGTGGTCAAGAGCATATTGGCATACCTGTGTTTGATACAGTTCTGGAAGCGAAAGAAAAGACAGGCTGTAATGCCTCTGTTATTTATGTGCCGCCACCCTTTGCGGCAGATGCGATTGCAGAAGCTGTCTCTGCCGAAATAGAGCTTGTGGTTTGCATCACCGAAGGCATCCCTGTAATGGACATGATCAAGGTCAAACGTGCCTTGGCAGGTTCCAAAACAAGGCTTATTGGGCCAAACTGTCCTGGTGTGATTACACCTGATCAATGTAAGATTGGTATTATGCCAGGCCATATTCATAAGCCAGGAAGTGTTGGTATTGTCTCGCGTTCTGGAACACTCACCTATGAAGCTGTAGCTCAGACAACCGCTGCGGGCTTGGGCCAATCAAGTTGTGTTGGGATTGGTGGTGATCCAGTTAAAGGAACGGAATTTATTGATGTCTTAGAGATGTTTTTAGCCGATGAGGCAACCCAGTCCATGATTATGATCGGAGAAATTGGCGGTTCGGCAGAAGAAGAAGCCGCAGAATTTCTTAAAGCATCACCAGTCAAAAAGCCTGTTGTTGGCTTTATTGCAGGTCTGACAGCGCCTCCTGGTCGTACTATGGGCCACGCAGGTGCGATCGTATCTGGAGGTAAAGGTGGAGCGCAAGACAAGATTGAAGCCATGCGCAGTGCTGGTATTTCTGTGGCGGCCTCTCCAGCGGCTCTTGGGACAACCCTTGTGGATGTTTTGAAAAGCTGACTAAAATTAAAAGCGAATTAATTTTTTTGTAATAATAGTAATCTTTTTACGAAAAACCTCTATTAATAGTATAGGAGCACTATTTGCTCGGAGGTCCTTATGTCACGACAAGAGTTAAACGATCTATTAGCCAGAACTTCGTTTTTGCATGGAACGAATGCGGGGTATATTGAAGAGTTATATGCACAATATCAAGATGATCCAGCATCTGTTGATACCCAGTGGCAAGAATTCTTTTCATATCTCAAAGATAACAAAACAGAAGCAGTGCAAGCTGCTGAAGGTCCATCGTGGGCCCGTCAGGATTGGCCCCTTGATCAGAAAAGTGAGCTCACGCGTGCGTTTGATGGCGATTGGGCAGAAATAGAAAACGGGGCAGCTCGGAAAATCAGCGCGAGAGCGCAGAGCAATGGTGTTGAGCTTTCCAAAGAGCAGATGCACCAGGCAACCAAAGACTCATTACATGCGCTAATGATGATACGGGCGTACCGCGTACGTGGGCATTTAGCGGCAGATCTCGATCCTTTAGGCTTAGCAAATGGCGAATCCCATCCGGAATTAAAACCTGAAAGCTATGGGTTTGGCCCTCAAGATTTAGATCGTCCGATTTTTATTGATAATGTGCTGGGCTTGGAAACCTCAACTATACGCAATATTCTTGAAATTTTGCAGCGGACTTATTGCTCCAAAATAGGCGTTGAATTTACACATATTTCTGATGGTGAACAAAAGGCTTGGATACAAGAGCGTATAGAAGGTACGGACAAAGAAATCAGCTTTACCTCACAGGGTAAGAAAGCGATTTTAAACAAACTCATTGAAGCACAAACCTTTGAGAAATTTCTAGACGTGAAATATACCGGAACCAAGCGTTTTGGTTTGGATGGCGCCGAAGCTCTAGTGCCTGCACTTGAGCAAGTGATCAAGCGTGGTGGTGCCTTAGGTATTCGGGATATCGTTTTAGGGATGCCTCACAGAGGCCGTTTGAACGTGCTTGCTAGCGTGATGGCAAAGCCGCACCGCGCCATTTTTAATGAATTTAAAGGCGGTTCTTCAAATCCAGATGATGTGGAAGGCTCCGGCGATGTTAAATACCATCTAGGTGCGTCATCTGACCGGACATTTGATGATAATAATGTGCATTTGTCACTGACAGCCAATCCATCACATTTGGAAATTGTAGACCCTGTTGTTCTCGGAAAAGTGCGAGCTAAACAAGATAAACTTAAAGATAAAACACGTCACACCGTGCTACCATTGTTATTGCATGGTGATGCGGCCTTTGCTGGCCAGGGCGTTGTGGCAGAGTGTTTTGGTTTGTCTGGTTTAAAAGGGCATCGAACCGGTGGTTCACTTCATTTTATTGTCAATAACCAAATTGGCTTTACCACATCTCCCAGATATTCACGCTCTTCGCCATATCCCTCAGATGTAGCACGTATGATTGAAGCGCCGATTTTCCATGTCAATGGAGATGATCCAGAAGCAGTGGTATATTGCGCCAAGATTGCCATTGAATTTCGCCAGAAGTTCGGCAAACCAGTTGTGATTGATATGTTTTGCTATCGCCGTTTTGGTCATAACGAAGGTGATGAGCCATCCTTTACTCAGCCGTTGATGTACAAAAAAATCAAAACCCATCCAGATGTGGCGACACTTTATGCAGACCGTCTTGTAAAAGATGGGGTGGCCAGTCAATCTGAAGTTGATGAGATGCGTAATTCGCTTCGCGATCATCTGGAAAGTGAATTCAGCTTAGGCGATTCTTTTAAGCCGAATAAAGCTGATTGGCTCGATGGCGCTTGGTCAGGCATTAGTTTGGCAGATGATGGGGCTCGTCGTGGTGATACCGGTGTTGATGCGGATATCCTGCGTGAAATCGGACAAAAAGTTACGCTTATTCCAGAAACGTTTAATGCCCACCGGACATTGCAGCGGGTAATTAAAAACCGCCAAAAAATGATTAAAACGGGCCAAGGCGTTGATTGGGCAATGGCTGAAACGCTTGCTTTCGGAACTTTGTTGCGTGAAGGTTTTCCAGTTCGGCTATCTGGTCAGGATTCAGAGCGCGGTACGTTCTCGCAGCGCCATTCGACATTTATAGATCAGGAAACAGAAAAGAAATACACGCCCCTGAATACGATTTCAGACGATCAGGGCAATTTTGAAGTTATTAATTCCATGCTTTCCGAAGAGGCCGTTCTTGGCTTTGAGTATGGTTACAGCTTGGCAGAGCCAAATGCACTGACATTATGGGAAGCTCAGTTTGGTGATTTCGTCAATGGTGCTCAGGTGGTGATTGATCAGTTCATAGCCTCAGGTGAGCGCAAATGGTTACGTATGTCAGGTTTAGTGATGTTGCTGCCTCATGGCTATGAAGGCCAAGGTCCAGAGCACTCCTCGGCCCGTTTGGAGCGTTTTTTGCAATTATGTGCCGAAGACAATATGCAAGTGGCAAATTGTACAACTCCTGCAAACTATTTTCATATTTTACGCCGTCAATTGCACCGGAAATTCAGAAAACCTCTGATTATCATGACGCCAAAGTCTTTATTGCGTCACAAGCGTGTGACATCAACATTTGAAGAGATGGGGCCAGATTCGACATTCCACCGTGTGCTTTGGGATGATGCCCAGTCAAGACCAGATGAAAAAATCAAGCTGGTAGATGACAGCGAAATCAAACGTGTCGTTTTGTGTTCTGGCAAAGTCTATTATGATTTGTATGAAGAGCGTGAAAAACGCAACATCAATGATATCTATTTAATGCGTGTCGAGCAGCTCTATCCATTTCCTGAAAAAGCACTTACCGATGAACTTTCTCGTTTCCAAGGTGCTGAGATGGTATGGTGCCAGGAAGAACCACGTAACAATGGATCATGGTTTTTCATTGAGTCTAACCTTGAAGATGTTCTCGTCAAGATTGATGCCAAACATACCCGGCCGTGTTATGTCGGACGCCCCGCGTCGGCGGCAACAGCAACAGGCTTGATGAGCAAACACTTAAAAGAGCTAAATTCCTTTTTAGATGAGGCTCTTACGATTTAAACTTTAAAATGTATGACAACATTGATTGCAACTGATCCAATTTATAATGGTTTATTTTTTCAATATACTCTCAGTTTGTCATTCCCGCGAAAGCGGGAATCTCGGACGATTTACAAAGAGATCCCCGCTTTCGCGGGGATGACGGCCGTTGGTTTTATATGTCAAATAAGATAAGGCCATTATAAATCAGATACGCTGTATATTATTAAATGAAACAAGATATAAAAAGCATCAAATTCTTGTTACGGAATTATAAGATATTTGGTGTTAAGCTGACTAATAAAATATAACGATTTAAGAAAGTAAAATCATGTCTATAGAGGTCCGTGTTCCAACTCTTGGAGAGTCCGTTACCGAAGCAACTGTCGGTCAATGGTTTAAAAAAGCAGGTGAAGCCGTAAATGCTGATGAGCCAGTAGTTGAATTAGAAACCGACAAGGTAACGATTGAAGTTCCGGCTCCATCCGCGGGTGTCTTATCTGAGATTATTGTCAATGAAGGCGACACTGTTGAGGTTGGCGCTTTATTGGGATCTATAGCAGCAGGCGAAGGGGGACAAACCTCAGCAGATGCATCTGCTGCACCACAACAACAGGCCGAAGCAAAACCGGCTCCTGCTCAGAGCCAAAATGCAGCGGCTTCAGGGCACAAGCAAGAAAGCTCAGCAACGAATACACAATCACCAGCCGTTCGCAAACTTTCAGCAGAACACAATATTGATACCACACAAATTCCTGGCTCTGGTAAGCATGGCCAAGTTCTCAAAGGTGATGTGTTAGACGCTCTGCAAAATGGTCTTGGTAAAAATATTACAACGACCCCAATGCAAGCGCGCCAACCATCACAGCCAGCTGATGAAAGTCGGGAAGAGCGTGTGCGCATGACAAAGCTACGTCAAACTGTTGCGCGCCGCCTTAAAGAATCTCAAAATACAGCCGCTATGTTGACCACATTTAACGAAGTGGACATGACAACAGTCATGGAGATGCGCAAGCAATATAAAGAGCTGTTTGAAAAGAAACATGGTGTTAAGCTTGGTTTTATGGGCTTTTTTGTCAAAGCGTGTATCCATGCCTTAAAAGAAATTCCAGCCGTAAATGCAGAAATTGATGGCACAGATATTATCTACAAAAATTATTATCACATCGGCATTGCAGTAGGCGCACCAAAAGGCTTGGTAGTTCCAGTCGTCCGCGATGCAGATTTGATGGGCTTAGCTGAGACTGAAGCCACAATTGCTGAATATGGCAAAAAAGCACGAGATGGCAGCCTGAGCATCGCAGATATGCAAGGCGGAACTTTCACTCTGTCAAATGGTGGTGTATATGGTTCGCTGATGTCAACGCCGATTTTGAATGCACCGCAATCAGGCATTTTAGGAATGCACAAAATCCAAGAGCGACCTGTTGCCATCAACGGTGAAGTTAAAGTACGCCCCATGATGTACTTGGCATTGTCTTATGACCATCGCATTGTCGATGGAAAAGAAGCTGTAACCTTTTTGGTGCGCGTTAAGGAGTCTCTTGAAGATCCACAGCGTTTGGTTTTGGATTTGTAGAAATAAATATAAAAAGAATTATAATAACAAAAAGAGAACGATAAAATGAGTGAATACGACTTAGTCGTCATTGGAACGGGGCCTGGTGGTTATGTATGCGCCATTCGGGCAGCGCAGCTTGGCATGAAAGTGGCCGTTGTCGAAAAGCGGGCCACACACGGTGGCACATGTTTGAATGTGGGGTGCATTCCTTCAAAGGCTTTGCTTCACGCATCTGAACTTTTTGCAGAAGCCGCACATATGGGCAAACTCGGTATCAAAGGAGTTAAGCCAAAACTCGATTTACCTACGATGATGGCTTATAAGTCAGAAGGGGTTGAGGGCAATACCAAAGGTGTTGACTTCCTTTTAAAGAAAAACAAAATTGATACTTTTCATGGCGCGGGCAAAACTCTCTCTGCAGGGCAAGTTGAAATTACACCTGAGGAGGGCGATGCCAAAACAATAAAGGCCAAAAACATTGTAATTGCAACAGGCTCCGATGTGGCACAGTTGCCAGGTATCAAGATTGATGAAAAGAAAATAGTCTCTTCAACTGGCGCGTTGTCACTCTCTAAAGTTCCGGAAAAATTGCTTATTGTGGGCGGCGGTGTTATTGGGCTTGAATTAGGTTCTGTTTGGAGCCGTTTGGGCAGTAAAGTCACGGTTGTTGAATATCTTGACCGCATCACGCCGGAAATGGATTTGGAAGTTTCAAAACAGTTCCAGAAAATATTAAAGAAGCAAGGTTTTGAGTTCAAACTTGGGCACAAAGTCACAAACGCGAAAAAGCAAGATGATGGCACAGTTCAGGTCACCATCGAACCCTCTCAAGGTGGTGCAGCTAAAACTGAAACATGTGATGTCGTTCTTGTTTCAATTGGGCGCATCCCTTATACCGAGGGGCTTGGCCTTGAAGGCGTTGGCGTTGAGAAAGATAACCGCGGCCGTATTATCACAGATGCGCATTATCAAACGAATGTTCCTGGCATTTATGCTATTGGCGATGTCATCACAGGACCAATGCTAGCGCATAAGGCCGAAGACGAAGGCGTTGCTGTTGCAGAAAATCTGGCGGGTCAGTCAGGGCATGTAAATTATGATACAATCCCCGGCGTGATTTATACCTTTCCTGAAGTGGCCAGTGTTGGCAAAACTGAAGAGCAGCTTAAAACGGATGGTATTGCGTATAACGTTGGGAAATTCCCATTCCTGGCAAATGGCCGGGCAAAGGTGAATATGACAACCGATGGCTTTGTAAAAGTCTTGGCAGATAAAACAACCGACCGCATTTTAGGTGTTCACATCGTTGGGCCAGAAGCTGGCAACATCATAGCGGAAGCTGCTGTGATTATGGAATTTGGCGGCTCTGCTGAAGATTTGGCCAGAACCTGCCATGCCCATCCCACATTAACAGAAGCTGTTAAGGAAGCTGCCCTAGCGGTTGATAATCGCGCTTTGCATATGTAATTATGTAACAGTGATTATTGATACAGGATGCAGGGGGATATGCTCGTTTTACAGCGCACAAACATATCCCTCACATCTCTCTGGTTTAGTCTCGCCGTCTTTTTTCTTGTTCTAACCATCTTATTTACAATCTTTTCTCATAACTTTGGCTATGACACACGGGTCAAAGATATGCCAATCTTTATATTGGTTGCGGGTTTGGTGCTTGCGGGCGCTGTTTTTTTATATCTCCCCTATCTCATTAAACACACGCTTAATTCTAGAAAATCCGTAAAGACTATTTTCTATGTGGTGGTTTTGTGTGGTGTATGCATGCGCGTGTGTTTGCTCTTCAGCGAGCCTGTTCTTGAGGATGATTATCAACGCTACTTATGGGATGGTGCCGTCACAGCCCATGGCCTAAATCCATATCAATACGCCCCAGATGATATGGAAACGCTGCGCCTGGAAAATATGACGCTCAAAAAACTGGCGTTAGAATCAGGTCTCGTGCTCAACCGTATCAACCATCCAGAGCTGCGAACCATCTACCCTCCGGTAACGCAAGCAGCATTTGCTTTGGCTTATTATCTCGGCCCGTTTCAGCTCACTGCCTGGCGATTGGTGATTTTTTTCTGCGATATCATTACACTTATTTTGCTGTATCAGATTTTACGTCATATGAAAACATCAGTGCTTTGGAGCGCACTGTATTGGTGGAACCCGATTGTATTAAAAGAGCTGTTTAATTCAGCCCATATGGAAGCGATATTGCTACCATTGGTTTTAGGGGCTGTGGTGCTGAGTTTAAATAAGCGTCCGTTTTACTCGGGCATGAGTTTATTATGGGCCGCGGGGGTGAAAATCTGGCCTGTTCTGCTATTGCCAATTGTGTGGCGCCCGTTGCTACGTTACCCCTTAAAAGCAGGCTTTGCACTTATAAGTGCAATTGTAATTGCTACCATTTTGGCCATACCCATTGTTCTCAGTGGACTTAATGCAGAGTCGGGGTTTGTGGCCTATGCAACCAAATGGCAAACAAATAGCGCCTTGTTTCCACTCATTAAGTTGGGCTTCCAAAGTGTGTTTGGTTATTTTGCAAGCGAGACTTTAGACGCCAACATATTTGCGCGTGGCACAATTATACTATGTTTGGGGGCGTTGATATTATACCTCTTAAGAAAGCCCATAAAAGACAACGCAGATCTTATAGGGCGAATAAGCTTACTAAGCTTTGCGATTTTTATGCTCAGTCCAGCCCAGTTTCCTTGGTATTATATCTGGATTATCCCTTTCTTATGCGTTCAACCAAATTTTGGCCTATTGTTATTGAGCGCAACGCTTCCTCTGTATTATACGTCGTTTCATTTTATGGCCCATGCGCAAAAATCTATTTATAATGATGTCATCCTATGTTTGATTTGGGTGTGGCAGAGAAATCTGTCAACAACAAACAAAAAGAAAGCGGGGAAAAAAAAAAAAAAACAGGGCAGCTGTCATGTGTT
>JBCCCO010000076.1:0-13809 GCA_039033475.1 Pseudomonadota bacterium | reverse complement strand
GTTTGGGAGAGCGCATTTAATGAAATCCCATTCCAAATCCGTCATATCAAAACGCGACATCAACACTCCCCCTCTATAAAATAAGGGAAATGAATCATATTCGCTTGATTGTGTAAACTATTTTATGGGTACACTGCCTAGATATGACCTTCGAAATAAAGCCGCGTATAGAAACATTCAGCGGTGATCATGATGTTTCAAGTTTTGATTGTGGGTCTAATGCACTTAACTCATTTCTAAAAAAATACGCCCTTACCAATCAAAAAACGGGTAGTGCTAAAACCTATCTGGCTTTGATTGGTGGGAGTGTCGTTGGTTTCTATAGCCTCACCTTTGGACAGGTAGAGTTTTCTGATGCTCCTGATAGGCTGAAAAAAGGACTCCCTCGTCATCCTATTCCAATAATATTGCTGGCACGTCTAGGCATTGATAAAGAATGGCACGGACAAGGCTTAGGTTCAGGCCTCTTGTTGGATGCTTTGAGATGTACGCTTCAGGCAGCTGATATTGCTGGTACTCGCGCTATTGTTGTTCATGCAAAAGATGAACAAGCCTGTAGTTCTACGAGCATTTTGGATTTCAGGCGTTCCCTGGGGAACACCTAGTGCTTTACCGGTTGCTGAAAGATGTACGATTGATGATCGAAAGCTGATGTTTGGCTTAACAGTGGAATTGCTGCTCTGAGCAGCAACCTAATTGGGGTAGTTTCGGAACAGGCCAAAACTCTCTACTAAGGTCACAATCCATAAGAATTTGCACGCCTGCCAACATTGTAATATGCTACAAGTCCATTGGAAGTAATATACATGAAATTATTAGATAGCTTGGCATAGAGGATCAAACAGCTGGTTCAATCTGGGGCACATCAATCACCAAAAGAAGTCATAGAACTCAGAAAGGCTGAAGACCAGCAATTAGCAGACCTGCGTTAGCATTTACAATCGAGCTATACGCAAAAGTTGATGCAACAGTAAAAATACGACTGCAATATTTCATTATCTATATTTGGTTTCAAGTTTAATTATCCATGTGGGAACAACTTAAGCGACATATCGCTGTGATATTTGATAAAGATGGCGGTGTGGCCGGAACCGGATTTGCTATTTCTGGCAATCTGTTGTTGATTTGTTCTCATATTGTGCGTGATGCCTTGGATCTGGGCCATACAACGCCGACTGAACCGTCAAACAAAGACCAGCACGTGAAAGCCAGATTCGGTTTTCCAGAAACAGAAGAGCCAAAAGACTTTAAGCTTTTTGTCGCAGAAGGTGGATGGTTTCCCATATCATGTTGGGATATGTCGTCGAGATACAAAGATATTGCTGTCAATGGCAAATTAAAAGTGCACCATTTATGCTATGATTGAGTTTTTTATTATGAGGCGTTTATCTGCTGCGGTTGAGCGAAGCAGAGCTAATTGACCGGGAGCGGCGTATGATCGAACGCACCATCAAAGCTGCCCGGTTCCCAAGTATCAAATCTTTGGACAGCTTTGATTTTACGGTGATGGTGTTATTATGTACTCCCAGTTTTATCAGATAAATTATCGAAACTTTTCCTTTATAGTGTTCAGCTACAGTTCTGTGTTTGCTGTATCTTATGGTATTTTGCCGCAACCAATGCCAATAGTGTTGATCTCTTTGGCACTCATGATTGTCCTCGCTCTTGTTTCTGAAATCGACATGCGAATACAGAGTATCCCAGATGTTCTATCATTGGGTTTACTGGTCGGTGGATTATGCATTGTCAGCCTGATGAGCTCAGCTTTGTTGATTCCGCATTTTCTTGCAGCTGGTGCAGGTCTTCTCTTTTTTGCGGCTTTGAGTTATATCTACTATAAATGGCGTGGTCGCTATGGCCTTGGGCTGGGAGATGCCAAATTGTTTGGTGCGGCTGGGGCTTGGGTTGGCCTGTTAGGTTTGCCATCAGTGTTGTTGTGGGCCACATTGAGTGCTCTTGGTGTTGTTGTCTTAAGAGTAATGTTCGATAAAACATTTGCCACAACGCAGCGCATAGCCTTTGGTCCGTACTTGGCTTTTGGCCTATGGATTGTCTGGTTATTCGGGTCATTACAATAGAATTCAGAAGTGCACTCAAAAATGATAAAAGTAAGAAAAAAATAATGTCATTACAAAAAAATAAAACCTTTTTGAAAGCAGGTTTTACCCTGCTTGAGCTTCTCATTGTTCTGTCCATTCTTGCTTTATTTGCAGCCCTTGCAGGTCCGCAATTAATCAAATATCTCAGCAAGGCAAAAGCGGAAACAGCACAAGTGCAAGTGAATAATCTTATCAGTGCCGTTGAGCTTTACTATCTCGATACAGGACGCTATCCCTCAAAAGAAGGAGGGCTTGCAGCTCTCCTCAAAGACCCTGGAAATGTACCACGCTGGAATGGGCCTTACCTTAAAAAACAAGATGGTTTGACTGACCCTTGGGACCATAGTTATCAGTATCGCCACCCAGGCCAACATGGAGATTTTGATATTTACTCTTTTGGTCGAGACAATGCTGAAGGCGGTGAAGGTGAAGACAAAGACATTACAAGTTGGTGAATGTGAATTGCTTTGATGTAAATGACCCCAGTTATAGGGAAAGGCCAAATAACAAAAAACTGCCGTCATCCCAGCAAAAGCTGGGATCTCACTTTTATAGATTCCAGCTTTCGCTGGAATGACGCAGCACACTGGGTTTTATATCAACAATTGAACTCTCTTATTCAAAACTAAAATTAATTTTTGCCCCAACCTAAGAATCAAGGCGCGGTGCTATAATCAGCATCGGCCAACGTCTTCGATCTTCCTCTTTAAAAATAACTTTAATACGAATAAGGCTGGGAAGATCCTCTTTGTTTTGCCAATGTGAGGACCACTTGGTATTTTGGTGTTGTAATGATGACCACGCATACTCAAAACGCACATCTTCAATATTTTCTAACAACACCCGATCATAAAAAGGCGGCGGTATGCTCGTGCTTTGTTGATGCGGCCGAAATAATGTAAGGCGCAATTTTAATGCTCCGTTCTCGAAATAGAGTGCCATCTCATAAAGCCCTGCGCTCACTGTTTGGGCGTTCATCGGAGCTATAAAACTAAGCCTTTTGCTTTGACCGGAAAAACTAAGAGACAAGGATGTTGCATCGCGCCTAACGCGTACCGGCACAGCTTGTTCCAAGCGGGTTCTTAAAAAGTCTTGAATAATAGGAATGGATGCGGTTTCGACAATAGCATTAGAGCGCTCCCAAACCCGCTTGCCAAATGTGAACGAGCCAGACAAAAAAGTCAGCATCAATGCAACCAATGACAAAGAGATCAGTAATTCAAGCAAAGTAAATCCGCTTTTACTGGAATACTTGGATAGAAGGCTTTTTATTTTCAATAAGGGAACCTCAGTTATGAATAAGGAAAAAATAAAACATTCCCTCGTCATCCCAGCCAAGTGCATTTTATGCGAGCGAGCTGGGATCTCATTTTGCACAGCAAGGCCACTATAACTTACTTGAGATTCTAGCTTTCGCTGGAATGACGGTGGAGAGTTTTGGCGTTTAAAATGCAATTTTCTTAATCCTACAAAGCTAAACAAAACTACAAAAAGATTCTCTCATTTCTGCGCTCCAATTTTAAGGGTTTCAAGCAAAGGTTCAAAAGCGTTTTGATCTGGCCCTTTAATCGCAACGACAACCCAAAAAGCACCTAAACCAGATATATTCTTTTTCGCAGTTGATATTTCATATTCTCTTATTATCACTTTCCAGTTTAATCCATCCTCTGCTTGACCTTCAACAGCACCAATTTTAAGAGGGATATCTCGGCCAACACGCGCCAATGTAGATTGTGCCAACCGAATAGCGATAGTTTTATCTTCTGCGGTTTTTAAATGCCAAGCACCATCACTCACAGACTTGAACAAAAGCGTTAAAGAAATCGACAAAATAGCAAAGGCAATCAGCACTTCCATCAAAGTAAAGCCACTCTTGGCATAATTTTGGTGCTTTTGTTCTCTTTCAGTCATGATTGGTTTGTTTCTTGTTTTAGCGTGACAGCACCGGTTAACCAATCTACAAAAATATGCTCTTGAAATTTTGTGCTGCTTAAAATGAGAGTTCCACCTGTTGAGCTCCCATCTGGGAAAAAACGAATGCGACCGGTGCTCTCATTCACGATTTCTGACTGAGCAGTAAGAAGTTGTATCGTAACCGTGCTCGGCAACTGCCGTGGTTTGCGATGATGCTCTAGGCGATATAATCCGGTTTGCATATCGAGCACAAATGCGGTGTCCTGATTTTGCCGAATAGCTCTTGCTCGCTCATGCCTTAATATTGCAGCGATGTTTAGCGCATGCTGACGCAGTATTGTGCCCTCAGGTTTTGCCCGGAAAGATGATAATACAAGCACCGTTGTTCCGGCAAGAATACCAAGCACGACAAGCAGCTCAAGCAGGGTGAAGCCTGCCGTACCGGAATTTGAGGTGTGCTTGTTGTGGTATATCACCATCATAACGCCAATTCATTGATGCTTAGAATTGCAGACATCACAGACATAATAAGCCCGCCAACACTCAGGCCAATGAACAAAGTGAGTGCGGGGGTTAGCAATGACATGTATCGATCTATACTACGTTGCACCTGAGTCTCAAAAATCTGTGCCGTGTGCAACAACATCTCTTCTAACTTTCCGCTTTCTTCACCAACCTTGATTAAGCGCACAGCAAGATCAGGAAAAATTTCGGTTTGCGTTAGTGTATGATGTAAACTTTGGCCCTTTTTAATGTCCTCTATTACAGCCTGTTGCGTGCGAATAAAAACCCGATTGCTCATGATATGGCTGACGATTTCAAGGGCTTTTAAAAGAGGCACACCATTGGTCAATAAAACACTTAAGGTTCTGGAAAAACGTGCTGTTTCTCTTTTAGTAATAAACGTAGAAATGAGAGGAATTCTCAACAATATCTGATCACGTTTATATTTCACATTTTCTTTTCGCAAGAAAATGACCAAAAAGACACAAACGGAGAGCAGCGCAATAACTGTGACAAGCCAGTTGTTCGAAAAGAAATCTTGCAAAGTGAGAACAACAGCAATGATTGTCGGCATAGGGGCGCCAGCATCGGTAAAAATAGGTGCTAGGCTTGGAATTAAAACCGTAACAATAAGACCAAGGGCTGCAAAGGCAACGCCGATCAAAATCATGGGGTAGACCAGAGCAGAGCGAATTTTAGCTCGAATGTTTTCAGACTTTTCAATAAAATTGGCAAGCTGTTCAAACACATCATCTAACGCTCCTCTCGCTTCTCCAGCTCGCACGAGACTGGTATAATAATGGGGCACAGCTTCTCCCTGGTTAGCAAAGGCTTGTGAGAGAGAATGTCCTGCAATCACATCATCTAACAAAGCTTTACAAAAGGATTTCATATGGCGTCCAGAAACTTGCGCTGCGACAATTCTCAAAGTCTCATCAATAGGAAGCCCGGCTTTGAACAGTGTTGCCAATTCGCGGGTAAACAACGCCAGGTTCTGCAAAGATATTTTTGATGCTCCTGAAAAAAGATCTCTTTGCCACCATGGGGTGCTCAAACTATTAGAATAATCTTCATGCACTTCAAAAGGGTAGAGCCCTTTGCCATCCAAAATATCAAGGCAAGCTTGTTCATTTTGGGCCTCAACAAGCCCATCTTCCAATTTCCCAGAATGGGTATACGCACGATAACGATAATTTGGCATGATGCTAATTCATCTGTGTAACATCAAGAACTTCTTCAAGCGTGGTTTCACCATTTAAAACTTTGACCAGACCGTCTTCATAAAGTGTTCGCATACCTTTTTCTTTGGCTTTGGTTTCTAATTTTCTTTCTGAAGAGTCGGCTAAAATATGTCGCATATCTTGGTCAATGACCAGAAATTCTGTAATTGCCATACGTCCAGAAAAACCAGTTTGATAGCATTTGGCGCAGCCCACCGGTTGGCGCACATTGGCCTTGTTGATATCTAAATTCAAGCGCTTGGCTTGGGCAACAAGATCCGCTGTATGATTTTTATCCTGATCTGGAACAGCGCAAGCATCACAAAGTTTGCGCACCAAACGCTGCGCCAATATGCCATTCACGGTGGATGCTAATAGATAATCTTCCACCCCCATATCAAGCAAACGGGTCAATGTCGCAGCAGCATTATTTGTATGTAATGTTGAAAGCACCAAGTGCCCGGTCAAAGACGCCTGGATTGCAATCTGCGCCGTTTCTAAATCACGTATCTCACCAATCATGATAATATCAGGGTCCTGACGCAAGATGGAGCGCAAAGCATTGGCAAATGTTAAGCCGACCTTGGGTTTGATTTGCACCTGATTAATACCATTAAGCTGATATTCTATCGGATCTTCAACCGTAAAAATTTTGCGGGTTTGCTTATTTAGCATATCTAAAGAAGTATACAGCGTTGTGGTTTTTCCACTTCCTGTCGGACCGGTCACCAAAATAATACCGTTGGGCTGATCAAGCAATTCACAGTACTTCTGATAGCTTGCCCCGTGAAACCCAAGAGAGACAAAATCAAGTTCAACAGCAGAGCGATCAAGGATCCTCATCACAACACTTTCGCCATAAAGGGTTGGCGTAGTAGACAAGCGAAAATCTATATCAACCCCGCGCACAGGAATTTTAATACGGCCATCTTGCGGCAATCTGCGCTCGGCAATATTCAGCTTACCCAATATTTTTATCCGAGAAATCACAGCAGCTTTTTGTGACAAAGGCAACTCTCGAATAACATGCAACTTGCCATCCAATCGCAGTCGAATGCGCACGTGATTTTCCAACGGTTCGATATGGATGTCCGAAGCACCTTGCTCTACTGCATCAGCGATAAATTGATTAACCAGCTGGATAATAGGGGCTTCACTAGAAATATCTTTCAAACGTTCAATATCGGCTGTTTCCAACTCATCACTTTCAGAAAGCAAAGAAGCATGAGATGAATCTTGCGAAGTTTGCGGATAGAGCTTATCCAATGCTTTTTCAAAATCTGTATGAAGCATTAAACAAGGCTGCACGTCACACTCTAAAAGATAGGCCAGCGTATTCATGGCATCATGATTAAACGGATCTGCCATGGCAATTTTAATATGCCCATTTTCTTTAGTGATTGGGATAATCTTATTTCTCTTTAAGAAAGTATAACCCAATTGATCCGTAAGAATTGCCTGTTCTGGCAAGTAGGATGTTTTAATCAAGTTAAGGGATAGCATATCAGCCAAAATGCCATACAACACTTTTTCTGGCACCAGCCCCAAATGAATGAGAACATGATCAAAGCGTTCTCCGGTATTTTCAGAAGCACGCTGAGCACGCATTAAAGAGCGCTCATCAATGAGGTTCTTTTCCAAAAGCTGTGTACCGATTTGCTCAACAAAGGCCTGGCTTGACGGGTTCATCCCAAGTTTCTCTTATACCAATCAAAAGGTTGTATGCTATGAACCAATAACATACTTTCGATTATGATTTTAGTGAATAATATGACATACCGATCGTATTATGCATATCGAAACATAGGATTTAGATTTGCCATTTCATTCAACATTTCAACACGTTGCCAAGCACCTTGTATTGTTTTGGGCATGGTGGAAAGCTGAGTTAACCAGTTTAATTCCCCTTCGTTGGCAACAGCGCCTCGCGCCAAAACAAGAGTGCATTGGGCTGTCTGTTTCAGAAACACATATCGATATATTGAAAACATCTCCTAGCCAAAACAACACATTTGTAAAGTTAAAAAGTATCCCAGTTTCAGAGGTCCATGCCATTCATGAATGCTTAAAAAATATCAAAAGCAATAACAACAATCTGCAATATGGTCTTATCTTATCAAAAACCGATTGTGTGCAAAGGCACTTAACGTTTCCAAAGGCTTCAAAAGATAAAATCCGAGATATTCTCTCTCTTGATCTAGAGCACGCCACGCCCTTTAAAGCAAAAAACGTTTTTCATGATTTTTCTATTATGGGTCAAGATCAAGACAAAGACATTCTTGATGTAACTCATATCATCGTTAAAAAGATGATCCTTAATGAAAAGCGCGAGCAACTTGCACCTTATAATATTGCGTTATCTAATGTTGATGTTTTTCAGGAAGATCACGAGCGTACCCACCATGTCAATCTAATCCATAGTGAACATGAACGCATAACAGGAAATACAATAACAGCACGCATCGCATTAGTATTGTGCATAGCGATATTCAGTCTTGGTATCAGTGCTCTTATTCAAGTATTTCACAATCAATCTCAAACCTTGGCTCAGCTTGATCAAAAAATCGCAAGTGTGCGAAAGACAGCCCTCAGCATAACAAAACAGCAACGCGCTTTAGAGCAAACCCGAACAACATTTCAAACACTTCTCAAGAAAAAACAGAACATCCCCCAATTTCTTGATATCTGGCGAAACATTACACAAGAATTGCCTGACACAGCTTCGATTGACAGCCTAAAAAAGGATCGCAAAACAATTCAAATTTCAGGATTTGCGGCATCTGCTGAAAACATTATTCAGCTTCTATCAAAATCTGAAATGTTTGCTGAAGTAAAGTTTACATCTCCTGTCCGCATGGACCAGCAGAAAAATAAGGAGAGATTTCGCATTCTGCTAAAGTTAGCATCAGAGGGAAAAGCATCTGATGGATAAGCTCTCTCCCCCTGTTCGACAACTGCTCGCCATCAGTTTAATCGTTTTCCCTGTATTGTTTGTTGTCAGCTTTGTGGCACTTCCACTTGTCGAAGCATATTCGAGCTATAACGATGAAATCAAAACCAAAAGAGAGCTATTGGGCCGCTATCAAAATAGCATTCAAAATGCGGCAAAACAAAAAGCTCAGCAAGCCCAGAATGGCCAATCCAAAATACAACACTTCTTTTTAACAGACGAAAATGAAACTCTGGCGCAAACCAAACTGCAAGCCAATATCAAAAAAATTATTACAATCAATAGAGCTGCTGTTCGCGTTGCGCGTGGGTTAGAGACACTAGAAGACAAAGCATTACGTTTAATCGGCGTGAGTGTTGATTTTGGCGGATCTCACCAAAGCGTACGAAATATTGTTCATGCTATAGAGACAGCTTCGCCATTTTTATTTATCGAAAAAGCAGAAATAAAAGTGCGTACGTCTGCGGGGCGTTTTAATATTTACCAGCCAAGCCAACTCCAGGTTCAGCTTGATATTTACGCCGCCTTAAAGCCTAAAACACCATCAACGGAATGATAAAAAGAGACAATGCATTTCTTCAAAAAACATACTGTGAGTTTTAGTTTGCTGATTTTGGCAGTCGTAAGTTTAGGCTATTTAAACTGGCAACTTTACAGAGCAGAGACGCAAGCGATCCCAATTGCAACAAAGCCCTCAAAGGCAATCTCAACTGAGATATCACAACAAACGCAATATAAACCGTTTGCGCCCAAACCGTTGCAAGTTTACGAAATCATTGTGCAACGTCCCGTGTTTCGAGAAAACCGCAAGCCAGTTCAAAAGCGCAGTGCGAAACCAGTGGCTCGTAAACCGGTTGTACAGAAGCCAAGATTACCTGGATCACAGCGTTCGGTTCTAATTCGATTGCAATTGCTTGGCATAAGATTGCAAAATGCAGAACAAGCGGCTCTGATACAATCTGCGACACGTAAGCAAGGGCTATGGAAAAGAACTGGAGAGAAAATTGATGGCTGGACTATAGAATCCATTAAATTTGACTCCGTAATTCTACATAAGGGTGGCACATATAAAACACTAAAGCTCTATAAAGAGGGCAAAACGCAACAAAAGAATTAATAAAATGGTTTAAGACTCTCTCGTAATATGCTCAAAATAAGGCGTTATGAAAAAAATTTTGACATAATTCACATAGCGTTTTTCACATACTGTTTAGAGGGTTTCATTGTGTCTTTGCGTACTTTGCTTTTGATAATCGTGAGTTCGATTGTACTCAGTGCATGTGAAACGCGTTCAGCTTCAGAAGTTATTTTGGGCAAACGCCTCCAAGATCCTGAAAGCTTTTTTATCAAAGCTTCCGCACGTTCAAACGAAGATATTGCGCCAAACACATCCCCTGAACTTGGGTCTTCGAAACAGAAACGCCGCCCCAAGGATGGCACATCAAAAGTTTACAAAGGTACTGGAAAATTCATCAAAACATCTGCTTTGGTGAAAAGACAAAAAACAGCCTCTGGAGAAGAAGGCATTACTCTAAATCTGGTCAATGTGAATATTGCCCAAGCCGCCAAAGCCATTTTAGGGGATATCCTAAAAGTGAATTACACAGTTGATGAACGTGTAAATGGTGCGGTGACAGTGCAAACCACACAACCTATTCAAGAACAAGCTCTAGTTGATATTTTTGAAACTGTGCTTCTCACCACGGGCTTTGCCATTTCTGAGCAAAATGGATTTTATCGTGTTCTTCCAGCTAGTGAGGTGACAAATCAAGCGCGCTCGCTCAATACAAACCGGATTATAAGGCAGCGCATTGGAACACGTTTAGAGGTGGTGCCATTGCATTATGTCTCTGCTACAGAAATTGCAGGTATTTTGAAATCTGTAGCTCCATCTGATGCAGTCGTTCGCATCGATGATAACCGTAGCTTGATTATTTTATCAGGAACATCAAAAGAGCTCGCAACTTACCGCGAGACAATTTCTGTTTTTGACGTGGACTGGATGAAGGGAATGTCATTTGCTTTGGTTCCGGTTAAAACATCTGCGCCAGAAGATATCGTGCAAGAACTGAACACGATTTTTGCAAATGATACAGATGGGCCGACGAAGAATATGCTCCGCTTTGTCCCCAACAGCAGACTAAGCTCTGTATTAATTATTTCTCCACAATCCAAGTATATTAAAAAGGCTCAAGACTGGATTAAACGCCTTGATGCGGCGGGACAAAGCACATCGCAGCAATTGTTTGTTTACAACATTCAAAATCGTTCTGCAGAAGAATTGGCAAAAGTATTGCAGGATATTTTTTCAGATAAAAGTAGCAATGACAATGCTACAAGTACAGAGCGTACAACCGCAGGCGATGTTGCTCCGCGTTTAGCAGCCCGACAAATGACACGCTTTGGCGAAAATAATGAAGATGGGAGTGGAAATGAAAGGCAAGGGCCGCCGCAAACAACGCCGAATGGACGGCAAGTCGTAACAATAAACAGAAGCTCAAAACAAAATAAATCCGGTCTTATCGGGCCTGTGAAAATCGTTACCGATGCCGCAAACAATGCTCTTTTAATTATGGCAGCACCTAAAGACTATAAACGTATTTTGCGTGTGCTAGAGCGCATTGATGTGATGCCCAATCAAGTCTTGCTTGAAGCGACAATTGCCGAAGTTACCTTAAATGATCAATTACGCTTTGGCCTGAAATGGTTTTTTGAGAAAGGCAAAAGCAGTTTCACACTTTCAGAATTTGCATCAGGTGCTGTTCAGTCAGCATTCCCGGGTTTTTCTTACTTTTGGGCTGGTAACAATGTCAACGTCGCCCTTGATACCCTGGCCAGCATTACTAATGTGAATGTCATTTCCTCACCGTCTTTGATGGTACTGGATAACAAAAAGGCTGTGCTGCAAGTTGGAGACCAAGTCCCTATTGCAACCCAATCAGCTGTCTCTGTTAATGATGATGCGGCCCCAATTGTAAATTCTATAACAATGAAAGATACCGGTGTTATTCTTTCTGTGACACCTCGGGTTAATGATAGCGGTCGTGTGATTTTAGAAATTGAACAAGAAGTCAGCGATGTTGTTGAAACCACTACATCTGATATTGATTCTCCCACAATACAACAGCGAAAAATTGCAACAACCGTCGCAGTTAATGATGGGCATAGCCTAGCGTTAGGTGGCCTTATTCGTGAAAACAACAGCACGACCAGCAGCCAAATTCCAATTGCAGGGGATATTCCTGTCTTAGGCAATTTATTCAAGCAAAAAGATAATGCAATTCGTCGCACAGAATTATTGATTATTGTCACCCCCCGCGTGGTACGTGACACACAAGAAGCGCGGCGTGTAACAGATGAGTTCCGAAAACAGCTGAACCTTAACGTGCGGCCTGAACGTACCGGACCACCAGATTTCAAAGAAAATGTTGAACGTGTTTTCCGCTAAATGCCAATGCCTATATATAGACTGCAACGTATATCCAAACACGGCTTTGCTCTGATAACAGTCATTTGGAGCTTAGGGTTGCTAAGTCTGTTGGTGATAAATTTTGTCATCACGTCTCACAGTCAACGTAAAATCGCACATAACATGCTGGAAAGTGCCAAAGCTGAAGCGCTTGCAAATGCAGGAGTTCGTTTGGCAATTTTAGATTTGGTCGCAACAGCAAAACTGCTGCCAGAAAAATGGCGTTTTCCTCATAATGGTCTCCCTGTTACACACTATTTCAATAAGAATGGATGCGTAGAGATTTCGGTTCACGATGAAGAAAGTAAAATTGATCTCAACACCGCAAATGAAGCTTTGCTGATAGCTCTTTTTAAAAGCATTGGCATGGACCATCAAACGGCGAGCAATCATGTTGACCGTATGATTGACTTCAGAGACTATAATAACCTACGCCGTGTCAATGGAGCTGAACAATCAGAGTATAAAACAGCCAATTTAAAATTCGGTCCCAAAAATTTCATCTTTCAGCATGTGTCCGAATTAGATCAAGTGTTTGGTTTTTCGCAAACACAAATACGCCAAATCACGCCTTTGGTGACAGTGCATTCCAAACGTAGTGGGCTGGATTTTACTTTGATTCCAAAAACAAACTTAGACAAACTCGCTGCAAGTACTGATCAAGCAACTCTTGCCCAATATAATCTCGCATCCAGGAAGCGTGTGTTTTCAATAACAGCCCATGCCAAAACATCATCTCTCGGTGCTTTTACCAGAAAAACGACTATTGAGCTAACAAACGAAAATAAAAATGGTTTTAAAATTTTGTCTTGGCAAAAGGAGAAAGGCTTGGAAACATCAGGTGCATCTTCAATTTCACATATGACTAAAGTATGCTGATATTTTAATTTGCCATTGACAGTTTGCGCTTCAATGTTGGTTATAAAACCAATAAACCCTTACTTTTTTCATGCTTGGAAATGTCCATTTTTGAGTGCACCCTAATATGAGCATATTCTAGCATTTAAAAAAGCCCAGATTTTCTGACTCTGCATCATATATTTTATAAGGGACCCTAAAATGGACGTTTTGGCCTAACAGTAGGGTGGCTGCTCTGGGTGGCAAACTACCTTTAGAAATTACTTGATGTAATCAATAAATAACTACAGGAGATTGTCTGGAGTAAGTGTCATCATGAATCTGTTTGACTACCCGCTCGAAGATAATAAAAACTATGCAACAGATATTGAGGGTGCTACAACTCAACTTGTTTGAAAAACATGATCTGATGGCGCTGTTGCGAGATGATCCTGTGTCTGGAAAACAGGTCAATAAAAATCAGATGGCATCGTTGTGAAAGTTAACGGGACAGCGGTGATGTGATACCCTAGAAATTAGTAAAGTACAGGGCATGCTTGCTGGGCATATATAACAATACCTCCTCCATACAAAAAGTTTAAAATCTAAACAAAACGCAACTTTAAACAGGTATTTATTTACGTAGATATTTTATGTGGTTCGGCTCGATTTTTCATAACTACTTATTTTTATAAGTAGTTATAACGTATATGAATTATAATGTTTTATATGTTATTCTGTCCAAAAAATATAATTATAAAGTAGGTGTGGTTTTATGAGGGTTGTATTTTATGGGGGTTTTTGATGTTTTGGAGG
>JBCCCO010000075.1:0-13818 GCA_039033475.1 Pseudomonadota bacterium | reverse complement strand
GATCTCCAGCATCGCTCAAAGCTTCATACCTGTCTTGTAAGTCAGAAAAACCTGGCTGAAATGACATAATTCCCCCTCTTCAATTCTCGAATCTATATAATAGGACAAAATCAGAAAAATCATAGGTTTTTAGAGGTGGCCATAAACGTTTTATTCTTATACTGTTGTACAGAATATGGATCCTTTGTTTCTTTGTAACTCTGTAGCCTTTGTTCAACCAGATCTTTGTCAAATCCACGTAACTCCTTTGGAGAAGGATGGTTAGGATTCATGCTTTTGGAATAATGCAGTTGATCCATAGAGTTGCGTTGCGCGTAAAGTGAAGGCAGAAAATTCTCAAATACGCCAACTTCAATAGTATTATGTAAGTGCCAAGCTTCAAAAAATTCTGTTGAATAATGTTGGGTGATTTTTTTGTTAAGTTGGCGAGCAATAAAATTATTTGCGCTCACGCCGATAACAACTTCATAGTGATAATGTGCACCAATAATTTCACCGTTCTCTATAACATCTTTAAAATGAATTCGCAGTATCATCGCTGGCCCAAATAGAGGCAATACACGTCCCATAGCCCAACCATCATTTCCGCAATAAAAAATTTTTAATTTTGTATCAACTTTATATTTCCAGCCATATTTCAGATATTGCATTGCCTCGCGGATATGAATACTTGCACCAGCTTGTGTCGTATTATTTGGTCCAAGTGGGCCTTCCAGAGATGCTCCGTAATGATCGGAAGGATGCCAGAGCAAATAAGCGCCAACTGTCGTGTTTTCATATCCTTGAACATCATTAAGAGTGACATTCATGTTTGGAAAATGCTTAAACCACCAAGCAATCATTTCTGATGTCACACCGCGTAACAATGAATGGTTTAAAACAACGCAAAACTGACCATTATCACGTTTGTGAATATCGAAGTATGTAGAAGATGTTGGCTTGAGTTCCCAACCATATTTGCGCTCTTGTGGCATGACAAGTCCAGTCACAGTACTTCTCCTGTGTTATTATATTTTCTTTTTTAGAATAACTCAGGCTGCGAATGAAAGCTATTATAATGTTATGAGATTCATTATTTTGTCAAAAATCAATTCCAAAACGAGGGATCGTCCTTTGCACTTTCAAAATCGATACAATCAATGCATTCGCGAAGGTCAGCCCCCTTTAAAGCTTGGATTGCCATTTTAATGCCAGAGCCTGCAAGATCATTTAGTTCTTCAACATCGGGTTGGATGTAGGTTAGCAGCTCTAGCGTCGCTTCTAAATTTGCGCTTTCATCATCTGTGTTCAACGCATCTAATACCATTTGCTTATTTTGCTTCGTCATAAAAGTGCGACCTCTTTTTCATCACAGACGGTATGAAGTTCATATGCTCTTTTAGGTGTCATGCGCAGTTTAACTTCTGAAGGAACAAGGGTGACAGATGGTTTCGGTGGATCCGCAGGCACTTTTGAAACCACCTCAATATCAAAGGTGCTAGCAAATTCGAGTGCAACCAGTTGAAGTTCAAGCAGAGCAACCGCAAGCCCAACACAGGCCCGGCCACCATAGCCAAATGGGATGTAAGCGGGATTTTTGTTATGATCCCGCGTAATATCAAAGAGCTGCGGGCGTTCCCAATATTTGGGATCCTGATGCAAATGCCACGGGCTAATAATTAGTGACGTTCCGGTTTTTAGGCGGTGTCCCCATAAAGATGTGGGGCGTTTGACTTCCCGTGACATCCAATAGCTTGAGGGGTAAAGCCTGAGCACTTCTTGAGCAAAACTTCGGCTAATATGAGCGTTTTTAATTTTTTGTGGTGTCAATTCTCCGGAGGCATCCACAATTTGCGAAGCTTCCTTTGCAATGGAATGAGCTAACTTAGGCTGGGTTCCCAAATGATACAACAGCCAGGTTGCCGCTGTTCCGGTGGTGTGGTGGCCAGCCAAAAACATCAATAAAATTTCATCGCGCAAGTCTTTGCCCTGTAGGCCGAGGTTTTGAAAGGCAGTAATCAGGCTGTCATCTTGAGCGAGGTCTTCAACGCGCTCGACAACAGAAGACATGATTTGACGGGCTTTACCCAGCTTCCTCTTTTTCCTAATATAGGACCATGGAGTATGAGGGAGGGCGCGGAAAATTTCTTCAGCCAGATCATCCTCGGTCAGGTGGACGGCACTAACGATAGCGCCTTCGTCTGCTTGCGAGAGAGCACCATGCCCAAAAAGAATAGTTGAAATCACGCGAATGGCCAAATGCGCCATTAGAGGTGGTGCATCAATGATTTCCTTTTTTGTAATCTGTGCGGCAAATTCACGAATGGTTGCGCAAATTTGTGGTATATAATGACTAGAAAGTCCATCCACCATGTGTTTATGGATTGCAGCGCGGCGTTCTTTATGCGCAGTGCCGCTTATTGTCAGCGAACTGCGGCCCAATACTTCGCGCATTTTATAGATCAGTCGACCTTTATCAATTAGAGTTTCATCTGAGCGGAGTATTTCTTTGGCAAGATCAATATCCGTCACCAGATAAACAGGCGATGGCCCGACATGCAGCTTTACAAGAGGCTCATGTGCGTTGATCCCCCGCTCTAGAAAAAAAGTCAGCGGATCACGCCGAAATTTGCTCAAGTCCGAAAATATGTGTCGCATCTGTTACGTCTATCTGTTGGATTAAGTTTAAAATCTTTTGATATTTAGGGCCGGTTTGAGCCGCGAGAGGAATCTCACCAGCAATGCCGCTGAGAGGTTTTCCAAAACGATCGGTCCCTATAATTTGCGGCGGGCCATAACGGCGCGTTCTAATGCCAAGCAATGATAAAAAACGCTCATAGGTTGTATCTGTGGTTGCAATCAGTTTCTTCGCATTGATTTGATGGGCGAAATAAAACATTGCAGCATAATTGACTATAGCGTGTTGTTTGATTTGACCATGACGTGTGTTGTTCTCAGGCCGCACGCCAAAACGACTAATTTCCCAGCATTCTCGGCTTTTTGGCAAAACACACAGGTCAGAGTGTTTGTGAAATAGTGTTTGAGTTAAATAAGGACAATCGGTTTGGATCGCACGAAATGTACCGACAAGCTCTGAGCCATAATAAAGTGCACAATAAATGGTATAGGGGAGATCAAATTGATCCTGTTCAAAATCATCGGTAACAGGGAGATTCCAATTATACTGATCAACAAAAAGCTGTTTGCGAAATCTTTTTATGTTTTTAACAACTTGAGGACTATCATACTGTGTACAAAATACAGCGTGATACCGCTTATGATGTTTGAAAGGAAAATCAGTCTTGAACATGCCTTACTCTTTATAGTTGTGCAAATATGATTTATCAACAATATAGTGCATCTTTTGCAGTTTTGGTATCCCTGATTTTCAGGAGTTCCTCATTTTTTTGGGGAACTGAAGATGAAGCTTGATGAAATTCTGGGAACAATCGGAGGGTGTAGAAGTGTTGAAGAATTAAAGTTTTTTCTTCATTCTTATTCAGAACATCTTGGATTTTCTAGTTTTTCATTTCTTGATATTGGCCATCCCGGCCTGGATAATCCTTTTGGGGTTACAACACATAAGGCGTCATGGCATGACACCTATAAAGATAATGGATTTGTACATTTTGATCCAATGTTGCCAATAGCACGCAGAACCAACCACCCATTTCATTGGGGGGCGGTGGCATTGCCGCAAAAAAAAGCCGCACGCACTCCCGCTGTTTTGAAAATCATGCAAGCTGCGCGAGACCATGGATATCGGGAAGGGTTGGTTGTGCCGATCCATTTTGCCGATACGATTGGGCGAATCAATTCAGCCTCAAGTGGTTTTTTTTGGGAGCAGGATGAAGCGCAGTTTTTTTCTATGTTGCAACATCATAAGCATGAGATGCATATTATTATGGTGTATTGGGCACAGAAAATGAGTGATATCGCTGCGCAAGAGCTAGGCCGCCGCCAGAAGTTTGTAAATGAAGAGGGTGAGCACATTGTGCAGAACATTCTAACAGATCGGGAAAGAGATGTGTTGTCATGGGCCGCGCAGGGAAAAACCATGTTGGAAACTGCAACGATTTTGACGATCTCTGATGCGACGGTTGAAACGCACCTCAAAAATGCGATGCGGAAATTATGTGCAGATAACAAAACTCATGCTGTGGCAAAGGCGATTTATCTTGGGTTTATTGATGTTTAGAGTTTGTTGTTTTTACTAAAAATTTACAAGATAACTTTTTATCTTGATGTTTGCAGAGATTGAAAGTCAATAAAGGTTCTCTCGAACATCATCCCAGCGAAAGCTGGGATCTCAATACAAATTGCAGCAAGATCCCAGTTTTCGCTGGGATGACGGTGGTGAGTGTTGTATATTTCATCAATATTACGCGTGTTCGAAACACAGCCACACTAAGCCTTCTCACGAACATAAGATCCAGGTGCATCTTCTATAACCTCAAGCTTTCCGTTTTCAGGATCAGATGCTGGGATCATATTGCCAGATTTTGCCGCAAGCCACTTTGACCAGTCTGGCCACCATGAGCCAGCGTACGAAGTTGCTCCTTCAAACCAATCATCTAAAGTGTGTTCTGTATGACGGTTGGTCCAATATTGATATTTCTTCTTGCTGGGTGGGTTGATGACACCTGCTATATGTCCTGAACCTGCAAGGACAAACTTTGTTGGCCCGCCAAAAAGACGTGTTCCAGCATAAACGGATTTGGCGGGCGCAATATGATCTTCCTTAGTTGCCAATTCATATATAGGCACTTTTACTTTTGAGAGATCAAGCAAGACGCCGTTCAATTCCATTTGTTTTTTGGCAAGCTTATTGAAATTATAAAATTCTGTAAGATAAAACGAATGATTGGCAGCTGGCATACGTGTGGAATCTTGATTCCAATAGAGCAGATCAAAGGGAAAAGGCTTTTTGCCAAGGAGGTAATTATTGACAACGTAAGGCCAAATCAAATCTTTCGGGCGCAGAAAATTAAACACATTTGACATTCGCGAGCCATCAAGATATCCGCGCTCGGACATCATTTGATTAAGGGCTTGGAGTTGTTCGTTGTCTATAAAGACCATCAGGTCACCAGCGTTACTGAAATCAACCTGGGTGGTTAAAAAGGTCGCGCTTTTAATAATGTTGTCTTCATTATGTGCCATGTAGGCCAGAGAAGATGCCAGCAAAGTGCCACCAACACAATACCCAAGGGTATTGACTTCTTTAACGCGCAAAGTCTTTTGTATAGCATCAACTGCGGTAAACACACCCTCATTAACGTAATCAAAAAAGCCTTTTTGGGATAGTTTTGTATCCGGATTGACCCAGCTGATCATAAAGACCGTGAAGCCTTCTTCTACCGCCCATTTCACGAAAGACTTTTTCGGGACAAGGTCTAAAATGTAGTATTTGTTAATCCATGGCGGGATAATCAAAAGTGGAATTTCATAAGCTTTTGGTGTTGCCGGACTATATTGGATGAGCTGTATCAGATCATTTTGAAAAATCACCTTGCCTGGTGTGACGGCTAAATTTTTACCAACTTCAAAGGCATCCTTGTCAGTTTGACTGATTTTGAGGAGGTCGTTCGATTCAGTAAGGTCCTTGGTAAGTTGCTCCATACCTTTCACCAGGTTCTCACCATTGGTTTGCAGCGTCTCGCGCATAACTTCTGGATTGGTTAATAGAAAATTGGATGGAGAAAAGGCACTGGAGATAAGGTTTAAGTAGAATTCAGCACGCTGTTTTGTTTTGTCATCAATGCCTTCAGAGGTTTCAACCATTTCCTCAGCCCAGTCTGAGGTCAGGAGGTAAGCCTGTTTCCAAAAATCAAAAAACGGATTTTCAGACCATTCTGGATCCTGGAAGCGGTTATCTCCAGCATGCGGTTTTGCGATTGGGTCAACCTCATGTCCTAGGAAGCGTTGTATTGTCTGCCCCCATAAATCTGAATATCCCCTAAACAGTTTGCCATTGGCTTCGGTGAAACGGGTTGGATCATTCATCCAGGAGCGTGCGACATTACCAAGTGCCTTAGTCGCATTGTTCGTTTCTTCTGGTAGACTATATGGTCCGGAGAGGCCACCTGACTTTTCCAAGAACATATTGAAGGCTTTGCTACCGGTTTCGAGGACTTTTAAGATATTGCGACCAAGTTGTTCCGGATCTTGAACTTTATATGGTGAAAAAGGTTCGGAATTTTGTGTATCTTCGCTTTCAGTCATGGTATTTTCAAATAAAATTGTTCAACGTGTTAAAAATAGGTTTTCATTTGTTAATTTTTTTCATTTATAGAAATGTGATGATAACAAATTTTTTCTTTGCTTTGATGTCATACTTTGCGATATTTTAGATCTAAAGTAGGAAGTCTCACTGATTATTATTATGAAATACGAACAAACGCATATTTTTTTTTCCGGCATCACCAAGAAAATGATTTTCACAGGCCTTTTCCTGTGTCTTGCAGGTTGCTCAAGTGTGCCGTACCCTGATCTTCCTGGCTTAAGGATGATTACAGGGCAGGTTCTTTCAAAAGAAGAACAGCAAAAGATGTTGACGGATATGAAAAAACAAAGAGATCAACAGCAGCAGGGTGTTCGCAAAGAGACGGTTGCAAATACGGAAAGTAATACACAGCCTGCGCAAAACAATATCCAGCCTGCCATTGTGCAGTAAATCTGCGGTTGATCCTGTTTCAAGTGTTCTTAAAGAACATATAATACATTAAAAACATAAGGATGACCCTTATGGAACAGCATGAGTTTCATAGAATAAAACGCCTCCCACTCTATGTCTTCGAGCAAGTCAACAAGCTAAAAATGGCGGCACGTAATAATGGAGCCGATATCATTGATTTTGGTATGGGCAATCCAGATATGCCTACACCGCAGCACATTATCGATAAAATGATCGAAACAGTCCAGAATCCCAAAACCAATCGCTATTCTGCCTCGCGTGGCATTGCGGGGTTGCGACGTGCTCAGGCACAATATTATGAAAGACGTTTTGGCGTAAAAGTTGATCCAGATAAACAGGTTGTGGCCACTTTGGGCTCAAAAGAAGGGTTTGCAAACATGGCGCAAGCCATTACGGCACCTGGTGATGTTGTGCTGGTACCAAACCCAACATATCCCATTCATCAGTTTGGTTTTATCATTTCCGGCGGTGTTATTCGGCATTTACCAGTTGGTACGGATGATGCCTTTATGCAATCTCTTGATAAGGCGATGCGGCATTCAGTGCCCAAACCAATTGCGCTGGTTTTGAATTTTCCATCTAATCCAACTGCGTTGATAGCCAGCCTGGATTTTTACAAAGATATAATCAGTTATGCCAGGCGCAATGACCTAATCGTGCTGTCAGACGTTGCTTATGCTGAAATTTATTATGATGGCAACCAGCCGATTTCTATTTTGCAAGTGCCAGGAGCGATAGACGTTGCTGTTGAATTCTCATCTTTAAGTAAAACATATGCGATGCCGGGCTGGCGTATGGGGTTTGCGGTTGGCAATGAGCGTTTGATTTCAGCTCTGGCGCGCGTAAAATCATATCTTGATTATGGGGCTTATACGCCTATTCAGGTGGCGGCGACGGCAGCTTTAAATGGACCGCAAGATTGCGTTGAAGAGATTCGCCAAATTTATAAAAACCGCCGGGATTGCTTGGTTGAGAGTTTTCATAGAGCAGGGTGGGATGTCCCGTCCCCTCCAGCAACAATGTTTGCCTGGGTACCGATTCCGGCTGAATTTGCTCATATCGGGTCTTTGGAGTTTTCCAAACTGTTGTTGGAAAAAGCTGATGTTGCTGTGGCGCCTGGCGTTGGGTTTGGCGAGCATGGTGAGGGCTATGTGCGTATTGCTTTGGTGGAAAACGAGCAACGTATCAGGCAAGCGGCACGAAATATAAAGAAGTTCATAAGTCAATCGACAGATGTGTTGCACAATGTTATTCCTATGGTGCAACATAATATTTCTTAAAAAACATAAATGTTTCTAATATGAATAATCCTTTGAAGCTTGGCATTGCAGGTCTTGGTACGGTTGGCACTGGCCTGTTACATATCTTTCAAAAAAATAGTGAAAAAATAAATCTTGCTTCGGGTAGGCCCATCAAAGTGGCGGCGGTTTCAGCGCGGAACCGAAATAAAGATAGAGGTCTAGCACTCAGCCATTATGAATGGTTTGATGATCCCGTGAAAATGGCAGAAGATCCCTCCATTGATGTCTTCGTCGAGCTTATTGGCGGGGAAGAGGGTGTTGCTAGATCCTCTGTGGAAGCTGCCCTTAATGCAAAAAAACATGTTGTCACTGCGAATAAAGCTTTGCTGGCTGTTCATGGTGTCGCGTTATCAGGGCTTGCTGAGAAAAACGATGTTGCTCTCAATTTTGAAGCCGCTATTGCTGGCGGCATTCCTGTTGTAAAAACAATGCGTGAGAGTTTGCAGGGAAATACTATCACTCGTGTGTATGGCATTTTGAATGGCACATGCAATTACATTCTAACCAAAATGGAGCGTGAAGGCCAAGCCTATGATGAAGCGCTGAAGGATGCGCAAGATGCCGGTTTTGCGGAAGTTGATCCAACATTTGATGTGGGAGGTTTTGATGCTGCCCACAAGCTATCATTGCTAACCAGCCTGGCATTTGGCACTGAGATTTCTTTTGAGAATATATACATTGAGGGGATTTCCTCAATTTCCCCTATTGATATAGAAGTTGCAACCGATTTAGGTTATCGCATCAAGCTTCTTGGTGTTGCTGTACAAACTGAGGATGGCATTGAGCAAAGAGTGCATCCAACCATGGTGCCGTTTGGTTCTGCTATTGCTGAAGTAAATGGCGTAACCAATTGCGTAAATATTGAAGGCAATTTTGTTGGAGATGTGACGTTGGTTGGTGCAGGGGCTGGTGCTGGTCCTACGGCTTCTTCTGTTATGGCTGATATTATTGATGTGGCACGCGGCGTTATTTTTCCGCCATTTGTTGTTCCAACTAATCAGTTGGTTGCATATAAACGTGCTCGGATGCGCCAGCACGAAGGGCGTTATTATATTCGTTTATCTGTTTATGATCGCCCCGGGGCCTTTGCTGCAATTGCAAATCGCATGGCAGAACAAGAGATTTCACTAGAAAGCATTGTGCAGCGTGGCTCTGAAGTGGGGCAGGTGCACCAAGGTAATCAGAACACACCTCAAAGTTCTTTTGAAAGTCCTATTCCGGTCATTTTGATCACCCATAAAACGTGTGAAAATTTTATACGTAAGGCATTAGAAGGAATTGAAGCAGACGGTAATATTGCTAGTAGACCCCAAATGATACGGATTGAAAATCTATGATGATTTGTGTAAGGAACTTTGTACTCAAACTCAAATCATAGTCATTTTACTTTGCAATATTGAGAGTATTTTACCCTTTATCAAAAAATCATATGATCTTGAAAGTTGACCTAAATCCATGACGAATTCCCCTAAAATTTTAAGCCGAGTGCTTACTCTTGAAATTGCGCGTGTAACTGAAGCAGCAGCCATTGCCGCAGCTAGATTGCGTGGCCATGGTGATGAAAAATCTGCAGATCAAGCTGCTGTTGATGCTATGCGTAGTGAGCTCAATAAGTTGCCCATTCAAGGGCGTGTCGTAATCGGTGAAGGCGAGCGTGATGAAGCGCCAATGCTCTATATTGGCGAAGAAGTCGGGCAGGGTGAGGGAACCAAAGTTGATATTGCGGTTGATCCGCTTGAAGGTACGACCCTTTGTGCAAAAGCCCAACATAACTCCCTTGCCGTTCTGGCCCTTGCGGAACAGGGGAGTTTGCTGAATTCGCCAGACATATATATGGATAAAATTGCGATTGGACCAGGATTTGAACCAGGCCTCGTGAGCCTAGAGGCCACTCCTTCTGAGAATATTAAAGCCCTTGCAGCTGCTAAAGGGGTTTCGCCGCAAGATATTACAGCTTGTGTTCTTGATCGGCCGCGCCACGCAAAATTGATTGAAGATATTCGCGGTATTGGTGCTGGTATTCGATTGATCGGTGATGGCGATATTGCTGGTGTGATCCATACCACAAGCCCAGAGGAAACAGGCATTGACATCTACATGGGAATAGGTGGATCGCCAGAGGGTGTTCTGGCCGCCGCTGCATTGCGCTGTATTGGTGGTCAGATGCAAGGTCGTTTGCATCCTATGAAAGAAGAAGATACAAAACGTGCGCATGATTTTGGTATTGAGGATATCAACCACATTTACGATATGGAATATCTGGCCAAAGGCGATGTTTTATTTGCTGCTACAGGTGTGACTGACGGGTCTATGCTAAGTGGTGTAAAGTTCAAGCGTAAATCTATTATGACTGATACTGTTGTTATGCGCTCTGCCACCAAAACAGTTCGCTGGATTAAAACAGAACATATGGCAAAGAAATTTGCGCAATAATAATTTTTAGCCAGATTTTATCCTTTGAACCGCATGATTTGTCAATTCTGTCGGCACAGGGCCTTGGAACTGATATTTGGCTAAATTACTATGTCCAAGCCTTAAAAAATAAGCCCTTGTGTGAAACTTGGGCTTTCCATTTTGGATCAGTAAAACAGCTCCAAGGTTAATTTCAGCGTACTTTACAACGGCATCTCTTGGGCCAGTGAGTAGCAAAAAGTTATCCAGCTGAAAGTTATTTTTTATGCTATCAGCCAGTTCATTGCTTGTTGTTGGTGCGAAGATAATGAAAGGTTGTACTGGCATACTGCTGAGCGCGTAAATCTGTGTTGCCATGTCATGTAACGCACCAATATCGTTGGAACAATTATAGGCCTGATCTTTGTAAATATCTTCTGTAAATGTGGTATATCCAATGCTAATCGTATTCGCAGTGGGATCATTCTGATAGACTTTTCCAGTACGATAATCTGTAAAACCTTCTAGTGTTGCTCCGACAGGTAAGTTTTTGTCAAAAATCTTTGTCTGTGTAAGCGAATTTGCAAGCGCAGCATAGGGTGAGGCTAACATGGTGCCTGTTGCAGCGGCAGTGAGACCTAAGCCTTGGAGCATCTTTCTACGGTTTATTCCGCGATGTGTGTTATCCATTTTCATGTTTTTCCTTTTTCCTTATGGACAGTGTTACAATTCACCAGGCAAAACTCGAGTATTAACTTGGGCAGTGATGATGGGATTTGAACAGATTCCACAAAGACCCATTGTATTGTTGCTCTGCAATTTGAGAAACCACTTCATACCGTTCTTCGCGCGTCAGGTTTGCCACAAAATCTGAAAATAATTTACTGTGCACTTTGTTCTCCATTTGGCAAACATGATCAAAATGAAGATTGGCATTGGACAATTGTATTTTCTTTGGCGAGGCATTTTGCGAAGATGCCTGTTCTGAAGTGCTATACTCGCCGCCTTTCTGGGTGTTGACAGTTGTACTCCAGGCCAGATTGGGTGTGGCCTGTGCGCCAACACACGCTGTGAGTAATACTGCGCAAAGACATAAAAAGATTACTTTAGGCACAAGAATTAACATAATCATTATAAATATTTATGAGGTGATTGTAAGCTTGATACTCTACGAATGTGGCTTACTTATGTAAAAATAAAGGTAATTGATTTTCTGGTTTACTAAGAAGGGATGAATACTTCAGGTTTTTGGTTTATCATCCCGCTGTATTTTCCATTTTAAAGGTTAAGTCCATAAATCAGCTTTTATGCACAGAATCCTAACATTTATGGTTAATCATATATTGTGTCAGATTTTATGTCAGCTACACTTTATTTTATGTTGCATAAAAAAGGTGACTTAGATTCTGGTGATCAGGGCATTCCCTTGGATGCGTTCCTCGGGGTAACCCGCTCTTTGCGGGAATTCACCTGGCGTGACCGGTTAGAGCCTACACAACAGCACATAGCGACAGCTATCTCACAACGTTATAATTTACCAGAGCTGCTTGGCCGGGTTTTGGTTTCAAGGGGCGTTGATCTTGAAGGTGTCTCTCTTTTTTTAGAGCCAACCTTAAAATCCCTTATGCCAGACCCATCTGCAATGCAGGATATGGATCAGGGTGTTGAGCGCATTGCTGATGCGATTGAAAAGCAGCAAAATATTGCAATTTTTGGGGATTATGATGTTGATGGCGCTTCCTCTTCCTCTTTGTTGCATCGCTTATTTGCGGCCCATGGCTTAGACAGCAAGATTTATATTCCCGATAGAATTTTTGAAGGCTATGGCCCAAATACAGCTGCTATAGAAAACCTGATTGCGGATGGGGCACAGGTTATCATTACAGTGGATTGTGGGTCAACAAGTCACGAGCCGCTTGGTATTGCCAAGTCAAAAGGTGTTGATGTTGTGATTATTGATCACCATCAAGCGGATATCACATTGCCAGATGTACATTCGGTCATTAATCCCAATCGGCAAGATGATTTAAGCGGTTTGGGGCATTTGGCTGCGGCTGGTGTGGTATTTATGGTGATAGTGGCCGTAGTACGCACATTGCGTAAACGCGGTTTTTATACTGGAACCAGAACGGCACCTGATTTGTTGCAATGGCTTGATATTGTTGCCTTAGCAACGATTTGCGATGTGGTGCCACTGCAAGGGCTCAATCGTGCATTCGTGACCAAAGGCCTTCAGGTGATGAAACACCGGCAAAATGCAGGTTTGCGCGCTTTGTGTGATATTGCAAGCTTAAAGAGTGCACCAACGCCCTATCATCTTGGTTTCGTGCTAGGGCCTCGGATTAATGCTGGGGGGCGGATTGGGAAAGCCGATCTTGGAGCGCAGTTGCTTTGTACGCATGATGAACAGCAAGCTGAAAAAATTGCCGCCACGCTAGATAAGTTGAATGCGGAACGCAAAGCCCTTGAAAATGAAACGCTTGAGGATGCGCTTTCTCAAGCGGAGTTTACCCTAAATCAAGAACCGGACATGCCGGTACTTATTACAGCATCCGAAGGGTGGCATAAGGGGTTGATTGGATTGGTTGCAAGCCGTTTGACAGAAAAGTTTCGCCGTCCCTCAGTTGTTATTTCCTGGACGGCCGAAAATGAAGGTACCGGCTCTGCGCGTTCTATTGGCGGTGTTGATTTGGGGGCTGTTATTCGTGCGGCCGTTACAGACGGCATCCTGGTGAAAGGGGGAGGGCACACTATGGCTGCTGGCTTAACCGTTCAACGAGATAGGTTTGATGACTTTAAATCCTTTTTAACGCAAAAGCTGGCAGGTGATGTGTCGCAAGCCATGGATACAGCCTGCTTTGACGTTGATGGAGCCTTGACCCCAAATAGTGTCTCTATAGACCTGATGAATTTGCTGGATCGGGCTGGACCCTATGGTCAGGGAAACCCTATGCCGCGTTTTGTGTTCCCCGCGCATCAGATTTCCTTTGCCAAAGTGATTGGTGAAAATCACGTTAAATGCACCTTAATGGCTGGTGATGGCAGTAAAATTGATGCAATTGCATTTCGCGCGTTGGGGACCCCTATTGGTGATGCTTTGCTTGGCAATAAGGGGCAGATGTTTCATATTGCTGGTCACTTAACCCGTAACACTTGGGGCGGGCGTGAGCGTGTTGAACTGATCGTTGATGATGTTGCCCTGGCGTAGTGACAATTTTCAGATCTTAATTTTATGCTTTCACACCGTGAAAGATTTACTTATAGAACATTTTCTGATCAGATTGATTTATATTCAGCATGTCGGATATAATTTAATCTGATCAGAAAATGCTCTAGGCAGCGTACTCATAAAATAGTTTACACAATCAAGCGAATATGATTCATTTCCCTTATTTTATATGGGGGAAGTGTTGATGTCACGTTTTGATATGACAGATTTGGAATGGGATT
>JBCCCO010000074.1:0-14345 GCA_039033475.1 Pseudomonadota bacterium | reverse complement strand
ATCAAGCGCCATATGCGAAACGATGTGACTGTCATCACCATCTCCAAAATTGTGTGAAGAGATTAAGCTACCATCAGATGTGTTTCTAACTGTTAGGGTTCCATCATGCAGCAGCTCGGCTGTGAATACACCATTCTTAGAAGTCAGAGCATCACCAATTCGGAAGAATTCACTGGTTTTGATAGCGCCTAAGAATATGCCACCTGGAGAAGACGATGCTGCCGTAGCCACAGCTCCTGACCATGCTGCTTGTGCGTTTTGTGATGTTCCAGAGCTCTGGCTGTTATAATTATTTGTTGTGCTAGCGCCAGTTACACTATTTGCCATTCTTGCTCCTTTTTTAGAAGACAGGTCTCTCCAAGATTGAAAAAATAAAATGAAATGCTAGTTTCAAAATTTATTTTCAATTTCGTGAGTAAATAATAGTCTTAAATGTAGCATGAATTAAAATTGTGCAAAATCCGTGTTGTATACGTATATTTATAAGTATTATTTAAAAAAATACCAAAAACTAGGTAGTAAAATTTGTAATAATTCGAAGTGAAGTGAGAAAATATTGGAGGGTGAGAACGAAAAAGATTAATAAGATTGGTGTGTTATAATGATATGCAAATTATTTTATCGTCTCATTTTTCAAGGCAAGGTCGCCATTTTCTCTTGAGATCTCAGCCTTCGTGCATTATCTCAGATGATTACTTTTATTATAAAGCGAGTGTAACAGTAGGAATGATAATATGGACACGTAGGCGTTAATCGATAAAGGTTGATTATTCGCTGAAATGACTAAAACCGTTTCTCAATAGGCGCAAGAGGGCTTTATATTGATAAGGTTTGTATTTGAGATACAATAACGCATAGGCTAAAAAAGTACGTAATTTTCGTGAAGGTAATGTCGAGAGCCATGTCAAAGAGCGCAAGCTTCCAAACATTTTGAGCAATTCAGTATTAGATGAGCGATTCTCCGTTTTCAGTGTATATCCGCAGTCTTCCAAAAGCATTCTGGCGGCACCAAATTTCAAGCGGGACAAGAGGAGTAAATTGTAGTTTTTTGGAAAGTATCGCTCAACTTTGTGATGGGCGATAGAACTCGATACGTGTTCAACCATATTCTCAGCATATCGCGGCTGATACATCAACGACTTTGAATAATTCGAAGTATGCGAGCGCCAACACCCAAGGACGGCTTTGAGAAAAACAAAGCCATAGCGTAACGCGAGCAAACGCATTGCAAACCCATCGCAAAAAGAGCCTAGAGCTTTATCAAAGCCGCCAATATCTCTAAGATGTTGAGTTCGATATAATGTAACGTTGCCAAGTAAAAAATTATCACATTCCACCAAAAGCTTTTTGACTTTTTGCGGGGCAAGATAGCCGCTTCTAAATGCAGGTAAAAAGGCTGGGCGAGAGCTGATAATGTCATCATTGACAGCCATAATATGACTGCATGAGGTTACCAGTGCTGCGGTTGGCATATCTTGCAAAGCGCGTTCAGATTTCTCAAGAAATTGCGGATAGAGATAGTCATCAGTGGCTGCAAAAGCGACATAGGGTGTATCTACATATGACAACCCTTCATTTAAAGAGGCTATAACACCTTGGTTTTTGGTGTGAGAGACAATCTTCGTATCAGGTCTCTGACTTAAGAGCTGATTGGCAATATACAAGCTGTTATCGGTAGACGCATCATTTATGAAAATGATTTTTGCTGAGTTTAAAGATTGGTTTAGAACGCCACCTAAACTTTTTTCTAAGTATTGTTCGTGATTATAGCATGGAATGACGAAGCTTGTCTGAGCCGTGGGCGTATCCATATCTTTGGCGCACATTAAAGGCTCAACTCAAATCTGGCGGCATGACGTATTGGACATCCCCAATCGTATTCAAGCGGGTGGAAATGCTTTCAGCTACAACACCGTACATGGGTAAAAGTACAACAGAATTTGTTGGGGCATCTTTAGGCAAATAAACCGGACGGTCAAGATACTGCCCAGAGGCACGCTGTAAGTCTTCATCCACAAAAAAGCTGCATCCTTTTTGTGTTGAATGATCAAGCCAGGTTGCAGCAAGAGCTGTTCCAAAGACACCGAGTTGTGAATGTCCATTTTGAGAGATATAAGTGTTTGCCCAAGCTACATTTTGCTCCAGCCACGCAAGCATTTTTTCCAACAGCTTGGTGTTATATAGAATTTTTTGAGCATCACCCTCTATTGCAGTTTTTTCCGAATGCCGGTCACTTTTTTGCGCCAGCAAGACAAGTTCTTTTGGAATAAGAGTATCACTTGCCGTTATAATTTTGAAACCAACGCTTTCCACCAGGCGCGAGAGCGCATCTAACGTAAAGTGGATGTAATGATCTGCAATCAAAAGATCAAAAGGGTTTTGATGCCAATTCGGCACTGCAATTAAAAGATGACCGTTGTTATTGAGATGTGAATGCAGCTTTTCTAAAAAAGATACAGGTTGAGAAATATGCTCTAAAACATGAGACATTGAAATCACATCAAAACAGTCTTGTAGTGCGTCAACCCCATCTGCAAAATAAGTTTGAACACCTTCAATTTCCTCTACAGTCGCTTTATACTTATCGCCAAGATCTGTGCCAAACAGGTGCCAAGCATTATCATGTTTGGACAAAGCGCGCAGCAAATCACCCCTGCCACATCCAACATCAAGCCAACTTGGAGGGTGTTGATTTTCTGCCAACAGAGTAGCATGTTCAAAATAATGTTCGGTTAGAATCGCTGACCGTGGCTTTCCAACACCTGATATGAAAATTTTTTGTTCTCCACCTTGCCCTTGAAAATAGAGCTGATAGGTCTCATAAATTTCACCAACTTCTTTTTCGGAAAGTGCATCGAATGGTTTGTGTACCAAGCCACAAGTCTGACATTGAAAAATGCGTCCACCAGTATGCCAAATCCGTGAATCCGACGTCACCCTGTGGAGTTTTCCATATTCGTCATAGCTTATGACATCATCTGATCCACAAACAAGACATCGCTTAGCGTATGGCATAATTCTGGCCTCGCAATTCGGTATTATATTTGTTTGTGTCATACAAACCATTTTGAACGTCGTATTCAGCCTGTTTTAAACTTTTAACAGTGCCGATATCACGCAAATATATGTCATTATGATAAGTTGCGATACGCCCCATAAAGAGAGGGAGCACTTCAGTACTTATATCAATAACATCCTTGTTCAAACTTTTAAGAAACTCAAGTATATCTGGTTCAAATATATAGATTGCACCATTTGCCCTTTTGCCAGGAGGGTGCGCGACTTTTTCATGAAAAGCAATCACAATGTCATTCTCATCACTCTCAACAATACCGCATGCTTGCGGGGTATCTGTCTCAAAAGTCATCATTGTGATTGGGGTTTGGTTGTATTTGTTACTATTGTGATGCGCATTACAAAACCCGGCAAAATCAAAAGAAACAAGATTATCAGCATGAGCTACAAAAAACGTTTTAGCTCCAAAAAACTGTTCATTGTTTAGTACGGTTCCACCGGTACCAAGTAATTCATCTTCATGGACCAAAGTTATACGATCATGCCATGGGCAGTTTGCAACATATTCCTGGACTTTTTCTGCCATGTAATGTGTATTAATCAAAACACGCTCAACACCATTCGCAAACAACAACTCAAGCCAATACGACATCAATGGACGCCCTGCAATCGGGACAAGGCATTTCGGAATTGTGTTGGTGACTGGCCTAAGCCGAGTTCCTAGGCCAGCAGATAATAAGAGCGCGTGCATTAATGTAACTCACCTAATTGCGTATCTTTGACTTGTGCTGTTTCATTGTAATTCGCATCGGCTGTTTGTGAAATATATCTGATATTTTTGACTTGATCGCCGCTTTCCAGGGTTTGCAAAAGTTGCGTTGCTTGAACAGGGCGGTTGCCAATACGCCCAACCTGATAGGCTGCTGCCAAAGATCCGATGTAAGCGGCTTGCCATATCGTGGCACCACTGGCAAGTGCCATTGCCGTTGCCGTGAGTAAGGAATCGCCAGCCCCAGCAACATCTTTCGGAAACAAATTAAGCGCTGGCAAGCGATCCGTAAAAACACCATCTGTTGTCGTATGAGGTGCATGTATAAAAACACCTTCTGCACCCAGAGTGACTATAATGTTCTCAACAGCAGCTTTTTCGCGTAAAAGCTCAGAAAGAACAACAAGTCCAGAACTCTGGTCTTGTGTTGCAATACGTGCTTCGCGTTCCGTAGGTGTGATCAAGTGTGCTCCTTTGAAACGCGAGACATCTCCAATCTGTGAGGAGGACTGACTGTCGGCTGCAATCATGATAGTGTGGTCTTGGCAAAAGGTTGTCAGGCGATCGACCAACTCTTGCGGCAGGCATCCGTAGTTAAAGTCAGAAAAAATAAGAAGATTTGCTGTTTTTAATTTTTCGACAACTTGATCATAAAGCTCATCAATAAGCTTTTGACTGATATCATGTTGGCGCAAATGACTGACTCTCAGTAAAGTCTTATTTCCTGCGCGGTAACGTTGTTTTAAACTTGTTGGCCGGCTTTCATCCCCCAGCAAACAAACGTCTACACCATATTCATTCATCTTATTTTTTGTAAAGTCCGCCATATGATCGTTGCCACACACTCCGAAATAGGAGACCTTTGCGCCAAGCCCACATGCATGGGCAGCAACAATCCCGGCTCCTCCTACAAAGCAATCCTGCTTGAGGGGAGAAACAACCAATGTAGGGTCCTCTTGTGACATGCCGAGTGGATCACATGTGATATACTCATCGACAATCAAATCGCCAACAACAACCACCTCTAATGAGGTATATTTGGTGACGATATTTTGCAAAGTGTTGTCATTGAAATGATGCCGTTTTTGATATCCATTGGTGGATGCTAAATTTTGAACAGGGGCTTCTTCAAGTTCTTTTTGTAATAAATCAAGCGAAGAAAACCTGACATCACCCGAAGAAAACAACAGGCGGCCACCATAGCTCTCTACAGCAGAAAGCTCAGGATTAAACCCTTTCTCATGCTCTTTCCCTTTAACGACAACATCTGGCTTAAGATCTCGAATAAAATCTTCTGGATCACTTGGCAGAATAAACGACATATCAATGCCGGTAATTTTACGAATGCTTTCAAGGCGCAAATCCTCTGGCAATACGGTATTCCCATGGCCCTGTCGGTTCAACCCGACAATCAAAATATCGCCACAGCTAGCTGCAAAATCAAACATTCGTAAATGACCCGGATGAACAACATTAAAGTTTCCGGAAACAAAAACAATTTTCTCATTATCAGAAAACTTTGTTTTGATTTCCGATATCACTTCTTTATTTTCTGAGTTCATAATGTTTGACCTCTATTGGGCTATATCATTTTAGAGACAATCTCACCCATACAAGAAAAAATCAGAGTTAGATAAATATTGAAGAAATAACAATGTAGTAAAAGTGACTTCTCCACACCAACTTTACTTATTTCATTTCAATCATACAGCGGCCTGAAAGTTTACCACTACGCATATCATCTATTGCATCATTAATATCAGAGAGTTGATAAACTTGACTAATAAGTTCGTTTAACTTGAGGCGTCCTTTTTGGAACATTGATCCATAACGTGGAATATCACTTTCTGGCTTTGCTTCTCCTCCATGTGAGCCGGTTAAGCACTTGCCAAAGTGTAAAGGTAGAGTGTAAAGCGTCGTCTTTTCACCAGCACGGGGCACGCCGACAAGGATGACACGCCCTTGCGCGGATGTCATTTCATAAGCCTGCGCAATGATGTCTGGCTTGCCCGTATTATCAATAAAAACATCCAGATTTTGCTGTTCTAGAATTTTTTCAATTTCAGCAAAAGCATCTACATTTTTTGCATTCAGTGTATGCGTTGCCCCCATCTCTTCAGCTAAAGCTAAGCGATTATCATGTAGATCAACTGCTATAACCGGATATGCAGACACCATGGCTGCAGCTTGCACCATATTCAGTCCAACGCCGCCAGCACCAAAAATGACAACAGATTCCCCAATGGTCAGTTTTGCATTATTAACGACCACGCCAAATCCTGTCGTAACCGCACATCCAAAAAGTGCTGCAACTTGAAGATCAAAATCATTTGGGATTACAGTAAGACGATTTTCAGAAACGATCGCATATTCGTTAAACGTTGTGACCCAACCTGCATTGACAATATGCTCACCCCATTGATATTTCGGTAAAATACACTCTATACCAGGGCCTTTGCGCCAATGCAGAACAACTCTATCTCCCTCACATACATGTCTTACACCCTCACCTGTGCTGATAACGGTGCCAGATCCTTCATGGCCAAGCAGATGGGGCAGAAAACGGTCTGGTCCCTTAACGCCATCAATTTCTCCCAATTGCGAGCCACAAATTCCACTGTAATGCACTTTCACCAAAACTTGGCCAACCGCCAAATTTTGCGGTATTGCAACTTCATCAATAACAAGAGGTGCCCTTTGCTCAACAAGCAAAGCTGCCATCATAGTTTCAGGATATGCCACTAAAAAATCTCCTACTCAAAATAAATAAATGAATAATCGCCGCTATACCCGGTTTTATCGAACCACCAGTTCCATTCTTCAGGAGTGTTAAAGGCTTCACATGTAACCTGCCAGTATAGCAAATTCGCTTTTTCTTGTTCATTGCGGTAAGATTCAACGCAGAGATATTTGTTATTCCCCCCCACCCGTTCCATTTCTTTAAGGGCTAGTTCTAGATCATAGCAGTGTAAATTATGCAGCGTATTTATAGAAAACACCAAATCGAAGCTGTTATCTTCAAACGGCAATTCAGAGGCTGAACATACCTGCAAATTTGATTTCACATCATCCAGTGCATTTTCGATGGCATATGCTGAGACATCAATACCGGCAACTTCTACCCCAGGGACAACTTGAGTAAAATCGTAAAGCAAAAAGCCCTTGCCGCAGCCAATATCTAAAATTTTGTCTCCTGGTTTGATGCCATAGTGATCACGCATGGCTGTTGCAACTTTTGCCCACCTGCCATCATATTTATAACCGCCATAATTAATACGTCGGTCACCATCCCAATAGTCAAAATCCCATTTTTTCGCAAGGTCAGCAGCTTTTGCTTTCGGGAATTCTGGATCATTGACCCTTGCGAGATAATCACGTGTCGTACTTTTATGAATAACAGAAAGAAAATCAATATACTCCATTGGGCGGTTTTACCTTTATATAAGAGGTTGGTATCACAATAAAAAATCACTTGAAAAAAGCATTGACCTTGCCAAGATATGCTTTTGCTTTGATAAGTCTTTGTTCTCGTAACGTAGTTATACTCTCTTCAGGATTTGCAAACGATTGTCGCGGTGCCCAAGATTTAAGAAACGGATTTAAAATAATGCAGCACCAGCGTAAACCGAACAATGGGTCTAATAAGCTACTTCGTTTACATATGTCATCATAATCACTCCGCCAACCAAAAGCGGTAAAACGAAAGTCGCTCATATGTTTGCGGTCAACCGGGACGGCCGGTTGCCAGAAAAAATCACATATCAATTTTGCTGCATCGTCCCATCCGGCATATTCAAAATCAAGAAATTGCAACTTTTCATCCTCACCGAGCAGGATATTATGAAATCCAAAATCTGAAGGTGAAACAATGCGTTGTTGTCGTGGGAGAGGATGATGAAATGTACGCTCAACACCAGATCCAGCGTCCATCACCCATATTTTCCAAGCTGAAAAAGCATCATTGATGCTCCGAATAACAGATGCAAAATCCTCTTGAACGTCACCATGCTGCGAAGCTCTTAACAAACGCTCAATGCGCATTTCTAACAGATCGCTGTGCATCTGGTAAGAAAACCCAGATTCAGCAGCGTCAGGTATATTTTGTCCTGCACTTGCATATTCAAAGGTATTGATCGCTTTGATAAATTGTGCAGCCCTTTTAATCTGCTGGGTACTTGGGTGAGCGAAAATTTTCTGCCCCTCAAGCAAAGACATCAGTGTAATGTTGGATTTATAGTCAACGCCAATAGGTTTGGGCACACTCTCCAAACCACAAGCTTGAGCGTGGGTTAAAAACTCCCACTCAGCTGTTTGTCGTCTGATGCTGTCGCGGCCATGTTGATAATAACACTTTGCAACCAGTTTTGAGCTGCCGTGAATAACTTGCAAGAGACGATTATTGCCACCAATTCCAAGTTGGGCAAATTCAATACTTTGAGATCCGAGAAGATCAGCAACGCCTTCACGCACATTTTGTTCAATGGCAAGCGACATTACGCAGAAGCTGCCTTTCGTTTTTGAGTTAACGTATCAAGCAAATTTATTAAATCGGGCCACGCTGAAAGGATTGTGTAATCTGGACTGGAGGCTGCTTGCAAACGAGGGTCAAAGAGGATTTTGAATGTCTTTGCCGGGAAAGTATCGGCCATAAGTATTTCGGGAAGGTCATCGACAAACACATCACAATTGAGCTGTGCAATACGATCTATTTTTTGTGCCTTCTCTTCATGAAAATAAATATTTTCAGCGTTTACCAACGGCCCTACATCATCTAACAAAAAATGGTTGACCCAATTTTGCGCAGCTTCATGAAGGTCGAAACGTTCACCTAAGTAAGGGTATCTGGTACGGTGACTGATAATAAATATTTCAATACCCAGTTGCCTCAAAGTGCGGATGGTATTTAAAGCCCCTTCAAAGGGAATGGCACCAGGCATTTTTTCTCCGTAAACACGGCCTTGCAGTATGGTCCACTCATCCTCTTTATCCGCGTTCCTTAAATATGTTCTTACGGCAAGTTTGGTTTGTTCTGTTTCTCTAGGCACCAAACCGTGTTCTACAGCCACCTGATGAAAGAGCAGATCATAGCTGACGATTGTATTATCGAAATCAAGCCCTAGCCGCATGGTTACTCCTTACTTTAGAGTGCTTCTCGTAACGCACAAGAAATATCAGCCGCTGTGAGTTTAGCCCGTTCTCGCGCTTGTTGCTGCGTCCCTACGCGGTGAATAAACTCATCAGCCAGTGAAAAAGAAAGCAGCCTTGTTCCGCCATCCATCCGGTCAGATTGCCATTCTGATATAGCGCTGTAGAGACCGCCAATTTTGCTATGTTCCTCAATAATTCCAATAACTTTATATTTTTCAACAAGTTCGGATAGTCGCGACTCATCAAGGGGCTTAACACTATGAAAATTCTCGATGCGCACTGCAATACCGTGATTTTTTAAATCTTCTGCGGCCTCCAGCGCAACACTAACGACATTGCCTGTGCCGACCAAGCAAACATCATCACCAGGTCGCATGGTGATCGCCTTACCAATTTCTAGGGTTGGGATAGTGCTATGAAGTTCGGGCTCTCCTTTTTTTCCAAGTCGAATGTAGGTTGGGCCTTCCCTTTTCAACGCTGAACGTAAGCATGCGCGAACTTCCAATGGATCACATGGACATAAGACTGCCATGCCAGGAAGCGTACGCAAAATAGCAATATCTTCAAGCGAGTGATGGGTCGGACCTAACTGTGCATAAGATAACCCTGCGCCCGTGCCTACAATAATAACCGGAGATTCATGATAGCACACATCAACTCGAATTTGCTCAAAGCAACGGGTCGTTGTGAACGGTGTAATTGTATAAACGACGGGTCTAAAACCATTCATCCCAAGGCCTGCGGCAACACCCATCATGTTCGCTTCAGCAACACCGCAATTGTAAAACCTGTCAGGAGCTTTCTCTTTATACCGGTCGAACAAACGATTGCCAATATCACCCGAGAGTAAAACAAGCCTCGGGTCTGCATCAACAAGCTGTGTCATTTCATCAGCAAAAGCATTACGCATCAGAGAACTCCAAGTTCTTGTTTGGCTTGGGCGACTTCATCTTCCGTTGGAATGCGATAGTGCCAGTTATTATCATCTTCCATGAAGGATACACCTTTGCCTTTTACTGTATCTGCAATAATAGCAAATGGCTTACCTTGACCAGACGGCCAACCTTCAATGGTTGAAAGTAAATCTTGCATGCTATGCCCATCTATTCGGCAGGTGTTCCAGCCAAAGGATTGCCATTTCTCAACAAATGGATTTAATGCAAGCACCTCTTCACTGCGCCCGGTTGCTTGCCATTTGTTAAAATCAACAATAACGCACAAATTATCGAGCTTTTGTGCAGCGGCAAACAGGGCGGCCTCCCAAATAGAGCCCTCATTACACTCTCCATCGCTTAAAAGTGCAAAAACACGGTACGGAAATTTATTGAGCCGTCCGGCAAGGGCCATTCCAAGCCCCATTGGCAAACCATGCCCAAGGGAGCCGGTTGCAGCTTCAATACCAGGTAAATCTTGTGGTACAGGAGGATGCTCACCGAACTTACCATCACCATGATCTGGCTTATAAAGATCCGCTTGAGGATAAAACCCGCGCCGCGCCAAAACCTGGAAAAGAGCAGGAGCTCCATGCCCTTTGCTTAAAACAAAGCGGTCTCTTTTTGGGTTAGTGGAATCAGTCGTATCCAATTTTAAAAAATGAAAATATAAACATGTGAGAATATCCACACACGATAAGCAGGACCCAAGATGCGGAAGCTTCGCATGATTTGAGTATGCGATAATCTCTGCACGAATGTCTCTTGCAATGCCTTCAAGTTCAGAGACTGGCAGTTTTAACGCTTCTGGAGTGCTCATAAAGTATATTTCTCACTTCGTTTTAAGACCTATCCATAGCCTAAGGCTTATGAATGTAATCCAATGGCTGGTCTTTCATCTGATCAAAATTCTTATTAACCCAAGCGATGCATTGATCTAAACCTTTATCAAGGCTTATGTTATCGACCCAACTCAGTTCACTGCGAATTTTACCGCTATCTAACTTATAAGCTGCGTCTTTACCCAATCGTTCACCAACAACTTCAACACAGTCTTCAAAATTAACATCCAATTTTGCGCATATGCCATGCACGAGCTCGCGAATACTCACAATTTCGTTTGTCGAAATATGATAACATTGACCGCTCTGGCCGCGTGTCATGCAGGCCCATGTGGCAGCAGAAACATCCTCGATATGAATAAATGAACGTTCAGAATGCCCTCCACCATGCAATTGCAATTGTTTTCCCAGTTTAATATAAAGGACAGTCCGCGGAATAATGCGATAAAGCTGTTGCCCTGGACCAAATACATTTGCAGCGCGCGTAAAAATGACCGGAAAATCATACGCATTATGAAAGCTGAGCAAACTCATATCCGCTGCTGCTCGTGACACCGCATACGGGGTCGAGGGATAAAACTCAGTGCTTTCCTTGATAAAGCCTTCAGTGCTGCCATAAACTTCCGGTGTCGTGATATGGACGTAGCGTTTGAGGCATTCAAACTGTCTTAGCTTATCATGCAATTTTACAGTTGCCACAACATTGGTCTGAAACCAATGCTCGGGATGCTCCCAACTTTGACCAACCATACTTTGAGCTGCAAAATTAACAACGTAAGCTGGCTGATGTTGATCCAAAAGGTCAATAATCTGATCAAGGTCTTTGTTCAGATCCAACTGATGAAATTCAAAATTGCTCTGCGCATCAGACCATTTATAAGGCAGAAAAAAATCAGCAGGCTCAGGTGAACGGCTTGTACCCACGACATAAGCATCTTGACGCAAAGCATAATCTACAAAACTTGCACCTGAAAACGAGTTACTGCCAATAACTAAAACCTTATCAAGCGGCATGGTTCACAACCTCACTGGTCACATATTCATGATTTTGGTACAGCCATTGCATAATCATATGAGCGACCATCATTTGGGTATCTTCACTAATTTGCATATCATCGATTGCAAAGTGGATCGGCACATCCGCAAGTTCTTTGGCTTTGCCGCCAGTAAACCCAAGAATACCGTAACTTTTCACTCCGATATCTTTTGCCTTCGTTAAAGCCTTTAAAATATTTCGTGAATTGCCACTGCCAGATAATACAATAAGCAGATCATCCGGGTTTGCTTTAACCTCAAGCTGGGTCGCAAAAATTTCATCATAGCCTTCATCATTGGCAAGACAGGTGATGACGGCTCCATTGCTTGTTAAAGCATCCACACGTAGCCCTTTGCCTTTTATTTTAGAGATGCCATAAATAAAGTCATTCGCCATATGTACTGCATTAGCGGCACTTCCACCGTTACCACAGATAAACACCTGGCGTTTCTCAGCCCAACAACTGATTAAATCGTTTGCAAGTTCCTGAACAGGTGTCCAGTCCATTTCCTCCAATAAGGTATTGAGCCTATGTCCATAATCAGCAAAAAAATTCGTATCTGCTTCAGGAAGTTTTACGTGCTCTCTCAATTTAAAATCTCCTTTTGCATCCATTTCAGGTTATGAAACCTCTCTTCATTGGCAATGATGCCGCTTTGCAAGAGTTCGGTTACTTCTTGGATGGCGTTGTCTACGGTATATTTGGGCGAAAACCCTGTGGCGAGCAATTTATCTGAGTTTATCCGATATGACCTGGGGTCATTTGACTCCGTAATAGAAATCTTAGAAGACGTACGTCCAGCAATACGTTCGGCAATTTCTAGTATTGAGAGATTTTCGAACCCAGCATTATAAACACCTGTAATTTGAGGATTCTTCAGAAGGTGGAGATAAACGTTTGTAATATCCTCCATATGAATGTTGGGTCGATGCTGCTTGCCTCCAAACACAGTGATTTCACCCTTGGTAATCGCAAGCATTGTCAACATATTAACCGACACATCAAATCTCATACGCGGTGAATACCCACACACTGTTGCAGGACGTACAATTTGTATTGCCATATCGTCGCTGTATGACAACAAAACGCGCTCAGCAACCATCTTGGTTTTATTATACTCTGAAAGTGGCTTTAAATCCAGCTCTTCAGTGACCTGATCTTCATCTTTCACACCATAGACACTGCCAGAAGATGCGTAGATGAATTGCTTGATGCCAGATTTGACTGCTTTATCAGCAAGTTGCATCGTTGCCAGGCAACTGACTTCCCAAGTCAATTTTGGGTCAAGATCACTGCATGGATCATTCGCAACAGAAGCCAAGTGGATGATAGCATCATATCCTTTGATATGAATTTCATCGATGTTACGCACATCGCCTTGAACAACCTTTAAGTTTTTGTGATCTTTCAGATAATTTCCAAACCACATTGCATCAAATGCTGTGACATCGTGGCCTAGATCAAGCAGCTTGGGAACCAAAACAGTCCCTTTATAGCCGCACGCCCCTGTTACAAATATTTTCATGTACTTATCATTTCATAATTTCAAACCTTTTTAAGATTTAATACAAATATTTTAGAAATAAAATTAAATAATTTTCAAAAGTAACAAAATATAAACAAAGAAATATACTTTGAAGCAAATAATAATAACATCAAAAGAGAAAGTTCTTTATTTGCAGGGTGTTATAAATTATTTGAGAAGTGAAACAAGAATTTTGGCATAAAGATAAATTGTGGAAAAATATGTTCGCAAAAACAATGCTATAAGAACATGCTTTATTTATACCACTGCTTTATGATGTGAGCTGCTTCAATTAAATTGCAGGCAAATGCAGATTGTCCAAAATCAGAAACGTTATCCTGATCAGAAGTGATTAAAATACTTTTCGCATCAATTGCACGTGCTAGTCCAATATCGCTTTCACGATCTCCAATGACAATGACTTCACTGTCATTTAATATAATATCTAAAGTGTTGACAATTTGTTTTGCGAGATCAGGCTTGGGTTTTCGGCAACAGCAATCAACATCTGGGGTGTGTGGGCAAAATGCAATTGTCTCAATGTGAACGTTCTCAAAAGCAAGCATTTCAAGTAAGCGTTTATGAATTGCATTGAGAGTTTCTAGCGTGAAATATCCACGACCGATGCCAGATTGATTTGTTGCAATAGCCAAATGAAATCCACTGGCAGCCATCAAACGCAAACCTTCAGCAGCTCCTGGAAGAAATTCTAGATCATTTGGATTCGATAGGTAATGGCGATCAATATTAATTGTGCCGTCACGATCAAGAATAATAAGTCTTTTGTTCATCGTATGGAGATATTCAATATGCGTTATAAGCCTACAAGCAGAGTTTTATTAGGGGTCGATTTTTTAAATTGGTGATCGCGTCAATATCTTATGGCATTTTTCGTGTATATCATGCTTTGCATGAGTCATTAATAATTGAAAATGCATAAATTGAAATATAGTTTCAAAAAAATTAAATCAATACTAGCTGTCTATCAGATATTATATGCTATTTTCATCAGTAGAATTTCTTTTTTTGTTTTTGCCATCAGTTGTTTTTATTTTTTTTATTTCAAAAAAATATTTT
>JBCCCO010000073.1:0-14417 GCA_039033475.1 Pseudomonadota bacterium | reverse complement strand
GTTGAACGCTTCTTTGGCAGGTTGAAAAAATCATTTCGAAGAATTGCAACACGCTATGAGAAAAGTGTAAAAAATTTCATGGCACTCATAAAATTGGCTTCTATAAGATTATGGTGCGAATTTTATGAGTCCACTACCTAAATATTATTATTCCTAATGAGCTCGAAGAGAAGTTTGATTTTATTGTTGATGGCGGAACATCCGATAACGTGTTTGATCCTGCGATGACATTACGCAATATTTCCAAAATATTGAAGCCAGGAGGACGCGTTCTTTTTATCAGTCCATCAGACAGAGCGTTTGTCTCTCTCGTAAGACCACAAAAGTCATGCTATTTAAGCTGGTTTAAGCAGCTGGTTATGAATTTATGTAAAGTTGACAGGCTCTAGTCGGTGTAGCTAGCTTTCATGCACAAGAAATTGAAGCCTTAGCCAAACGTTATTTTGTAGAAGATACCACTGTGGTCTCGGATGGCTTGGTCTGTTTCAAAGTGATTGAAATAGCTGGTTTTGAGTGCCACACCATCGTGCTTGGCAACAGCAAAGACTCTAAAAAAACGCAGGCTTTAACTGGAGCAACACAATGCTCGGCAATCTGAAAAATGCTATTAATACCAACATTCATTAAATGAGACTCACCTTATGTCTTCCCAAATCTCTGCGAATATGATTCAAGATGAGAAACAGAACGGGGATGTTTGTCATGGGAAAAGCGATTTCTATTTCTTCAGAATATACAGCGGATGAAGTTCGTGCATTTGCCAAATCAAGTTCAGATGTCACACAGTGCCGTCGTTTGTTAGCGATTGCAGCAATACGAGATGGTGCCTCGCGCTCTGAAGCGGCGAAGGTTGGAGGCGTTCAATTGCAAACGCTTCGAGATTGGGTGCTGCGGTTCAATGAACATGGGCCAGATGGTTTGCAGGATCGCAAAGCGCCGGGAGCTTCACCTAAGCTGGGTGCAGACCATCAGGCTGCTTTGGTTCAACTGCTAGAGGATGGTCCGAATTTGGACAAACATGGTGTTGTAAGATGGCGTCTTCAAGATTTGGTGGCCTGGAGCAAAAGTGAATTGAGTGTCAGTTTATCTGAAGTTACTATGGGGCGTGTCTTAAAACGGCTTGGCTACAGTCATATTAGTGCACGTCCCCAGCATTATGCGCAAGAAGAACAAGTCATTGAAGAATTTAAAAAATTTTGCTGACAAGGTTCAGGAGATCCGACAAAAGCGTCCTCAGAATACAGCTATTGAACTGTGGTGGCAAGATGAAGCTCGCATCGGTCAGAAAAACAAGATGACCTACGTTTGGGCAAAGCGCGGGACGCGTCCTCGAATAAAACACGACCAACGCTATGCCTCAGCTTATATTTTTGGTGCGATCTGCCCAGAGCGTGGTGTTGGTGCCGCTGTGGTCTTACCATGCTGTAACAAGCATGCAATGAATTTGCATTTGCAAGAAATTTCAAAACATGTAGCTCCAAAAGCACACGCTATCGTATTGCTTGATCAAGCTGGCTGGCATAAATCTGATGACTTGCACGTTCCCGAAAATATCACGCTCATGTTGCTGCCACCCAAATCGCCCGAACTCAATCCGGTTGAAAATATCTGGCAATATATGCGACAAAACTGGCTCTCAAATCTGATCTTTGAAGATTATGATGACATTCTTGATCACTGTTGTGAGGCCTGGAACAAACTAATCAAGCTCCCTGAAAAAATAAAATCTATCGGAATGAGAAATTGGGCCCATGGGTATTAATCAATGAAGGTTGGTATAAGTGGAATATTTCACAGACTGTCCAGACACCATTTGCAAAAAAGCATTTGTCAACGTTTCAATACCGGTTCAACCGGCGCTAAAAACTTGCCGAAATGCTGCACAGATTAATATGGGTCATCCTACGAACCCGGCCAATTTCAAGGAATGTGGTAATTCTTATCTGAAGAATATTCTAAAAAAATGATTTCACCGTACTTTTTATTAAGTCAATTCCCTCAGCACCCAGGAAGATCGTAACACTCACCAACATGACAACCCACGCAGATCCTATAATTGCTCCCACAATAACAGCAAGTCCATCACGCAATAAAACTCCGATCGCCATCAACGCGATCCCAAAGCTTGGTACTGTATTGGTCAGCGGTAAAGGAATGCATATCGATAAAGCCATTATAAATCCAAGAATACCAATGAAGTTTGAAAATACCCCTTGTGTCACAAACCCTAAACGTGGGCTAATGATGCTCTCCAAACGCTTCATCCAAGGCGTTGCCATATCAATTATACGGGACATCTTTTGCGTTGTGAAAGAGCGCTTTTTCATACTTTCCGGCAACCAAATGGTCTGGCGGCCTATAGCTTGTTGTGCCGTCATGAGCAAAAGCGGGGACGCCAATAAAATATTAATTCCAGGCGGGACTGGGAGAGGCAGCGCCATTGGTAATGCAAAAACAAAGAGAAAAAAGCCAAATCCTCGCTCATGAAACGCCACAAGAATATGGTCAACGGTTACTTTATCTCCAGAAAAACTGTCCTTTAGATCTTGTAGCAGTTGTGAGAGTGTCCTGATAGGTGCTGAATCGGTCATGGATTATATTACATTTTGTTGATATCGATATGGGCGGAGCTTAGCCGCTTCGCCTATGCTATATAAACACTTTTCTTGCTTTTTCATATAGCCAACTAAACGTGTGTGGATGCCCAGTTTGATGCAAGTACTTTCGCTATAGCCAAAGCATATTCAAGGAGTTTATGATCCTATTGCGATACGCATGCTATGATTGTACACAGGTCAAATCCCATACCTTTTTTGATTTTTCTTTCATTTCAGGAACGATAATGCTTGAACATAGCTTGATCTTGTTCCATGTAGTGTATCATGAAATTCACACTATGTTCGATCTGGTTCTTTCAGACACAATAATAAAATAGCCCATCTTGGCTTAATACGATGGAGTTAATATCCAGATGTTTATAACATCCGCATTTGCTCAAAGCGCACCCTCAGGAGGAGGCGGGGATTTTTTAATTAATCTCCTGCCGTTTGTTTTGATTTTTGCAATCATGTATTTTTTAATTATCCGCCCGCAACAACAGCGTATGAAGACGCATCGGGAAATGATTGAAAATTTACGTCGGGGTGACACGGTCGTAACATCAGGCGGTGTCATTGGCAAAGTAGTCAAAGTCAATGATGACGAAATTCAAGCTGAGATTGCGGATGGCGTTCGCATACGCATAGTTCGTAGTATGATTGCTGAAGTGCGCACCAAAGGTGAGCCAGTAAAAGATGAAGATAAAAAAAGTAATGCTTAAGGTCTGTTGATCTTGCAACTCTTGAGCACAATAGGATTATTGCAACATGCTGTATTTTTCAAATTGGAAAACATTTAGCATTCTGGCTGTCATTATTGTGGGCATCATATGCGCTGCCCCAAATGTTTTTACGAAAAAGCAGGCCGAAAGTCTTCCAACCTGGCTCCCTCATAAACAAATCAATCTTGGCCTAGATTTGCAAGGTGGATCTCATCTCGTGCTCAAGATGAACACTGACGAACTGTTGCAAACTCAGCTAAAAAGTATTCGTGACGGTGTGAATCAAAATTTGCGTGAGTTACGCATTGATGGAAAAATTGTAAAACGTTCGCGACCCAAGATTATCAATGGTCAAATTCAGGTGCGCATTTCAAAGCCTGAGCATGTCGCTCCGGCGCTGACTAAATTAAGGGAATTGATCCAACCCCTTGAATTCTCTATTCTTGCAGGGACGAGCAACAATAACATCGAAATCACCCAAGGCGAAAATAACACAATTATCATTCAGCCCACACAAGCTGCTATTGTTGATCGTTTGCGCGGAGCTATGGGGTCTGCTGTTGAAGTTATGCGAAGAAGAGTTGACCCTAATGGTACGACAGAACCGATTATCCAACAGCAAGGAAAAGATCGTATCATTGTGCAAGTTCCTGGCGTTGACGATCCGGCAGAATTAAAAAGGATCCTTGGTAAAACAGCGCGCCTGACCTTTCAATTGGTTGACCCACGTGGAGCACAATTGCAAGGTGGGTCGTCTCGGCGTGCCCCACCAGGAACGGAATGGGTGCCGTCAGAACAAGGACCACCTGAGCTTTTGAAGGCAAAAGCCATTGTGAGTGGTGAAGAGCTTGAACAGGCAAATGCTACAAACGATCAGCAGACAAATGAACCTGTTGTCAGTTTCCGTTTTAATTCTACCGGGTCACGAAATTTTGGGCGGGTCACACAGGAAAATGTTGGGCGTCCATTTGCCATTGTTTTGGATAATGGTTTTGTATCTGAGACAGATGAAAACGGCAATGTTGTTCTCGACAAAGATGGTAAACCTAAATTAAGGCGCGACCGCAGAATCATTTCAGCACCGGTTATCCAAGAACCCATTTTAGGCGGTGTTGGCCAAATTAGTGGGAGTTTTACGCCCCAACAAACACAGGATTTAGCGCTGTTATTAAACTCAGGGTCTTTAGCGGCATCCATGGAGATCATTGAAGAGCGTTCTGTCGGTCCAAGTCTGGGCGAAGATTCTATTGTAGCAGGTCAAATAGCTGGTATAATTGGACTTGTGGCTGTTATAGCATTTATTCTTTTCACCTATGGTTTGTTTGGTCTTTTTGCAAATGTTGCTTTGATCGTTAATATTGCTCTTATCGTTGGATTGCTATCTCTAACGCAAGCAACTCTTACTCTGCCAGGTATTGCAGGTATTGTTCTAACCATTGGTATGGCTGTTGATGCTAATGTTTTGATTTATGAACGTATCCGTGAAGAAATCCGAGCCGGCAAGTCAACAATTTCAGCAATTGAGACAGGCTATAACCGGGCTTCTAGCACAATATTAGATGCTAATATTACGACACTTATTGCAGCAATTGTGCTCTATTTCTTGGGTTCAGGCCCAATTAGTGGATTCGCGGTCACTTTGGCCTTTGGCATTATGACATCTGTGTTTACATCTTTTGTGTTTACGCGGTTTATTATTTCATTTTGGTTGAGAATGCAGCGAACGCGCACGATTGAGATACCAATATAAGTACTGTTTTGAAAGAGGAATGTTATGACCTGGAAGGGTTTTCATCTTATAGCCAGCGAGACAAAGCTTACATTCTTAACATATAGGAAAATATGTTTGGCGCTTTCAATAGCCATGGTGGTTCTTTCAATTGGTTTGTTCTCCAGTGTTGGGCTGAATTTTGGTATTGATTTTCGCGGTGGTACACTCATCGAAGTGCAGACCAAAGATGGTCAGGATGCCAATTTACCAACACTTCGCAACACACTCAGTAATCTTGGGCTGGGGGATGTGCAAATTCAGCTGTTTGGCCGTCCAGATGACGTACTCATTCGTTTGGAGCAGCAACCTGGCGGAGAAAAGGCACAACAAAATGCGCTTGCTAAAGTTCAACAAGCGCTGGGAGATGATTTCACTTATCGTCGGACAGAGGTGGTTGGCCCAACAGTTTCAGAAGAATTGAAAGAGCAGGGCACTATTGCGGTTCTTGCAGCAATATTTGCGGTTCTGGTTTACATTTGGTTGCGATTTGAATGGCAGTTTTCGCTTGGCGCTGTTGCAGCCTTAGTTCACGATGTGATTCTGACGATAGGTATTTTCTCATTGCTGCAACTTGAGTTTAACCTCTCTATTATTGCGGCTCTTCTCACAATAGTAGGGTATTCATTAAACGATACTGTTGTTGTTTATGACCGTGTTCGTGAAAATTTACGTAAATACAAAAAAATGGATTTACAAGATTTGCTTGATCTTTCCATTAATGACACCTTATCGCGGACAATACTCACGTCTCTGACGACCCTGCTCGCTTTGCTTTCCCTTTATTTGTTTGGTGGTGAGATCATTAGAGGGTTTACGTTTGCCATGATATGGGGTGTGATTATTGGAACATATTCTTCCATATTTGTGGCAGCTCCCATATTGCTCATGTTAGGTGTTAAGCGGGATTGGAGTGGGCTTGGTACAGCAGGTAAAGCAAAAGAACCTGTATAATTGAGGCAAAATGCGAATGACAGACCAACCGCATTACCCTCAACAAGTTCCGATAGAGGCCTATGGAAATGGTGGGTTTCGTTTTGCAGATATGAGCCATATCGGATCGTTGCTTTGTGTGCCAAGTGGCGTATATGCTTGGTCAGTCCAAAATATGGATACCTTGTCTTTTGAAGATTTTGAGCGTGTTTTTAAAGAGGCTGATGCCTTAGAGTTTCTACTTCTCGGAACGGGTAAAAAACAGATTTTTCCAACCCCTGAGATCAAGCATCTCTTCGATGAAGCAAATATGGGATTAGATGCAATGGATACCGGCGCTGCCGCGCGAACTTATAATGTTCTCCTTGCTGAAAAACGCAATGTTGCAGCTGCTTTGATAAGCGTAGAGTAAGCGGCTGTAGCATTACCATTTAATCAGAGATGCACCCCAGGTAAAACCACCACCCATAGCTTCCAGCAGAACCAAATCTTCTCGCTTCAATCGGCCATCCATGATGGCTGCATCCAGCGCCAGGGGAATTGAAGCTGCTGATGTGTTGGCATGATTTTCTATAGTCATGACAATTTTTTCTGCACTTAATCCGATTTTTTTTGCGGTGCTTTCTAAAATACGTTTGTTGGCTTGATGGGGTACGAACCAGTCAATATCATCTGCAGAAATATTGCTTTCTTCTAACGTATCTTGAATCGCAGCAGCGATATTGATGACAGCATGTTTGTAAACATCGCGTCCACTCATTCTTAGATGACCAACTGTTTGTGTGGAGGATGGTCCTCCATCTACATAAAGTTTGTCATTGTATCGGCCATCGGAATAAAGCCGAGAAGTTATCACTCCTCGCGCTTCACAAGATGCTGTGCCTTGCTCTGCCTTGAGAATAACAGCTCCAGCACCATCACCAAAAAGCACGCAAGTGGAACGATCTTCCCAGTCCAAAATGCGGGAGAATGTTTCTGCACCAATAACAAGAGCACATTTGTGTTGGCCGGATTTTAAGAAATTATCGGCTGTGCTCATGGCATATACGAAGCCAGAGCATACTGCTTGCAGATCAAAAGCAGCGCCATGCGTGATACCCAACTGAGCCTGGATTGTCGTTGCTGTTGCTGGAAAAGTTTGATCTGGCGTAGCTGTGGCAACAATAATCAAATCAATGTCTTTAGCATCCATCTCAGCGCGTTCAAGCGCATGTCGTGAGGCTGCCAAACCAAGATCCGATGTGCGCTCATCTTCTGCAGCAATATGGCGCTTGCCAATGCCGCTACGCTCACGGATCCATTCATCACTTGTGTCAAGCCTTCGTGCCAAGTCGTCATTGGTTATTATTTTTTGAGGTAAGTATGCTCCGCATCCTTGAACAACGGATCGAATGGCATTCATATTTTTAACTCCAGCAGCTTTACGCTCACTCTACAGCAGCAGTTTCGTATATTCAAATTCGAAACTGTGTGACTTATTAAGGATACGCTGACAGCTTTTCTTTTTGTATGGCACTATCATTTAAATTGTTATGAAATATTTTCACATCTTCGATAATCTTTTCGAGAATGTTTTTTTGCGCCAGGTCAAAAGCCAAATCAATAGCGCAGGCAAAGCCTGTGGCATCAGTCCCGCCATGGCTTTTGATCGCAATGCCATTAACGCCTAAAAAGGGCCCTCCATTGTTGTGTCTAGGGTCCATTTTTTGTTTTAATTCGGCAAAACCAGTTTGTGCCAGAAAAGCCCCCATTCTTGTTAAGACAGATCTGTTCATGGCAGCTTTCAAATAAGCTACGGCTTGTTTTGCCGTGCCCTCAGCTGTTTTGAGTGCGATATTTCCGCTAAACCCCTCAGAAACCACTACATCAACCGTGCCTAAACCAATATCTGTGCCTTCTATGAAGCCATAGTATTCAATCGGGAGTTCTGAGTTCTTAAGCAGATTAGATGCTTTTTTAATCTCCTCCAAACCTTTAATTTCTTCTACGCCCACATTTAACAGACCAACGCTTGGGGTCTCGAAATTAAAGATAGTGCGTGCCATGGCAACGCCCATTAACGCAAAATCAAATAACTGATTGGCACTGGCCCTAACATTTGCCCCGACATCAAGAACAATGCACTCACTTTTAACAGTTGGCCAGATGGCTGCAAGGGCAGGGCGTTCGATACCTGGCAGCATTTTGAGACCAACTTTGGCCATTGCCATCAGAGCACCTGTATTTCCAGCAGATACAACGGCATCAGCAGACCCATCTTTTACCGCCTTGATTGCTTGCCACATACTTGATCCATGACGACCTTGGCGCAGTGCTTGGCTGGGCTTCGCATCCATTGGAACAGAAACATCCGTATGGATCACATCACAATGGGCTGTCAAATTGGGATATGCCTCGAGCGCTGTTTTGATTTTCTTCTCATCGCCAAATAAAAGAAAATGGGTTTCAGGATGACGCAGAAGAGATAAGTTTGCTCCTGGGATCACAACATCGGGGCCATAATCTCCTCCCATGGCATCCAATGCAATCGTCACCGAAACTGATTTTTTCATGTTTACTAAGCCGATGTTATTTTTATTTTATTTTTCATAATAACGGGTTCATGAGATAGACTACAATAAAGTATTATTTCGTCTTATTATCATTTTTGTGCAACTCATGTTGGAATTCTTTTAACACAGCAAACGGATTATTCGAGTTATTTTTTTGATTAGCATGCTCTGGTGTGCTGCCAGGCCAATCAAAATTGGCATCTTGTTTGCGCGGGTAGGGATCTATTGCCGTTGCGAGGGTTTCATAAATAAATTGTCCAAGGCATATCACTCCGTTTTCATAGGCTTCAATGTCATGATCTTCAAAGGGATCAACGTCAATATTTTCTGCGCGGTGGGTAAAGCATGTGCTGTCCTTCGGAACAAATTTGGCTTTTAGAGTTTCATCAACAACAGTTCTCACGTCCTCTAAGGTAACGATACACTCTTGAATAATATGCGCAGAAACGCGCCCCTTTATGATAAATACATCCTGTCGCTGTTTGGTAATTTTAATATCTGTCTGAAATGAGCTAATATCATGTAAGTCCAGCGTATCAATAAGGTATTGCTTTTCTTTAGCCGTAATCGTTTCTGATATCTCCAAGCCTTGCTCTGGAATATGGTCTGTTGGAATTTCAAGATATAAAACGCTCGTTCGTTTTTTGTCATCAAATACCTTTTGATAAGGTGTGTCCTTTGCGTTTTCGCTCTTATCTTTATTCATTCTCTAAATCTTTATTATATCTTCAGGATTTGCAAAATCAAACTGGCCTGAACTTAAATCATTTTCCTCTTGTTTTGAGAAAGCTGATAGTGAATGCCGTATGTACTGTGCGATTTTTGCGGCAGATATTCTTACATCTTCGCTGATAATATGTGTTTTGTCTTCAAGAACATAGAGGTTTCTTAAGAGCGCTTGCACCAATTTCTGATCGTCATCATTAGGCTCCAACGCGTCCTTATAAGCATAAACACGGCCATAAAATGCGTCGGCAAGTTTTTGCATTCGTTTTGGGACAGTTAAATCTCCAATACCCATCTCACGCAAGGAATGCTCAATGTCAGAAAAAAAGGTCTCAATAATCGCTTTACTTAATTTATCATCTTTGCCAAAGCGCACTGTCCAGTCTTGCAACAGAATAAAAAGGTGGACAATAATCATCTCAAAACGCCCCTCGACCGTATCAGGGACAGACAGATCGCGATAAAATATGGGATGACGAGCTTTTGCGACAATTTTTTCATAAATTTCAGAAGCAGTTTGCTTCCACTCATTTTGACGTTGGAATAATCCGAACATTCTCTTACTTTCCTTGCAAAAGATAAGGTATAACGAAAGTCGTTGGTATTATCAAATTTTCACATATATATTATGGTAAAGTTGTTTTATGAAAAAGGTCAGCCTTGAATAAAAAACGTAATATGAATACCTTTAAGCAATAATACGCAATCACAGCACAAAAAGACTTCATCAATGACACAATATAAAAAAGCCAAAAATTACAAAATGTTAATTTCTTCTCTTAAGGCTGCGGCCATTGCTATACCACTCGGATTGAGCGCGGCTTCTTGTGCGCCGCAAGTGAGTTATCATGGCCATGTTTTCACTGATGAGGAAATCAAACAGATTAAACCTGGCATGTCTCAAGCCCAGGTTAAGTTGGCTCTTGGCTCACCAGCCACCACATCGGCCATAGGGGGAGGGGCTTATTATTATATTTCAAGTAAGCAACAGAAAAGTATGACTTTCCTGCGCCCTAGTGTGACCGACCGAAAAGTTCTTGCCGTTTATTTCAATAATGAGACGGCAGAGGTTGAGCGTGTTTCTAATTATGGTTTGAAAGACGGTCAGATTATTGACTTTAATGACCGTACCACCAAAAGCTACAAGGGCGATGACACAATTATTAGCAATATTTTTAAAGGTATCGGCCGCCGTCGCATGTTTGACCAATCTCCAGCACAAGAAGAGTAAATTTGCTCTAGAGCCAACCTCTATTTTGATAGAGATTGGCTATATTGCTCAGAATTAATGCGCCAACAAAGCTAGCAACAACAAGGCGACGATATTGGTGATTTTAATCATCGGATTTACTGCTGGACCTGCAGTGTCCTTGTAAGGATCGCCGACGGTATCGCCTGTAACAGCAGCCTTATGAGCATCAGACCCCTTGCCACCATGATTGCCGTCTTCAATATATTTTTTTGCGTTGTCCCACGCGCCGCCTCCAGCAGTCATAGAAAGCGCAACAAACAGGCCTGTCACAATCACACCAAGCAGCATCGCTCCGAGCGCTGAAAATGCGGCCGATTTATCTGCAATTAGCAAAATGACGAAAAAGCACACAAGAGGAGATAACACCGGTAACAAAGACGGAACAATCATTTCTTTGATTGCTGTACGGGTCAACATATCAACGGTACGGCTATAATCCGGACGTTCTTTGCCTTCCATAATGCCAGGTTTTTCTTTAAATTGCTGGCGAACTTCTTCAACAACCGCACTGCCAGCTCGGCCCACAGCTGTCATACCCATTGCGCCGAACAAATAGGGCAAAAGACCGCCAAAGAATAATCCAACCACTACATAAGGGTTTGAGAGGTCAAAGCTCAAATTCACCCCTTGGAAATAGGCAAAGTCTGCGGCTGTTTCTGGGGTGTTAGCTTTTGCAACGAAATGGCGCAAATCCTCAACATAGGCGGCAAACAACACCAAAGCACCAAGTCCAGCAGAGCCGATGGCATATCCTTTGGTGACAGCTTTGGTTGTGTTACCAACGGCATCCAAGGCATCTGTTGTGTTGCGTACTTCGTCTGGTAATTCAGCCATTTCCGCGATGCCGCCAGCGTTGTCCGTCACAGGGCCAAAGGCATCAAGTGCCACCACAAAGCCCGCTAAAGCCAACATTGTTGTCACTGCAATGGCAATACCAAACAAGCCAGCCAATTGGAATGTTATAATAATGCCTGCAATAATGACCAGCGCTGGCAGGGCTGTGGCTTCTAGAGAAATGGCAAGACCTTGTATCACGTTGGTGCCATGTCCTGTTTCAGATGACTTTGCGATACTGCGTACAGGCCTAAAACCCGTCCCAGTATAATATTCGGTTATAATGATAATCGCTGCGGTCACAAGAAAACCAATTACCCCGCAATAAAATAAGTGAAGCCCAAAAAAGTTATAGGTTTCACCGCCAGATACGAAACTGTAAGGGGTATCCATTCCAATGACAAACTCTGTCACAGGCCAAAGCACGATAAGAGACAAAACCCCGGTCGCGATAAAGCCTTTATATAAAGCCCCCATGATTGAGTTATTGCTGCCCAGTTTGACAAAGAATGTACCAATGATTGAAGTAATCACACACGCAGCACCAATGGCGAGCGGATATAACATCATGTTTGGCGTGCTTGCAAAATAGATTGACGCAAGAACCATGGTTGCCACGATTGTGACCACATAGGTTTCGAATAAATCTGCGGCCATTCCAGCACAGTCCCCAACGTTATCGCCAACGTTATCAGCAATTGTAGCCGGGTTGCGGGGGTCATCTTCTGGAATGCCAGCTTCAACTTTGCCAACAAGGTCTCCGCCAACATCAGCCCCCTTGGTGAAAATTCCGCCGCCAAGACGAGCAAATATAGAAATAAGGGATGCGCCAAAGCCAAGTGCTACCATAGCATCTATGACTGTGCGGCCTTCAATGCCGATACCTTGTAAAAATGAATAATATATTGAAATGGAGAGTAAGGCGAGGCCTGCAACCAGCATACCTGTCACAGCGCCGGAACGGAAAGAAATGGCAAGTCCTGAGGCAAGGCTTTGGCTTGCAGCTTGCGTTGTACGCACATTTGCCCGAACTGACACGTGCATGCCGATAAAACCAGCAAGACCAGACATAACAGCGCCAATGATAAAGCCCAACGCGACGTAAACACCTAAAAAGCGTTCAACAAGAACAGCAATAATGATGCCTACTATCGCAATTGTTCTATACTGACGCGTGAGATAGGCCTGTGCCCCTTCTTGTATTGCACTCGCAATCTCTTGCATTTTTGCATTGCCAGGGTCTGCTGAAAGCACCGAACGTACAGCCCACGCACCGTATATAATTGATAGCCCACCACAGGCAATAATTAGCCAAAGTAAATTTTCCATGGTCACCCCTTAGAATTTATTTTATCGTTATAAAGCGATTTAAAAGCCTATGGCTCAATATCTTGCTCATTTTTATGAATAGATTTCTGGCAGACCATGCCAAAATTGATTGCCTGTGGCAAGAACGACTACACGTTAAGTATAGGCTTAATACACAAAATTCTGTTGTTTTTTAAGTTTTTATAGCTTTATAACGTGAAAAATGAACTTGAAAGTGATGCATTTTAACATATAACACAGTTGGTTTTCTAAAACCGACATGCTAGCTTGCTCGTCAAGTATTTATTGAGCTATGTCATTTTTACAATTTCGGAGTGTGGCGCAGCCCGGTTAGCGCACTGGTCTGGGGGACCAGGGGTCGCCAGTTCAAATCTGGCCACTCCGACCAATTTTTACCTTACCTTACAATTAGTTACCTAGCCTGAAGCCCCTTTTCTTTGTTGTGGCCTTTGCATAGATAGTAACGTTGGATAGCAACATTAGTTTTTCTGTTGTGCATGCACTAAATAACTTTTGGTAATTTCTCCAATGCTTCGATAACATTGCTTGTCGCTAAATGAACGTATCTAATTGTACTACTCAGTTCAGAATGGCCTAATGCTCTTCCTATCTCTTTCAAATCACTATTGGCATATTGGCGTAACCAGGACCCTGTCACATGCCTTAGGTCATGCCATCGAATGTCTGGCCTATTTATCTCCTTTCGAGCTGCCTCCCAAACTCGCCTCCGGTTCTTTAAATAAAAAGCATATTCAGTCTCAGAGACTTCACATGATAGTCGCGCAACATCAATTGCCTTGCTCGACATAGCGACAATACGAGTGCCACCTCCTTTTGTCATAACTTGCGCAATTTTTTGATCAAAATAGATTTTGCTTTTTTCTAATGTTTCTGTCTCATTTAATCGACAGCCGGTATAGACTGTCCATGCTGCTGCCAGTCGGATATGGTAGGGTAAGATTAAAAGGACTTTTTTGATCTCTTCTGGTGAGACAATAATTTCACGCTCTCTTGGTTCTTTTTGCATATGGTCAGTCCAGTTAATATCTGGAACTTCTTCATTCCAACGCTGCTTTGCTCTTTTTAAAGCGCCTTTTAATAGAAATAATTCACGATTTATTGTTGCGGGTGTTTTGCTATCTTTTTTTCGATGCTGGATATAGTCATTAATAAGCGCGTTATTGAGATCTGTTATAAATAAATTCTCATCAAAATATGATAGAATATTTTTCACGCGATACATTGCTGTATCGGCCGTTCTCATTTCGTGGCCGTACTCTTCCCACCAACGCCCAAATAGTTGACTGATAGTGAGATACTGTTTACCTAGTTTGGGAATCTCTTCTCTGGCAATGACCTTTGCAAGCTCTTTAGCTTCGATCCTTGCCTCACGCTCGGTTGTTTTTCCAGTGCTTCGTAAAAACCGACGTTTTCTTCCAAACGTGATTTGTGCTGTGAAAGTTTTTTCCCTATATTCCGTCCCATCTGGGCGTTTTCGTTTTCGCTTGAACACATAGACGCTTGGCATGTCGTTCTCTTTCTAATCCACCTATCTAAACCTTCCCTGGGGTATCGCTTACCTTTTCTGCCAAAACGCACGATTGGCAAATCTGGAATTGACCTCAATGACGTGAGGCCAATATTTAAATACTCTGCGGCCTCTCCTTCTTTTAAAAGGGCTTTGTCATATACTTCTGTCATCTC
>JBCCCO010000072.1:0-14540 GCA_039033475.1 Pseudomonadota bacterium | reverse complement strand
CCTTCAAAAATAACTATTTTTATAAGAATATGCGAATATTTTAATATTTTCCCTCTCAAAGGACTTCACAAATCATAAAAAAACAATTAAAACTGATAATCCATAATTACTGGATGGTCGGTGTTATATAAATTATTGTTCTTTAAAAATCGTTGAATTTGGAGAATTTAATAATTATGTATATATGTCCATTAATAACGCACAATACGAAAGTTATAGTTTTGTTGCAAAATGGTATGTGTTCGTAATACGTGAGAGTATAAAAGCGCAAAAAACTAGAGCACTTGATACTCTAGATCAACTTGCTTTCAGATGGATTCCATTGGAATGCGAATAAGTTGATCGCTCACATAAAATAGAGAATTTTAAGTGAATTCATATGAACACAAAATGCTCTAGAGAAATTCATACAAGCTTGGCATAGAGCGTAAGTAAGACAGGTTGACCGATCATTCGGTCAGATACTATTTAATATTTATTAATGGTTATTGTATAGTATTTCTCAAGTAATTTTAAAGAATATTTTTTGACTAAAGTAAAACTAAGAAATCTTTTATGGACAACCAGTTGCCTTTAGACAAAATACAAATAAAAAAATGAACTGAAAAATAAAATTGGAATTTTCATATGCCTAAAATTGTCGATAAAGAAGAAATGCAGGACAAAATACGTGCTCACGCAATGCGCGCATTTATCCAAGAAGGTTATCATGCAACAACTATTGATACTGTTGCAAAACAAGCTGGGATAGCAAAGGGAACAGTTTACTTATATTTTGAAAGTAAAGAACAGCTTGCCCTATCAATAGCAGATGCACACTTTGCACAGCTTGAAGAAACATTAACATCTGAAGATCTAGTGGATACAAAGGCCAATTTCCTAAAGCACTTGGAAGACGCACTTGATGTTGAAGATGACCAAGCCGACTTTATTCCGGTTTTCTTTGAAATTTTTGGCCCAAGTTTCCGCGAGGAAGAATTCACGAAAAACCTATCGGCTTCTTACGATAAAATCGCAAGATTTTATTCGCGTCAGCTTTTGCACTTGCAAAAGAAAAAGCAGATCGGCAAAGATGTGAACGCAAAACAAATGGCGGGTGCACTTGTCAGCATGATTGATGGATTAATTATGCATCGTGGTGTTTTATCTTTAACAAAAAGAAAGTTCCGCCCACGCATCAAGGAAATTGTTCAACTTATTGATAAAGGTCTTAAATAGGACAATAAACTTATTAGTGTTGCGGCCAAATATTATGCACTCGTTTTTGTCGGGAGATAATCGAGAATAATTTGGGCCGCAGCATCACTTGGACTGACCACTTGGTTGCTCTGCTTCGCTAGTATCATTTTTTCTTCTAAACGTTCGAGAGCATGTATTTGTTTTTGTCGCTTTGGTGTGTTTGATATCAGAGGAAGCACAGCTCGACTTAAGTCATTCGGTTTACATTCGTTTTGCAAGAACTCCTCAAAAATATTTTCTTCCAAAACTAAGTTCGCGAGCACAACAGACGGAACTTGAACCAAGCCACGGAATAAAGCCATAATGGGATCAGCTTTATATCCGATTACCATAGGTGTTCCGGCCAAAGCCAATTCAAGGCTCACGGTACCTGAAGCCGCAAGCGCCACTTGTGCTAATTTAAAACTTGCAAATTTATCTTCTTCCCCAAATACTAGATGAGCGCCATGTTTCCATTGCGTAAGTTCCTTTTCAATGAGGTGCTGAACCGATGGAACAACTGGAATAATGACTTCAATATCCTGCTTGAGATCGGTGCAAATTTTCTCGATTGCTTGACCAAAGGGTTTCATCAAGCGTGTTACTTCATTGGGCCGGCTCCCTGGCAACACAACAAGCACAGGGTGATCAGGATTTAATTTAAGCTTATCTCTTAAGCTGATATGATCTCGTGAGCGCATCCACTCGATTTTTTCAATCATTGGATGCCCAACGTAACTACATTTTGGACCGCCCAACCGTTCATGAGCAGCTGGCTCAAAAGGTAGCAAAGCCAAGACATGGTCTACATAGGGCTGCATTTTTTTGGCTCGACCAGGTCGCCAAGCCCACACTGTTGGGGAAACATAATTTAGAATTGGGCAAGAAGGCAAAGCCTTGCGAACGCGCTTAGCAATTGGATGTGTAAACTCTGGACTATCTATAATTAACAAGAGATCGGGCTGCATTGCAATAACTGCATCAACACATTGATAGACGCGGCGCACTATACGCGGCAAGGCTTTTGCTATATCTACGATCCCCATGACAGCAACATCAGACATCGGAAATATAGACTGTAACCCTTCACGTCCCATAGCCTCTCCACCAACCCCTTGAAATGCCAACTCATAAGCTGAGGCTTCCTTGAGAGAACTCATAATTTTTCCACCTAATGCATCACCGGAGTGCTCTCCCGCAACAACAAATATCTTTTTTATATCACCGGTCATTCTTTATTTTTTCAGGTTGTTCATATCCAATAACAAATATATTATGCTCTTTTGCTGCTGTGACAAGCTCGTCTTGATCCACGATGAGAACCTGCCCAGCCGCAACGGCAATCCCATTCAATCCTGCCTTTGCCGCCATTTGGACAGTATGAGACCCAATTGTTGGCATATCAATACGCTGCTCTTGCCCTGGCTTTGGACACTTTACCAAAACACCAGACTTCTTATTTTTTCTACCCCACTGCCGTAAATCTCCGGCTCGCTCTAGCATTGCATCCGTTCCCTCAGCAGCTTCCACAGCAAGCACATACTCCTTTGCAACAACAGCCGCCTGACCAACATCTAGAGCCCCAAGCGTTTGCACCACACTCAATCCCATTTGAATATCTTTTTCATCCTGACGGTTTGGTTTTTTTGATGTTAGGACGCCGGATGACACTAAAAACTGCGGTGCAACATCCTGGACGCCGCGAATGGCATAGCCCTTATTTTCAAAGAAATGTACTATACGTGAGAGAATAGAATCATCGCCACCAGACATCAGGCTTAAGATAAAAGGGAGTGTTTTAATAGCCCCAAAGTCAAAACGCATGTTTCGTATATCTGGACGGGAAACAGAGCCAACGATTACAACATCTTTGCAATCATTTTGTTCTAATACTTTAAATAGAAGACCGATCTGACCCCACTTTATCCAGGAGTGTTGATAGTTTTCAATTTTGGAAGAGGCTTCTCCGACAAGAGCCAAGATGTGAAGCTCCCGGTTTTCCTCGCTAAGAACTTGAGCAAGCTGCAACGGCATTGATCCACCGCCTGCGATAATGCCAACCTTTGGCTTCAGCTTGCTTCTCCATTTTTAGGCACGCACAATGACCGACCAGATTCAGTCCTGATAAATGTTGAAATCTGCTCAACACAGACGTCATCTGAAAACATCTTTTCCACATCCTCAAGGCGTTCTATTAATGTCCCTTCAGTTGCAAACAACATACGATAGCCTTTACGCAAAGAGTGAATTTGTTCGCGATCAAACCCTTTGCGTTTTAAACCAATAATATTAAGGCCATTAAGATAAGCGCGATCTCCGACAACCATTCCATAAGGGATAACGTCATTTTCAACACCGGACATGCCGCCAACAAAAGCGTAAGACCCAATACGAACGAACTGGTGAACTGCAGATAATCCACCAAGAATCACAGAATCTCCAATCTTGCAATGCCCTGCTAAAGTGGCATTATTTGCAAGAATAACATGATCACCAACTTCACAATCATGAGCAACATGCGAGCCCATCATAAACAAACCATGAGATCCAACTTTTGTGACAAGTGTCCCACCACTGGTTCCAGGGTTCATTGTCACGTGTTCACGGATTATATTATGTTCACCGATTTCTAATTTACTGTTCTCACCTTGAAATTTTTTGTCTTGCGGGATATGACCAATAGAAGCAAATGGAAAGATTTCTGTTCCCTTTCCAATCTTCGTATCTCCTTCAATCACCACATGTGAATGCAGCTGAACCTCATCTCCTAAATGAACATGCGAACCAACAACGCAGTAAGGTCCTATTGTAACATCATTGCCAATCTCTGCACCGGACTCAATAATTGCTGTGGGATGAATATTAGCCATTTGCTGCTGACTCAGCCGCCTCTTTATCTAAGATCATTGCACTAATCTCAGCTTCACAAACCAAGACATCGTTGACTTTAGCTTCAGCGCTGAAGCGCCATGCTCCGCCGCGACTGCGCACTTTTTTAACGTGATAATGCACTGTATCTCCTGGCGTAACAGGCTTACGAAAACGCGCACGGTCGATTGCCATAAAAAACACCAAATGAGGTTCATACTCATCAGTTACAGTGCTAACGCATAATGCTCCAGCTGTCTGCGCCATACCTTCAATCAATAAAACCCCTGGCATAACAGGAAAGGTAGGAAAGTGCCCTTGGAAATGAGGCTCATTAATTGTAACATTCTTAATACCAATCGCAGACCGATCTCCATCCATGTCAATAACACGATCGACCATAAGGAATGGATAACGATGAGGCAATAATTTCAAAAGCTCTAAAATATCAGCTGAATTAAGCTCTGTTTTGCCTCCTATCTCACTCATGTTTAAACTCCATTTTTAAATTTTTTATGTATTAGCTTTTAATCAAAGAATTCCGTCTGAGCAAGTTTCTTAACCCGTATCAGGATTTCATTTTTGACTTTTTCGCTCTGATATTTTTTCAAGTGTCTTTATTTCTCTCACCCACTGTCGAAAAGGCTTTGCAGGATACCCCATCCATCGTTCTCCTGGCTGTACATCCATAGTTAATCCACTACCTCCACCAAGTTGCGCCCCATCACCAACTTTCAAGTGTCCGACAATACCTGCTTTTCCTGCAACAACAACAAAATTTCCAAGCTCTGCACTGCCTGAAATTCCAGATTGAGCGACCATCAGACAATTTTGTCCAATAACAACGTTGTGAGCAATTTGAACAAGATTGTCAATTTTTGTGCCTTCACCGATAATCGTATCCTCTAAAGCCCCACGATCTATAGTTGTATTAGCGCCAATCTCAACACAATCCTGTATGATAACGCGACCTATTTGCGGAACTTTTAAATGTCCCGTTGGATTAATAGCAAAACCAAAACCATCCTGCCCAGCTTTTACGCCGGCGTGTAATATCACATTGTTGCCAATAAGGGTGTGAGCAACAGCCACATGAGAACCAATATAGCATCCTCGACCAATATGAACCCGATAACCAATGACAGCCCCTGCGGCAATGTGTGTGCCCGAACCAATTTTCACTTCAGGTCCAATAACAACACCAGGTTCTATAGTAACTCCTTCTTCGAGCTCTGCGCTCGGATGGATGAGTTGGCCTGGTTCATACCCTTCAGATCCGGCCATCTTACAATGCAATGCCTCTGGATAAAACAGAGAGAGGATCTTTGCAAAGCAGTGGTAGGGGGTTTGCGCTACAAGAGGTATCGCGGTATCTGGACAATACTCTGTAAATTTTTGAGCAATAAAAATGCCACCAGCAGATGTGGTCTGACATTGTGGAATATACTTCACATTATCAAGAAAGGAGAGATGGTCTTGAGATGCACTTTGCAATGTCTTGATATCATGGAACAGTTTTTGTTCATCAAGGTTGGTGCTTAATGCAATTTCAGCTGCACTTGCGACTTCTCGCAAAGAAAAAGGGCCAGCCTTTTTAAAAAATCCAGGATGCTCCATCTCATTACATCACTTGTTGTTACTTATAAAACCGAAAATATTTAAATCTGACTAGAGCCTATCGCGTTTAGCTGAATTCAGCTAACGCGCTCTAATTCTCTGATAGTGCGTATCTCCTCACGCAAAACTGGCACCCACTTTTGCGTGACGTGCTCTAGAAGACAACACACTCTTTTAGTAAACAGGCGTCATATCTATCACGTTTACCTGCATTGATACAACATGAATAAACTTCAACGACAGTATCTTAATTTTGAGAGATTACAGTGCATCAGAAAATATGCCAAAGCGCGAACTAAAGCTAAAACAGTTCATATTCCTCAAGAGCCTCCACAACACCGGTCATCCAATCTAGGCTTAGAACCTAGAAACGTGTTGCTGCACCGAAGCGAAAGACTTCTTCTTCATCCACTTCATCAGATTGAAGAACGTAAGCCAAATCAGCGCGCAATGGACCAAGCGGAGAAGCCCATAGTACGCTGCCACCCACGGATGCTCTAATTTCCTCATTATCACCAGAAACAACGATGCCAGAAACGCTCTCTGCATCAAACAGAGAACCACCGTCAGCAAAAACAGCACCTGATATTCCGAACTCGTCTGTGAGATAAGGGAATGGAAAGCGAAGTTCAACAGTACCGGAATAAAACGCAGTACCACCCAAAGCATTGCCGTTTTCATCTCTCGGACCAATACCAGCACGATCAAAACCACGAATGGTCTCACCGCCTTTATAAAAGTGGTCTATCAAGCGAACATCATCATCAAATCCAGAAATATAGCCAGCTTGCACGCGGCCAACCAGTGTATATCCTTTAGCAATTGGATAATAACCACGAGCTTCACCTGTCGTACGGAGATAATCAACATCCCCACCAACGCCCGCAAATTCTTGGCCGAACCTCAGATATACACCCTGCGTTGGATTGCTCTTCAAATTACGTGTATCAAACGTAAGGGCATATCCGACAGCAGACACATTTGAAGTCCCCTCAGCTTGCTGAATCGCAAGAGAAGCATCCGCATCATCGACATTATAAACCTCATCACGGACAAAGCTATAATATGTGGAAAAACCAACACGATCTGTTAAAGGCACGCCAAAACGAATTTTGCCGCCCGTTTTCCGGCTCTCGTAAGATGCTTCCGAAGAGAAATCAACTTCCTTATGGAAAAGATCAAAACCCGCAGCTAAATTTCTATCCAAAAACCTTGGTTCTGTAAAACTCAAGTCGATCTGTCCACGCTCCAAACTTCCAGAGAGTTTCAAACGCAAAAACTGCCCTCGGCCCAACAAATTCCGCTCTGTTAAACTGATATCTGCAATAACACCTTCTTGAGTAGAGTAACCACCACCAACAGAAAATTCACCTGTTGCTTGCTCCACAATGTTAACATTCAAAATTATCCTGTCCTGCGCACTCCCTGTTTCCTGAGAGATTTTAACATCTTTAAAAAATCCGAGCCCCATCAGGCGTCGTCTCGCATTGTTGACAATTAACCGATTGTAAGCATCACCTTCCGCAACACGAAATTCACGACGAATAACATAATCTCTGGTGCGTACATTACCATTTATATTAATCCGCTCAATGTAAACGCGCGGGCCTTGCTCAACGATAAATTTAATATTGATTTTACGCTCGACAACATCGCGATCCACACGAGGACGAACTCTTGCAAAAGCAAACCCCGATTGGGCGACATCTAAGGTCAGTAATTCTATTGATCTATCTATCAACGTTGCATTGTATATACGCCCTGAACGCGTCAATAATTTTTGTTCTAAAGCTTCAGGATCCACAGTATCCAGAGATGTCTCTATTTCAATGTCACCAAATTGGTATTGCTCACCTTCTTCAATTGTAAAGGTGATAAAGAAACCTCTTCCTTCACGGTCCAAGTCAGCGATTGCAGAGACCACGCGGACATCAGCATAGCCATTTTTCAGATAGAACAAGCGAATGAGTTCGCGATCAACATTTAAGCGATCCGGGTCATAAACATTTGTTGGCTTAAGAAAGCTCATGAAATTGGTTTCAGTGGTACGCACAACCGAACGCAACTGACCATCATCAAATGCTTTATTGCCTATAAAGTTAATATTACGAACTTTCGTGGATGGACCTTCGCTAATCTCATAAACAAGATCAACACGATTGTGGTTCAGTTTAATAATTTTAGGTTGTACACTTGCAGCAAACAAACCTTGACGTTGATAAACATCCAAAATTCTTTGAACATCGGCTTGCACACGTGCACGAGTATACACCGAGCGAACTTTGAGCTGCACTTCGGACTGCAACGTGTCGTCATCAACTTCTTTATTATTCTCAAATGCAACCTGATTAATAATTGGATTTTCAACAACGGTTACAGTGACAACAGTCCGGCTTCTACGAATACGAACATCAGAAAAAAGATTTGTTGCAAAAAGAGCTTTTAGCGATTCATCAACTTGCTCTTCATCGTAAGGATCGCCGATATTAAATGTAAGATAAGATTTGACAGTCTCAGGCTCAACTCTGCGATTTCCTTCGATACGGATGTCTTTGATAGCAACGCCAGATGATTGAGCGAGTGCTTCACTGCCAAGTTTAACCGACTGAGTACCCCAATCTCCTAAAAAAAGCCCAAGAAGTAGGAAAGTGGTGAAAATAATATTATTTGCCGTTATAGCCCACTGTATAATTATATTTTAATATCTATTATTTTTAGAATATTATTATAAATTTAGATATCGTCATTTTATTATGACATTTTGATATTGTTTTAACCTATTTACGAACCCGTTGAAAGTACGAAATCGCAACACATTGAACTTTTCTAAAGACATTTTTCATTTAAGCGATAATTGAATTTCGTTATTTTAAGCCGCTTTAAACCCATTAAACAAACCTAGATGTTTAAAATACGGAATTAAGATATTTTTTTCGAACCCAACCATTCGGCTACATTAATCTAACTTGTGCGTTATATGTTTCCGCGCATTCGATGCATTACAAACTATTATGATTCGAAAAAACGCGATACATCAATTATGGTCACAAAAACCATAAGAGATAACAAAATAGCCATTCCAATGCGGAACCCGACATCTTGCACACTTTCACTCAATGGCTTTCCCATAACCGCTTCAACAGCATAAAACAACAAATGCCCACCATCAAGGAGTGGAATAGGAAATAAATTAAAGAAACCAATGGCTATGGATAAGAATGCAATCCATTGAATAAGCGGCACAATTCCAAGCTCAGCCATCTTGCCAGACGCATCAGCAATCCCTATTGGACCACTAAGTTGATTAACAGATGCCTGGCCTATAAAAAGCCTACTTAGAAATTCGAGACTTGTAGAAATGACCTGATATGTTCGATCTAAAGCCAATCCCGTCGCTTCGAAAATCCCAACCTCTTTTGAGACAAAAGTTCCCTCTTCTGCGCTGCTTTTTATGCCCAGCAGCTTTTGCTTATTACCAAGGAGGTCTCGTGTTTCACTTTCACGTGGTGTTGAAATCAAGGCAATAACTTCACCATTCCGGTTAATAGCAAAATTCAAAGGTTCATTAAAACTTAGCTGAACAATCGTGCGAACATCGGCAAAGCTTTCGATATTATTTCCATTAATGGAAATAATTAAATCCTTTTCTTTAAAACCGGCCTCTGCTGCGGCTGAATTAGGAATAACCTCACCAACAATAGGTTTTACATACTTGTATCCATAAACACTAAAAATGCCGGTAAAGATCACAATTCCAAGCAGAAAGCTTGCAATCGGCCCTGCTGCAACAATAGCCGAACGCTGTCCAACAGACTTTGCTTGAAATGCGCCTTCTCCAAATTCAGCTTTTGCTTCATCAGGGTCTTTATGGTCGGGCACACTTGCTGCATTTTTATCATCAATAAATTTAACGTATCCACCAAGCGGAATCCAACATAATTTCCAGCGCGTCCCTTTGTGATCATAAAACCCAACAATTTCATGTCCAAATCCGATTGAAAAGGCTTCCACATCAACACCGCACCAGCGTGCTACAAGAAAGTGACCAAGTTCATGGAAAAAAACCACAATGGTAAGCACGAAAATAAAACCAAGTGCTTTGATAATAAAACTTTGTAAGAAAAGACCATTTTGGCCAAAAAAATCAAAAAGAATATCCATGCGACTGCTAAACTTTCTTTAAGCTATAAAGGATTGTGAGGTACCATTCAAAGAGGCATAATTCTATAAAAAAATCATTCTAAATCTTGGAGATATAATTTTTGGCCATATGTCTTGCTTCGCTATCCATTTCCAAGATTTTTGCTAAATCGTACTTCGTATCGGTATATAATGATAAATTAAAGTTTTCCAATGTTTTTTCGATAACAATAGGAATAGACGTAAATGCAAGTTGATGGCTTAAAAATGCCTCAACAGCCACTTCATTTGCTGCATTCAGCACAGCTGCACCAGCCCCATCTGATTTTAAGATGTCTTTTGCAATCCGCAAACATGGAAAACGGTTTTCATCAGGTGCTTCAAACGTCAAGTCACCAAGTTCAACAAAATCAAGCCGTTTTGTGGGGGCTTTCATACGCTGTGGCCACGCCAAACTATAAGCAATTGGCGTACGCATATCAGGCCAACTCATCTGAGCCATGACAGACCCGTCAGAATAAGCGACCATACAGTGAATAATTGATTGCGGATGCACAACAACTTCAAGTTGATCTGCCCGCACAGCAAACAAATGCCATGCTTCAATAAGCTCCAACCCTTTATTCATAAGCGTTGCAGAATCAATTGTAATCTTTGCTCCCATATCCCAATTAGGGTGTTTTAACGCTTGTTCAGGCTGCACCTCGCAAAGTTGTTCGTAAGACCATGTGCGAAATGGCCCGCCAGACGCTGTAAGTGTGATCTGCTCTAAACCATTTTCAATATCCCCAATCAAAGATTGAAAAACAGCTGAATGTTCAGAATCAACCGGAAGTAATATGGTGCCAGCCTTATCCACTTCATGCTTAAACAATTCACCCGCTGAAACCAAGCATTCCTTATTGGCCAGCGCCACACAAGCCCCTTGCTGCACAGCGCTTAATGTTGGGCGCAACCCTGCGGCACCAACAATTGCTGCCATAATCCAATCCGCAGGTTGACAAGCTGCTTCAACAACAGCTGCTGCACCACTTGCAACCTCGATATCAGTATCTGCAAGCGTATCTTTTAGTTCTTGATAGTAAGCATCATCTGCGATAGCAACGAATTTTGCATTGTATTCACGCGCTTGCTGAGCCAATAATTGTGCATTTTTTCCAGCGCTAAGGGCAACAACCTCAAAGTCTTGGGGTGCATGAGAGATGACATCAAGGGTGTTGCAACCAATTGTTCCAGTGGAACCAAGAATACTGACCGAACGTCTTTCTTTCTTAACCGTTTCTGGTTGAGAAAAAAAAGAAGCTTCTCTTTGCTGTTTTAGGGAATATGTTGCAACCATTGTTCTCTGGATTAGTTAAAAATATGAATGATATACTATCTAATTCCTGAACCTAACTGCCAATCATCAACAAAGCGGCACCAGGTTGCGATGTATCAGACCATAGAGCTAGAATTGCAGCCATACAAGCAGCAAACACCAACCCATCAACACGATCTAAGATGCCACCATGGCCAGGAATGAGCAAACTGGAATCTTTAAAACCAAAATTTCTTTTCATTGCAGATTCCAGCATATCCCCAATTTGGGTGGTGAGACTTAACACAAAACTTAAACAAATGAGAGCAAGAATATTGGGATACTGTAAATATCCTCCCCATAACGCTCCCACCAAACCACTGGCAATCAAACCGCCACAGAAACCAGACCAGGTTTTATTGGGAGAAATGCTCGGCCATAGTTTCCAGCCGCCAATATTTTTGCCAACCAAGTAGGCCATGCTATCTGTCAACCATACAATCAACATCAAATAGAATAAGGCCTGCACACCGAGAGATAAATCATGACGAAACCAGATGAGACTAAGTGTTGGAAATGAGACATAGAAAATGCCGGCACCAGACCAAAGCGCAGTTTTTTGACCGTAATGCCCTAAAAGGCTGAACACATAACTCAAAAGAGCAATCAACAACATGATATACAAGGCAGCATTATAATGCTGAAGCACGGCGCACATTGTCACAACAAAATAGCCAAGCATCTGTAAGATAAGGATACGGCTATTCCATTTTTGATATACAAGGCGTGACCATTCCCAAATCATCCACACGCCAAGCACAAAGATAAGAACAGCATATGTATAAACGCTGAGGTAAATTGTAATCAGCGTGATGCTGGCCATAACAAGACCAAAAAAAAGTCTTACATAAAACTCCGAATATAGCACGTTTGGAAAGCAAGCTTTGAGGCTGAATTTTGCAGGATGAACAGGGTCAAGCTCAACCCGTTGATTGAGAGACAACACCTCCAAAACGGCGGCTGCGATTGCGGTATTCATCCAATGCTGCATATAAGTGTGTCTTATCGAAATCTGGCCAAAATACATCCTGAAAAACAAACTCTGTGTAGGCCGATTGCCATAATAAAAAGTTACTTAACCGTTTCTCACCACTTGTGCGAATCAAAAGATCGGGATCAGGTATATTTGCTGTCTGCAAATGCTTTGAAACAATATCATTATTGATATTCTCAGGTTGTAATTGCCCTATTACGACTTTTTCTGCAATAGATTTAATTGCTTTTGTAATTTCATCTCTTGCCCCGTAATTAAAAGCTACCACAAGACACAAGCCAGTATTATTAGCTGTAAGACTAACAGCCTCCTTTATCAAGTGTGACAGTTCAGGATCAATTGCATCAATATCCCCGATAACCTTGATGCAAACCTGGTGCTTATGAAGGTCGGCCAGATCCTGCCTGATAAAACGTTTTATAAGTCCCATGAGGTAGGACACCTCGGTAATAGGACGAGACCAGTTTTCCGATGAAAAACTGTAGATCGTAAGATAGGGTATTCCCAGCTCAATAAATGCCCTTACAGTACGACGTACAGCCTCTACCCCTTTCCTGTGCCCTGCTGATCGAGGCAAATTATGCTTTTGTGCCCAACGCCCATTGCCGTCCATAATAACAGCAACGTGCTTTGGCAAATTTTCTGCCTCAGTTTCATAACAATTTGACAAACTTATTATCCCGTTTTGAGTGCCTACGACCTGACACTCCTCATCAAAGCCAAAGTAATGATTGTATTAGAAAGCTTAAAAATGAAAATAATACAAATGATTAAATGAAATAAATCAAAGCTTGTTGTTGCATGTTTATACTTGCATAATCTCTTCACTTTTTTGCTCAAGCACCTCATCAACTTTTTTGATGATATTATCGGTCACCGCCTGAACTTTTCCAGACAATGTGTGATGCTCATCCTTACCGATATCGCCATCTTTTTCCATGCGCTTGAGCTGCTCCATGCCATCTCGGCGCACATTACGGATAGCAACACGCGCTTGCTCCGTATACTTGGCAGCAATTTTTGCAAGTTCAGTTCTGCGTTCTTCATTTAGCTCTGGGATCGGCAAACGCATCATTTGACCATCTACTACAGGATTAAGCCCCAAATCTGATTCTCGAATTGCTTTTTCAACAGCAGACGCAAGCCCCTTATCCCACACCTGAACTGAAATCGTGCGCGGCTCTGGAACAGAAACAGTGGCAACTTGATTGAGCGGCATTTGCGATCCGTAAGCATTAACAACAATGGGATCAAGCAAATTCGCGCTGGCCCGGCCAGTACGAAGACCAGAGAATTCTTGCTTCAAAGCATTTAGCGCACCTTGCATCCGCTGTTCAATATTGTCTAAATTAAATGTACCGTCCGATGACATCGAATCTCTCCTTTTTGGAGCAAACCTATAGTTTGCTCAGCTTACCTTCGCTAACCTCTGTATCGTGTATCGTGTGGCCTATTCCGCACGTACCAATGTACTTAATCCTTTTCCTTGTAACACTTTTAAAATGTTACCTTTTTCCCAAATTGAAAACACCAGAATAGGCAATTTATTGTCACGAGCAAGCGCTATTGCAGCACCATCCATAATTTTGAGGTTTTTCGCAAGCACTTCATCAAGCGTCAGTTCTTGATAACGCTCAGCATTTGGATCTTTTTTTGGATCTGCGGTATATACACCGTCGACTTGCGTTGCTTTTGCCAACACATTACATTCCATCTCTGCCGCTCTTAAAGTCGAGGCCGTATCCGTTGTAAAATAAGGATTTCCCGATCCCGCAACAAAAATGACCACACGACCTTTTTCAAGATGACGTAACGCTTGCGGCCGAATGAATGGCTCGCATACAGTTGGCATTGGAATAGCAGACATAACACGGGCATCTAACTGAATGCTATGAAAAGCGTTTTGTAGCGCAAGCCCATTCATAACCGTGGCAAGCATTCCCATATAGTCTGCATTAGCACGGTCCATGCCCTGTGCAGCACCTGAAAGCCCGCGAAATATATTTCCCCCGCCAACAACAATGCAAATCTCAGCGCCTGCCCGCACAGCCTCTGCCACATCTAGAGCGATGCGTTTAACGGTCTCAATGTCAATTCCATATTGCCCTTCTCCCATTAAGGCTTCACCAGAAAGCTTGAGCAACATGCGCTTATAAAGGAGATCTGTAGTTGTCATTTTTTAGTCCTTAAGATTTTATCCTTCAAAAGGGTATTCTTAAATTTATCTTTATCAAGAAAAAAGAATGTATTGGAAGACTATTCTGCATAATCCAAGATTAAGCGTGGATATATTGTTAGGATTTCTGAATATGGAACATTTATTACAACCCAATAATATTATTAATT
>JBCCCO010000071.1:0-15477 GCA_039033475.1 Pseudomonadota bacterium | reverse complement strand
CGCTTGAGGCAATGTACAAGCATGCATTAATCACCTCTCGTAAATCTGTTGTGCGCGGACGACCTCCCGTCTTTGGCGGGGGAAACAAAGGCTCAATCAAAATCCATTCTTTGTCGGTGATATCACTTGGATATCTTCCTATGTTGCGGTTATAGTCTTTTCGAGTGATATCATCCCAAGGCATTTGATCCTCCATGTTCGACAAAAACACAGAGAATCATAATCCCTTGATATCACTCAATAACTTTTCGGTCAGGCACTAAGAGTGGAGATAATATTGCCAGACTTTTAACATCTATGTCCATGCCCGTCATATCAAGCTTGTCATTGCCGCTGCCGCCATCAGCTGTGTCCTGCCATCCGACTATTGCAGTATCATTATCTAGTCCACCATTGAGAATATTAGCGCCATCGCCACCAATAAGTATGTCATTTCCTTCATGGCCTAATAGTGTATCATTTCCAGCCTCACCGTATAATGAATCATTTCCTTTGCCGCCTCTTAATACATCATTTCCTTCTTTGCCAAATATAACATCTCTTCCATCTCCACCTCGTATGAAATCATTTAAATTTGTACCATCAAGAATATCATCATCATTTGTTCCGTTAATTATATTATAATTAACGCTTGTACTTGAAGTTGCATTAACCATGATTTTTACTCCTTCTTTTTATCTATTAATTTAACAATCAAATTGTTTATGTAAGGATTTTATAAAATTGGAATTATTTACTTAGATATAACTACGTAGTTTCATTCATATAGCATTTCGAAGACACCTTTATGACATATTTGGTGTGCAGTTTTTTTGAAAGTTGGTTGCATGATGACACTAGGTTTAATGCTAGGTTCAGGACCGATAAGAGAGCTTATATCAAGAAAATCTCCCTGGCGCCGGAATAGTTTTTTTGGGGCAGGGATATCATTTTGAGAGATTTTAGCTTTCGCGGAAATGATGCTGAAGGGATTTTTTTCAACTCCTTCAGCTGTGATTTAAATTGGATTGGAAGTCATTTACTTCATACGGGCTTCACGCTCTGGTTCTTCGGAGTCCAAATCTGCCAGCACAGTTTCGCCAGCCACAACACGTTGTCCGACGGCACATAACGGATTGTGGTTTGGCGGCACATAGATATCAACCCGGCTGCCAAAGCGGATCATGCCAAAGCGTTCTCCTGCGCCAATTTTTTGTTGAGGGCTAACAAAACTCACAATTCGCCGGCCAATAATGCCTGCGATTTGTACGACGCCAATTTGCTGGTCATTTCGTGTTTGTAAGACCCATGACCAGCGTTCATTGTCTTTGCTGGCTTTGTCTAAGTCTGAATTGAGGAATAAGCCAGGGGTATAAACCGAGCGTATGATTTGTCCCGCAACAGGGGTGCGATTGATATGTACATCGAAAATGGACAATGAGATTGAGATACATGTTCTGATCTCATCTCCCAATTCCAATTCGCTAGGTGGAATACCTTTTTCAATTGCTCGGATTTTGCCATCAGCTGGGCTTAGGACCAATCCCTCCCTGAGTGGTACAATGCGCTCGGGATCTCTGAAAAAGAAGGCTATGAACAAAGTCACAAAAACGCAGAGCCATCCTAAGTCGCTCCACAACCAGAGCAATATCAGAGATATTATAGTACCGAGAATAACAAATTGATGCCCTTCACGGTGTATAGGTACAAAAAAGGCGGCAATCGTTTCCCAAATCACCCCTAAAAAGCTTTCTTGTTGTGCCATTGCTTTTTCCTTATTATATCTTATTATCCTCTAAGGCCGATGCCAACTGCTCACGGGCTTGCTCTGCCTTACGTTGCCGTGTCCACATATCTGCATAAAGTCCATTTTTGTCAATAAGCGTTATATGATTGCCGCGTTCAACAATTTCCCCTTCGTTGATGACTATAATCTCATCAGCATGAACAATTGTTGACAAGCGGTGTGCAATGACAAGCGTTGTTCGATTTTTTGCGGCTTGATCAAGAGCATCCTGAATATCTTTTTCCGTTTGACTGTCAAGAGCTGATGTTGCTTCATCCAGCATTAACACGGGTGGATTTTTTAGTAGAGTGCGCGCGATAGCAACGCGCTGTTTTTCACCGCCAGAGAGTTTTAAGCCTCGCTCTCCCACCATAGAATTATAGCCCTTGGGTAGTGTATTGATGAATGTATCAATTTGCGCAAGCTTGGCGGCTTGTAAGATTTCCTCTTGAGTAGCATCAAAACGGCCATATTTTATATTGTATTCAATCGTTTCATTAAACAAAACGGTATCTTGGGGCACCATGCCAATGATTGCGCGTAGCGAGCTTTGTGTAACATCACGAATATTTTGGCCGTCAATTTTAATTGCTCCAGAATTGACATCATAAAAGCGGAACAGCAGGCGTGATATGGTTGATTTGCCTGCTCCAGATGGTCCTACAATTGCAACCATTTTGCCCTCAGGGACTTCAAAACTTATGTTTTTGAGAATAGGGCGTTCAGGATCGTAACTAAAGCTGACATTTTCAAAAGCGACAATGCCTTTGCTGACGTTTAAGTGTTGCGCGTCTGATTTGTCTATTACATCTGGATTTTGTTGCAAAAGTGCAAACATGTTTTCCAGATCGACCAAACCTTGTTTGATCTCACGGTAAATTGTACCCATGAAATTGAGGGGTTGGTAGAGTTGAATGAGTAACGCATTGACCATGACAAAATCACCCAGGGTGAGTTCACCTTTAGCAACACCATCTGCTGCAATTAGCATGCATAATGTTAGGCCAACGGTAAAGATAATGACTTGTCCAGAATTGAGATAGCCAAGTGAGGTGTAAGTGCGAATGGCGGCGTCCTCATATTTGGCCATCGCGCCATCAAAACGCTTTGCTTCTAATTGTTCATTGCCAAAATATTTGACTGTCTCAAAATTTAGCAAACTATCAATGGCTTTTGCATTGGCATCGGTATCTGAGTCATTTAATTCTCTTCTGATTTCCATACGCCAATCGCTCGCCTTTTGGGTGAACCATAAGTAGAGGAACACAGTAGTTAGGATAATGGCAGCAAAGACCCAGTTGAAATAAAAGAACATAAGTATAGTAACGAAGATTAATTCAAAAAATGTCGGAACGGAGTTGAGAACACCCATGCGAATAATTAGCTCAATCGCGATGGTCCCTCTCTCAACAATGCGGCTTAACCCACCTGTGCGCCGTTCAAGATGAAACCGTAGCGAGAGTTTGTGCATGTGTTGGAAGGTTTGGTGAGAGAGCTGTCGCACCGCATGTTGCCCCACTTTGGTGAAGAAGATATCTCGGACCTGATTGAACAGTACCATCATAATGCGGCCAAGCCCGTAAGCTAGGATGAGCGCAAAAGGGACAAATAAGAGTTCGTATGGTGTCGTCGTATTTGACGTTTTTTCTTGCAGATCTACATTAATCGTAAACCAATCCACCACTGCTTTATAGGCAACGGGAACGAGTACTGTAACGATTTTTGCTAGGATTAAGGCGGCAAAAGCAAAAATGACGCGCAACCTTAAATCAGAACGATCTTTCGGCCATATATAAGGAGATAGCTTTTTAAGTACGCTGATATGATCGGCGCGTTCATAAAGCAAGTCCGTTTTGTCAGTCTGGTGCGTAGCTTGGCGCATGTTTATTTATCTCGAGTATAGATTGGCGGGCGCATATATTTGCGTGCAACTTATAGGATTTGCCAATACTTGCATAGTCTGCAAGTTTTATAGTGAGCCAAATTGAATAGGCCTTGCTTTGGAAGCTACATCATTTGCTTGGAAGCACAAGATGTTGGCCTGGATAAATGCAATGTGGATCTTCAAGTTTATGCCTGTTTTTATAAAAAATGTCTTTATAGTGCTTGCCGTCTTTGTAATAGATCTGTGCAATGTCCCATAAAGTGTCGCCTCTTCGAACAACAATAACGCGTGAGCCTTTGTGTTTAAGGTGTTTTTTACGGTCTCTCTTTTGTTTTTTGGCATCTTGTTTGATGAGTTTAGCAATAGCATCTTTCTCAGGTTTAAGTTCAACTTTTGATGGCTTGGTATGCGCTGCTCTTGGCGCTGAAGTGGATAACACAAGGGTATAAGGGGTTTGGGCGCTTGATATAACACGGCCTGATGAATTGCGTTGATTGACTTTTAAGACATAATTGCCATTTTTTAATTTGAGATCTTTGCGAAACAGCCAGCTCCCTGTTTTATTGACAATGCTTTCTCCTAGTAATTTCTCATCTAAAAAGACTTTAAGTTTTGCGCCAGGAACCGCATCTCCTGTCGCAATTAGTTTTCCAGAAATGCCTAATGAAGCCTGATATTCAATTTTTCCGATGCTAAGTAAAGGTTCTGCAACATTTTTTTTTGGCTTATTCGTACTATTTTCTTTTTTCTCTTCCTTGAGTTTTGTAGGGGGCTCTGACTTTTTTGCTGTGCTGCGTTTTTTCTTTTCCTTTTGTACAACGACGGGTTTTTTTGTATCTTCAGTTTTAACTACCTTAGGCTGTGTATCCTGAGATTTCAAAATCGTGAAAGAAATCAATTGGTCTGATAATATTTTGTTTTTGCCATCAGGTGATATGGCTATCAGTTTTATTTTATAATCATCAGGTTTTAAATTTTGCGGGTTTGCAAACATCCATTCACCTGTTTGTTTTTTCACTTTAGTGCTCCCAATGAGCTTGCCGAAGGAGCGCAATTCTATGGTCCAATTTTCTGGCGCAAAGCCGGCTATCCTAACTTTACCGTTGGCTTGAATTTGAATGACTTGAAAATTTGGTGGCTTAATACTGTGTTTTTTGAGAGAGGGAGGCGGATTTGTCTTTGAAGCGGTCTTTTGTTTTTGTTCGGTATTTGTTACCTTATTTGTAGCAGAATTTTGGGGTTGAGAATCTTCCGCATTTTTTTCTGATATTTTCTTTTGTGAGATATTATCTGGCTTGATTTCAGGCTTTTCTTGCTTTCTATCATCCGATTGCTTTATTGATGATATTGCTGAGGTATTTGCGTTTTGTGCAGCTTGCTGCGTCTGCGTGCGTTGCCACAATAAAAAAATAAAGGCTGCGAACAACATAAGAATTATAACAAGCAAGATAATTTGAACTTTTTTTGTTGTTTTCATGCGACATACTCACAAATTGGATTCCCCTAACACATTAATATAACTAAAAAATGGAAAAGTAAGTGGGAAACGATGACTTGGGTTAATAACGCCTGATTATATTTTATTTCTAAACGGAATGCTATAAAACTATAAAAAGAAGAGATATGCAAAAAATCCCAAAAAGAAAAGTTTGTGTTTATTGTGGATCCAGCGTTGGAGCAAATCAAAACTATCAAGCCGGGGCGGAGGTTTTTGCAAAAGCTTTGGCTCAAGCCAATATTGGTCTTGTGTATGGCGGTGGTGATGTTGGGTTAATGGGAGTTATGGCCCGCCATGTGCTTGAATATTCTGGTCATGTTACAGGCATTATTCCTGAATTTTTATGCCGCAAAGAGATCCTTAAAGCAGATGTACAAGAGCTTATTATTACGTGTGATATGCATGAGCGCAAGAAATTGATGTTTGAAAAAGCGGATGGTTTTGTTGCTCTTCCTGGAGGGATTGGAACGCTTGAGGAATTGGTAGAGCAATTGACATGGGCACAATTGGGACAACACACCAAGCCAGTGTGTTTGGCTAATTTTGATGGCTTTTGGACGCCATTCTTAGATCTGATTGATCATATGAGAGCACAGAATTTTATCAGATCAGGGCTTGATTTCAAAGTCCATGTTATCGATAAAGCAGAAGATATAGTGCCAACTATTGAAGAATTAATGGATGCGGCTTTACCTTATAAACTAGATAAACTTGCTTTTGATAAGTTATGATTTAATAAATATAATAATATGAAATATTATAGCTAGATATTCAGTATGCCTAATAACCAGTTATCACAGAATAACCATGACGTAGACCATGCAAAGCGCAATCAGGATCATACTTATTTCATCATTTTAAGTATGGCATCTTTGATGTTTGTTTGTGCGTGGTTTTTATTTGGTATGATGGGTATTGTGCTTGCCGCAATAACAACGCTTTTGTATTTCCTACTGGCTCCTAGGATTTCTGGCAATGTTGTCATGAATATGTATCGGGCAAAACGCTTAAACCCGGAGCATGGTCGAGAACTTTATGATATTCTCGAAGTGCTTTCAGAACGTGCTGAACTAAAAACTGTGCCTGAGTTTTATATTATACCCAGTGCAACTCTCAACGCATTTGCAACAGGCACTCAAGAAAAGCCTTATATTGGCGTTACAGAAAGCTTAATTCGACAGCTAGAGCTTCAAGAAATTGCCGGCATTATTGCACATGAGATTAGCCATATCCGTAATAATGACCTTAAGCTTATGTCATTTGCCGATACGATGAGTCGTATAACGCAATTAATGTCCTTTATCGGATTATTCCTAATTATTTTAAATGTGCCTCTCATGGTATTCGGGGAGGAGACTTTCCCCTGGTTTGGTGCATTGCTACTATATATTGCACCAGCAATTGGAAATTTATTACAGCTTGCTTTGTCGCGTGTCAGAGAATTTGATGCAGATTATGACGCGGCCATGCTATCTGGTGACCCGATAGGCTTGGCAGCTGCTCTTTTTAAAGTAGAGAGATATCAAGGCGCATTTTGGGAGGATGTTTTTTTTCCTGGTCGGCGTATTCCTCAGCCTTCATTGTTACGTACTCATCCCCCAACTGAGGAGAGGATAGAGCGTTTGCGCATGCTAAAGCCGCAAAATGCGCAGCTAACGTATCCAGCATCACCTGTGATTACTATTGTTGGTTTTGGTCCTAGTGTTTTGCATCCGAGGTATCATTGGCCTTGGCCTGGTATTTGGTATTAAACACCTGGCTGCTATCAATTTTTAGTCATTTTCTGCTTCAGAGTATTTTCTTCCCGCCTTTGCGATATCAAATTGTGTCGAAGTGACTTTATTTGGTCTCGTAGTCCTGTTAATGATGCTGTTAAGAAACGATTCAAAAATTTAGATTGCATCTATGAAACAGGTTACTCCTTCCAGCTGGAATGATATTTATTTCTCATCACACGATAATTTACGTCTTTATGCGCGTCATTATCCTGCTTCTTTCACATCTCCCACACATGCTGTATTGTGTCTGCCCGGTTTAACTCGTAATGTTCAGGATTTTCACAGCCTTGCGGTTTATCTGAGCACTCATAGTGATATGCCGCGAGATGTCTATTGCGTGGATTACCGTGGCCGCGGGCGTTCTCAATATGATAATGACTGGCGCAACTATAGTCCGCTTAAAGAAGCCGTAGATGTCATAGATTTATGTACCATTCTAGGGTTGCACAAAGTTACTGTAATTGGCACCTCACGCGGCGGCATTTTAGCGATGATACTGGCTTGTATGAGGCCAACTCTTCTTCTTGCTGTAGTGTTAAATGATATTGGTCCGGTTATTGAACGCGATGGTTTGTTGCGTTTACGAACATATGTCGGCAGCACGCCAACACCAAAAAACTGGCAAGAGGCTGCAAAATTGATGAAAAGCCTTAATGCCAAGCAGTTTCCAAAGCTTAACGAGAGGGATTGGCAGGATATTGCACGTCAGTTGTTTCTTGAAGATGAGGGTTATCCTTTAACGTCATATGATGCAGATCTTGCAAAGACATTATCTGTAATTGACTTTTCCCAAGATGTGCCAACCATGTGGCCCCAATTTAAAGCTCTAGCGGCTTTTCCTCTCTTGACGCTGCGCGGTGAACTATCAGACATTTTGTCTTCAGATACGCTCCAAAAAATGCAACAAGAGGTTCCTGCAATGCAGTCAATTACTGTGAAAGATCAGGGGCATGCGCCTTTGTTGCAAGATGGAAGTCTGCAAAGTCAGATTTTTGACTTTATTAATAGCTCTCAGGGTGCTTAAAAGTTAAGTCTTGAGAACGTTCAATTTAGGTATGAAATTATTTTGATATGATCCTAATATCTGCCCTTCTCGTTGCATGTGTCGCTCTGCTTTTGATTATTTCAAGTATTGTGGTTGTGCCGGAGTCGAAAATTTTTGTGATTGAACAATTCGGTCGTTTTCGCCGAGTGTTGAAGCCAGGGCTAAATTTTCTGATCCCGCTCCTTGAAAAAGTAGCACACAGAGTAGATATCTTAGAGCGGCAAATCCCGACCAAAAAACTTTCAGTGATCACTCAGGACAATGTTGAAATCGAGCTGGAAGTTTCTGTATTTTACCGTATTGTATCAGCCGAATATTCTGTTTACCGCATTAAAGACGTTGAAGGAGCGATTAGTGTGACCACGTCGTCTATCATTCGTGCTGCTTGTGGTGAGCTACAATTTGATGAAATCCAATCTCGGCGTGAGTATTTGAATCATAAAATTAAAGAGGATGTGAGTGAGGCAACTCAGATCTGGGGTATTGAGATTACGCGTACAGAAATGCTTGAAGTCCGGGTTGATGAAAGCACGCGTCAAGCGATGCGCCGCCAAATTACAGCGGCACGTGAAAAACGAGCAGCCATCTTAAAAGCAGAGGGCGAGAGAAAAGCACTTGAGCTAGATGCAGAGGCTGAGTTGTTTCGTGCCAAAAAAGATGCTGAGGCAAAGCAAATTGCTGCCGAGGCCGAGGCCAATGCAACAGCAATGATATCAGAAGCTATCGCGAAAAAAGGCAGGTACGCTGCTGATTTTGAAATTATGAAGCGTAAAGTTGATGCCATCCGCGAACTTGCAACGTCAAAAAATACAAAAATTCTTATCTTACCGACGGATGTTACGGGTATTTTAGGTAGCTTGGAAACATTATCCGAAACCATTTTTGCCAAAGAAAAAGAAATGAATATTGAACGCTATCAAGATAACCTTGAAGCACAAGAAGAAACTATTACGGAAAAGAAGACAGAGCCTGATGCATAGATCATTTTTTTGTTTAATGTGAGATATCCGGGCTAAGAGGGAGTTTTTGGCTGGAATACAGCTTATTGATGCAATTGGAGCTGTGAAAAAACGAAAACCAAAACGCCGCCTAAAAAACACCCGTCAACAACTTTTGAGCATATCTCAAGAATTGAATATGAAGAACGTATTCATGTTGGGTTCATGCGTATATTAATAAACTTCAAGGACCTAAAACAAAATCATCGAGGAGATATTTATTTATGCGTTTTACATATGTTTTCATAGCCGCATGTGTTTGGGCAATAGCAGGTTTTGCTTTTATGCCATCACAAGCTCAAGCCGCTCAACTGCCTGTTACTGAAACTCCAGCCAATGTTCTGAATACATTGATTGACAAGGTTCAATACCGTCGTTGTCGCCGTGTGCGCTACCGTTGTCGCGAGCGTTGGGGGCGCGGGAATCGATATCGTCGTTGTGTGAGACGTCGGGACTGTGCGGCTTACCCGCGCTATCGCCGTCATCGCTATTGCCGCCGCGCAAGATCCCGCTGCCGTGACCGCTATGGATATGGCCGTGTTTATCGCCGTTGTGTCAGAAATCGCGGTTGTAGACTATAAGACTATTTTTATATTATGATAATTAGGAATGGCCCCTTGCTATGTAAGGGGCCATTTTTTACATAAAAAGCTAAAATTTTAATGAAAAAGCAACCATATTTTCATAATAATTACTATATGGTTGCGAGTATTGGTTCAAATTCTACTGTTTTTGCCAATTCAGGCCTGACGATCAGTAATCGTAGTGGGGCTTTAAATTCAAATGTATCTAACGTAAATGCGCCCCAACCTGCAAATTCCGTTGGTGGTCAAGGTGTTGCTGTCTCATCTGGACAAAAGTCGCAGAACACTCAATCAGGCACGTCTCAATCACAACCCCCCTCCTCAACACAATCCCGCGCGGCTAATGGAGAGGAGTTAACGGAAGAAGAAGAGCGTACTGTTCAGGATCTTAAGCAACGTGATGCTGAAGTGCGAGCTCATGAGCAGGCTCATGCGACGGCTGGCGGAAATTATGCCAGCGCTCCGAGTTATGAGTATACCGTTGGGCCAGATGGTAAGCGATACGCCACATCCGGCGAAGTTCAAATTGATACCGCGCCAGTTCGTGACAATCCAGACGCAACCATACGTAAGATGGATATTGTCATTCGTGCAGCTCTTGCCCCAGCAGAGCCATCCTCACAAGATTTGCAAGTTGCACGGCAAGCCCAGCAAACCAGAGCACAAGCACAGGCAGAGTTAGCTGAACTCAGAGTGCAAGAGGCACGTGATAACGGTGAAGGGCAAGGTGTGGACCAATCCGAAATAAGTGGAGAAAATGCGAATAATGATAACACTGTATCGGATATCACGAGTGCATCACAAGCCAATGCTGCGTACCAAGCTGTACAAAATTTACAGGGTGCTCAAAATAACGAAGACACCGCACAGCAGTTATTTTCTATTCTGTTGTAATGTTACTAAGAATAATACCGTATGCCCAATAGCGTCAAAGCGGAGACTTGCAAAGCAAAGATGATCCAGAATTTGATCCGAGAAGATACTTTGATAGGGGATTGTGGTGTTTGCCTCCTACCTAAAATTGCTCCAAAGCTTCCGCCAAGCAAAATAAAGCGATAAATTGAACTTTCGGTCGCTACAGTATCATTTGTCAGGGGATTTCTATTTTTCTGAAAATAGCAAAGTGCAAAAGTTATAATATTTATGCTGATCAGATGAATCGCGAATACACTATAAACTGCATTTTCTGAAAGAGTATACATGGCGGGAAAAAGTGGACTTAACGCCCAAGCTGCCACAATCACGATGCTAACATGAGTAATGTAAGACACTCTTCGTAAAGAGCGCATAAAAATAGCTGGAACAATGAGTAAAACAATAGCGGTTAATAGCATGCGTTATTATGTATTCGTTGAAGAGGTCCTAATAAAATCTTAGCGGGAAGTAGCGCAAAATAAGCTCCTCATAGCGCCCTGTTGTGCGCACTTTATCTAAAGCCTGGTCCAAAATATTGCGCATCTTTTGGTTTCCTTTCGCTACAGCAATGCCAACGCCTTCACCAAAATATCTGGCTTCTGTGTATGGTCCACCAACAAAGCGACAACACCCTTCTGAGTTAATACCATTCAACCAGAACATAAGCGTAACACTGTCACCAAAAAGTAAATCAATCTTCTTTGTTTGCAAATCCTGGTACAATTCAGTTGGTTTTTTGTATGCGGTGATATTAGATCGGCTAAAAAAGTCCCTTAAGAAGGCTTCATGTGCAGTATTTTTCACAACACCAATTGTATAACCATTTAGCGTTTCTGGATATGTATTACTGAATTTGTCGTCCACTCGTGCGACAAATCGCGCTGGCAATTGAAAGTATCGTTTGGTGAAATCAACCTGTTTTAGAGTATCTTGATGAATAGCTATTGATGCAATAATGGCGTCAAATTCTTTGCGGTTAACAGCAGGTATCAAATCTTTCCAGCTGCGGGTCTCAATGATACATTTGACGTCTAATTCCAGACAAATGGCTCTGGCCAGATCGATGTTAAAGCCTGTGAGAATGCCTTCTTCGTCATAGTAGTGAAAAGGAGGGTAGTCGCTATCTGTTACAATCCTCAGTTCTGTTTCTTTCCAACCTTTTTTATCAATTGGTTTGTTTTTTTGCTCTAATGGTGTCTCATTTGTCTTAGGAGATTGTCCATGTGAATTCATATTTAATGATAGAAAAAAACAAATAAGTATCAAGAAAAAAGAAAGATACCCTAATGTGTAATGTGCATAATATTTGTTCATAAAATAAGCTATTGTTACCAAAATTAAATATTTTTACATGGAATAATTTTAATTAAAACTTTTATACTCCAAAAAAATAAGCCATAAAAATAGAAATTTTCAACCGATTTATATTTCGTGTATTGCAAAGTTTTTATTGCAGATGGTCAATACAAACCAGCCTCAATCAGATAACGCTCGTGTGCCTTTAAAGCTTCCAGCGTCCCTATCACGACGACGTGAGAAATTTTTATCACATCGCAGGGGGCAGGCAAGCTTAAAAGGGCAATATCAATTTCTTGTCGGGCGTTATATTGATCAAGCTACGTTAGAGCGTGCGCAAGAGCTGGGGCAGCGCTGGCACGTGCCCCCGCATCAGGTTATGATTGCCATGGGGTGGCTAACTCAAAAAACCTACACACGTGCTTTGGCAGAATATGCTGGACTAAACTATTTTGATGATATTGATCCGCAATATCTTAATTTACCCCAGTGCGTCAATCATTTAAATGGCTGTTATAGGACAGGCTTTTTTCGTGGTGAGAGAGCAAAATTTAATGGGGTTATTTTAACTGCTCACGAGCTTTATCCAAGCGCAATTAAGCAGTTGCAGCAAAAATTTTCTGTGATGAAAGAGCATATCGGACTGATTAGCACCCACCAGATGCGCAAAGCGATTGTGACCAAAATGGCAAATACATTAACGCGACATGCCATTTTGGGAATGGAAATTTATGCTCCTGGATGCAGCGCCCGTCAGGGTGTCACGCTTTTGCAAAGTCTGTCCCTCGCATTGCTGTTTGGCCTCATGATTGGTGTTTCTTTGCTGATGCCGAATCTGAGTTGGGCTATCAACACAATTGCATTGTCTATTTGTTTTTTGCCAATTGTCATAGTGCGGTTAATTGCATGTTTGCATATATACCTCACGCTTCCAAAACAAGAACCAACCAAAGACATTTGTTTTGATACGACCTTAAAACCAGAACGGTTACCGGTTTATACAATCCTGGTTCCAATTTTTCGTGAACATCGCGTTTTGCCAGACCTGGTGCAGGCTTTGTTGCGGTTGGACTATCCACGCGCGAAATTGGATGTAAAACTGATTTTTGAAAGTGAGGATATCGAAACCTTAAACTGTGCAAAAAAGTTGACGGTTCCAGACAGTTTCGAGTTTATTGTTGTTCCTAAAAGTCACCCTCAAACAAAACCAAAAGCCTTAAATTATGCAATGCAGTTTGCCAGAGGGGACTACGCGGTTATTTTTGATGCAGAAGATCAGCCAGAGCGGGATCAATTGCTTAAAGCTGTGCGAAAATTTCGTCGCAGTCCAGCCAATGTTGTATGTCTGCAAGCGCGCTTAAACTTTTATAACGCTTCTGAGAATTGGTTGACCAAGCAGTTTGCAATTGAATATACGTCACTGTTTAGTGGTCTGTTGCCAACCTTGCAATATCTAAATTTTCCTATTCCTCTTGGGGGAACATCTAATCATTTTCGCATGAGTGCTTTGCAAAAGTTAGGGTGTTGGGATGCTTTTAACGTAACTGAGGATGCAGATTTGGGTGTTCGTATGTATCGTGCGGGATACAAATGCCGTATGTTGAATTCAACCACGTATGAAGAAGCCACATGTTCTGTGATAGCATGGATTAAACAGCGCACGAGATGGCTTAAAGGCTGGATGCAGACTTATGCGGTGCATATGCGCTCTCCCATCAAACTGTTAAGGGAATTGGGCTTGGTCGGCTTTTTAGGCTTTCAGATGATCATTGGTGGGCTTATTCTTTCTGCCTTGATTCATCCGATCTTTTTGCTGGTCTTCATATCCGTAGCCGCGCAGTCTGTCTTATCAGAACAAAATACCTTGCAGTGGATTTTTACCACTGATCAAGTCTTTAATATGATATCGGCCTTTAATTTATTATGTGGATATGCATCTGTCATGCTGCTTGCTGTAATTGTTCTCAGTCGAAAGCGGATTACAGGGTTAAAACTTCATATTCTATCTATGCCAGTTTATTGGTTGCTAATTTCAATTGCCGCATACCGTGCATTTTATCAATGGTTGTGCAACCCTTTTCATTGGGAAAAAACCAGTCATGGGGTATCAAAGCTAAAACCAGCTTATCAAGTTAAGTGAGTTAACAATATTACTCAGAGGTTTTACATTCAGCGGGTTCATGAAATTTGATTGTTTTCAAAGCACCTTTGATAGAAAAATCACCGTAATCTATCAGCAGATTGCGGCTTACACCATTTGCGAACAGTCGAAAACCAATTTGATAATCTGGTATACTTCTTTCTCTATCTGGGCTGAAATAGCTAATAGCAACTGGCCAGGATTTGAGATCGCGCAATTTATTTATATTCTTGATTTTACCAGTGTTTTTATTATTGCTTGAGGTCACTTTTTTTCCAATGATGGTTGTCGTCTGATAAACCTTTTCTCCGAGCTCAGAGCCATCATAAACGTCCGCATGGAGGTGCGTTTTGCCGGCAAGTGCGCTTTCAATGATACGAACTATATGTTGCGTTGGAAACATCACATTTGGTGAAGTTTTTAGCTTTGTAGGCTTAGGCTGTTTCAAGCGGATTTCAACAGCGGCTTTATTGTTAATACGCCTTGCATCGCCTGATGTGGCTTGATCAAGTTTTTGATTGAGATAATGTGAAGAATTGAAGCGAAATAAATTGCTTTTCCCATGTTCCCAGCTTGAGGCTCTTAAATCTGTAACTTTTTCGCTTCCTTGTAAGTCTGTAATCCGTGTTACAAATCGCATGTTGACAGTATAGCCTTCACATACAGAACCTGTCATTTCAAACACAAGGCGACCACGCAATTGACTAACACCTGTTCCAGAGCGTAATTCATTGAGAGATATGTCATAGACAGCTTGATGCGGTGCAAGAGTTATGGAGCTTGCCGAATTGCTCCCATAGGCTGCGCTGAGCGCTGCAATCTGGCCAAGTAGGCAAATCGCCCACGCATAAATAAATTTCATAAAATCAATCTTCTATGTTGTTATAAAACGAATATAGGCATTAAAGTCCCTGGTAACAACTGATTTAGAGTTTCTAATACGGAAGTATGGATAAGGAGCCCGCACATGGAAAGCAATGCAGAAGACAAACTCAAAAGCCTTGGTCTTATTTTGCCAAAAGCGCCTCAAGCAGTCGCAAATTATGTGCCTTTCATCCGTGATGGTCAAACGCTTTACATTTCAGGCCAACTTTCATTGTCACCAAATCAAAAAGTACTGCGTGGGAAATTGGGTGATACATTAAGCCTAGAAGACGGTCGCAGAGCTGCTGAATTATGCGTACTGAATATTCTTGCGCAAATCAAGCGGGCCTTGAATGATCTGGATCAAGTTGCGCAGGTTGTGAAATTAGGAGGGTATGTCAACGCGACGCAAGATTTCATTGACCATCCAGCAGTGATCAATGGAGCTTCAGACTTGATGGTCGCTATATTTGGTTCTGAAACTGGCCAACATGTGCGAACGGCAGTCGGGTGTAGCAATTTACCCTTAGGAGCGGCTGTTGAAGTTGAAGCTATTGTTAGAGTTAAAAAAGTCGGGGCTGCACCAGATAACTAGGCAGCGTACTCATAAAATAGTTTACACAATCAAGCGAATATGATTCATTTCCCTTATTTTATATGGGGGAAGTATTGATGTCACGTTTTGATATGACAGATTTGGAATGGGATT
>JBCCCO010000070.1:0-15681 GCA_039033475.1 Pseudomonadota bacterium | reverse complement strand
TTTTCAGATATTCTATAACTGACTGTTGTATACTTACACAATATTAACAGTGCTCTAAAAATCTATGTTTTACATATAAACTTAACATTATAATAAATAATTCTGATTTGAAATAAAAACATTGTGATTATGGCCTCTCATTTCGATAGTTTTGAAAAAAACCTAAAAGTCATAGTGATTGGAGCAACTGGCGGGCTGGGTAAAGCTTTTGTGTCTCTTTTGTCTGAAGATAAGAATGTTGAACACATACACGCATTATCTCGCTCAAGCACAAAATTTGAAAGTCAAAAAGTAACTGAAGGCGCAATTGATATTCGAGAGGAAACATCGGTTGAACAAGCTGCGAGTTTATGCCTTGCAGATGGCCCAGCAGATATCATCTTAGTCACAACAGGCTTTCTCCATAATGAAGCTGAAGACATATGGCCAGAAAAAGCACTGCGGGATATATCAACAAATGGCTTTGCCAACGCCTTTGCAATCAACACGGTAGGACCCGCATTAATTGCAAAACACTTTTTAAAAAACCTTGATAAAGGCAGGCCATGCCTTTTTGCAGCTATTTCAGCCCGTGTTGGCAGCATTTCCGACAATCAACTTGGCGGCTGGTATGCATACCGTGCCTCCAAAGCAGCTTTAAATATGGTACTTAAAACCACGTCAATAGAAATCAGGCGCAAATATAAAAAAGCAATGATCGTTGGCCTCCATCCAGGCACAGTTGACACAAGTTTATCAAAACCTTTCCAGGGCCATGTTCCTAATGGAAAGTTATTTACACCTGAGCATTCAGCACGCCATCTGTTAAATGTGATCAACACACTAAAGCCAGAAAACAGCGGCAATACATTTGCCTGGGACGGCACAAAAATTGATTTTTAAAACTTTATTTAACTTTATAGCTGATCCAATTCGCAAGGGGTTGTTATATCAAGATACTCTCCGTCTGTCATTCCAGCGAAATCTGGAAACTCATAATCAAAGTGATTAGAAACCATCTGCCGCATAAAAGTGCAGTTTTAAAGCGGACCCACTTAAAACAAATAGCATTATCCTTTTCGTTATTTTGTTGAGCTATTGTCTAAATTTTCAAGAACTTAGAATATGATAACATTCTAAGACTTCTATCAAACTCATATTCAAAGACAATATCATGAAAGATGTCATTGAAAAATTAGAACAAAAACGCGCTGATGCTAGGCTTGGCGGTGGGAAACGCCGCATTGATGCACAACATGCCAAAGGCAAACTCACAGCCCGGGAACGCCTTGAAGTCTTACTTGATTCGGATTCATTTGAAGAATACGACATGTTTGTCACCCACCGTTGCCAGGATTTTGGCATGGCAGACAACCATATCCCTGGAGATGGTGTCGTCACCGGATGGGGCACAATCCATGGGCGATTGGTTTATGTGTTTAGCCAGGATTTCACTGTTTTAGGTGGCTCCCTTTCTGAAACTCATGCAGAAAAAATATGTAAAATCATGGATATGGCCGTTGCCAATGGCGCGCCCATTATCGGCTTAAACGATTCAGGCGGTGCCCGCATTCAAGAGGGCGTGGCATCTTTAGGAGGATACGCTGAGGTTTTCTTACGAAATGTCACAGCTTCAGGCGTCGTGCCACAAATCTCAGTCATCATGGGCCCATGCGCCGGCGGCGCAGTGTACTCGCCAGCGATCACCGATTTCACCTTCATGGTCAAAGACACCTCTTACATGTTTGTTACCGGTCCGGATGTTGTCAAAACAGTAACCAATGAAACGGTCACCCAAGAAGAGCTGGGCGGCGCTGAAACCCATACCAAAATCTCCTCTATTGCAGATGGCGCCTTTGAAAATGACATCGAAACACTGCTTGAAATGCGCCGACTATTTGATTTTTTGCCCCTAAGCTCGCAACAAAAACCACCTCAAATTTCGACAGAAGACTCACTGGACAGAACCGAACATGCCCTCGACACTTTAGTGCCAGCAAATGCCAATCAACCCTATGACATCAAAGAAGTCATCTTACGCACAGCTGATGAAGGTGATTTTTTTGAAATTCAGAAAGACCACGCACAAAACATTGTAACTGGCTTTATCCGGCTAGGTGGCACAACAGTCGGTGTCGTTGCCAATCAGCCCATGGTTCTAGCGGGTTGCCTAGATATCAACTCTGGGCGAAAAGGCGCACGCTTTGTCCGCTTCTGTGATGCGTTTAATATCCCAATTCTCACCTTTGTTGACGTTCCGGGCTTTCTGCCAGGCACCGCACAAGAGTATGGCGGCATTATCAAACACGGTGCCAAACTGTTATTCGCCTACGCTGAAGCAACAGTGCCAAAAGTAACAGTCATTACCCGCAAAGCATATGGCGGGGCCTATGTGGTCATGTCTTCAAAACATTTGCGCGGCGATGTGAATTACGCTTGGCCCAGCGCAGAGATTGCCGTTATGGGCGCCAAAGGTGCCGTAGAAATTTTGCATCGTTCTGAACAAGGGGATGAGGAAAAAATTGCACAGCGAACACAAGAGTATGAAGACCGCTTCGCCAATCCATTTGTCTCGGCAAAACGCGGCTTTATTGATGATGTGATTATGCCTCACACGACACGCCAGAGAGTGGTCCGCAGTTTTAGGATGCTGCGCAACAAAAGCCTAAAAAACCCGCCCAAAAAACATGATAATATCCCCCTTTGAGGAGTCCCCCCATGTTCCATAAAATTCTAATCGCCAACCGAGGGGAAATAGCTTGCAGGGTCATAAAAACCGCAAAAAGAATGGGAATTGCAACGGTTAGCGTATACTCAGACGCAGATGCAAACGCGCTTCATGTCAAACATGCCGATGAAGCTGTGCATATTGGCCCTGCCCCATCACGGGACAGCTACCTATCCATCGAAAAAATTATCACTGCCTGCAAGCAAACAGGAGCAGATGCTGTTCACCCGGGTTATGGCTTTCTTTCAGAAAATGCAAAATTTGCTGATGCACTCGCGAAAGAAGACATCGCCTTTATTGGACCACCCATCAATGCCATTGAAATTATGGGTGACAAAATCACGTCAAAAAAACAAGCCAATGCAGCGGGCGTCTCCACAGTTCCAGGCTATATGGGATTAGTTGAGACACCAGAACAAGGGCGTGATATTGCAACAGAAATCGGCTATCCCGTCATGATAAAAGCCTCAGCCGGAGGAGGCGGTAAAGGGATGCGTATTGCCTGGAGTAATGCAGAAATTGAAGAAGGCATTGCCAGAGCAAAATCAGAAGCGGCTTCCTCTTTTGGCGATGATAGGCTTTTTATCGAAAAGTTCATCACCAACCCACGTCACATTGAAATTCAAATTCTTGCGGACAATCATGACAATATTATCCACCTTGGAGAGCGCGAATGTTCCATTCAACGGCGCAATCAAAAAGTAATTGAAGAGGCACCATCCCCGTTTGTGGATAGTGCTTTGCGCGAGACCATGGGAGAGCAAGCCATCGCGCTCGCCAGGTCCGTTGATTACAAATCAGCCGGCACCGTTGAATTTATTATGGACCAGGAACATAATTTCTATTTCCTGGAAATGAACACCAGATTGCAAGTTGAACATCCCGTCACGGAACTCATAACAGGCATTGATTTGGTCGAACAGATGATCAAAGTGGCGGCAGGTGAAGCCCTTTCATTTCGCCAAAGTGATGTGACATTTAAAGGCTGGGCCATTGAATCCCGGGTTTATGCTGAAAACCCATATCGCAATTTTCTCCCCTCAACCGGACGCCTGCTGACATACAACCCGCCGCACCACCATCAAGACGACAAAGGCTGTATTGTACGCAATGATACCGGCGTTTATGAAGGTGCTGAAATTTCAACCTATTACGACCCGATGATTGCCAAACTGTGTACGTGGGCCCCAGACCGCACAAACGCAATCGAAAAAATGCTGGATGCTCTAGACGAATTTGAAGTTGAAGGCATTGCCAATAACATTCCCTTTTTATCAGCCCTCATCAATCATCAGGCATTCCGAGATGGTGCCCTAACAACTGGCTTTATCGAAACACATTATAAAGGAGGGTTCGAAGGCGTCGCCATTCCATCAGACATCAAAGACTATTTGGCACAAACCGCGTGCGTTTTAAAATATATTGAAATGCAGCGCATGAACGTCACAGGCCCCAATGAAAATCAGCAACAACAGTGCCTAGCTATCAAAACAGAAGATACAGCTTTTGAATGCAAAGTTCATTATGAAGCACCACACTACATTGTATCTACAAAGAACAACACCATTCCCCTCAATGTCATATGGTCGCTCGGTCAAAGGTTGACCCAAATAAGCCTCAATGATCAAAAATTAACGCTAAGAGTAAACAAGACCACCACAGGCTACATCTTATCTTATCGTGGCTCCGATGTTTCAATCGATGTATTACCCCCCCATATTATGAAACTCATGGCATTGATGCCTGAAAAGCAGATAGCGGATACATCAAATCTACTGCTGTGCCCTATGCCTGGCTGTGTCACATCAGTGCTGGTCAAAGAAGGAGACCAAGTCGAACCCGGCCAGGGGCTGGCTATTGTGGAAGCCATGAAAATGGAAAATATGCTCAAAGCAGAACGCCAGGCCGTGGTTAAAAAGATTTGTATCGAACCCAATACAACCTTGAATGTTGACGATGTCATCATGGAGTTTGAGTAAGCTAGAGGAATTAAAAAAATTGAATTTTAAACACCAAAACGCGCAACTGCCATTCCTGCATCCCCTACCGTTTTTCCAGCAAAAGCTGGAATCTCAAGCAAATTATTCTGATCTTGCCTTGAAAAATAAGACCCCAATATGCAGACCTGGGCGTTTTTTGATTTTTTCTTATCTAACCCTTGAGTTTGAGTAAGCCTATGTCAAATCAACCTCCGAGTAAAAAAAACTATACCTTTGAAGACTGGGAAAAACTTGCACAAAGTGAACTCAAAAACCGCCCTCTTACAGAACTAAACAAAGAGTATGGCGGTCTGAGCATTAATCCTTTGTATCAAAATAAAGACATCGAAAACTTAAATTTAAACACCATACCAGGCCAGCCCCCTTTCACCAGGGGGGTAAGAGCCACCATGTATACCGGCCGCCCATGGACTATCCGTCAATATGCCGGTTTTTCAAGCGCAAAAGAATCAAATGCGTTTTACCGCAAAGCCTTAGCAAAGGGCCAAAAAGGATTATCTGTTGCCTTTGATCTGGCCACACACCGTGGATATGATTCTGATCATCCCCGCGTTGCCGGAGATGTCGGCAAAGCAGGTGTTGCCATAGATAACGTAGAAGATATGAAAATCTTGTTTGATGGCATTCCCTTAAATGAAATGTCCGTCTCCATGACAATGAACGGCGCCGTCATTCCAGTGATGGCAATGTTTATCGTTGCAGGACAAGAACAAGGTGCCCAAACAAAAACACTGTCAGGCACCATCCAAAACGACATTCTCAAGGAATTTATGGTGCGCAACACCTATATCTACCCGCCAGAACCTTCAATGCGCATTGTAAGTGACATCATTGCGTATACCGCAGAGCACATGCCAAAATTCAATTCGATTTCAATTTCTGGCTATCACATGCATGAAGCTGGAGCCACCACCGTACAAGAGCTTGCATTTACTTTAGCAGATGGCATTGAATATGTCCGCGCAGCCCTCAACAAAGGGCTTGATGTTGATGACTTTGCCGGCCGGCTTTCGTTCTTCTTTGGCATCGGCATGAACTTTTTTGCAGAAATCTGTAAACTCCGCGCAGCACGACTGTTGTGGTGCCGCATCATGGAAGACTTTGGCGCAAAACAGCAAAAATCAAAAATGCTCCGCACCCACTGCCAAACATCCGGCGTATCACTGACCGAGCAAGACCCGCATAATAACATCATCCGCACATCCTACGAAGCATTGTCTGCCGTTTTGGGGGGAACCCAATCTCTTCACACAAATTCATTCGATGAAGCCATTGCTCTACCCACAGAGTTCTCGGCACGCATTGCCCGCAACACCCAGCTTATCCTACAACACGAAACCGGCATCACAGACGTGATAGACCCTCTAGGCGGCTCCTATTATATAGAAAGCCTCACCCAGCAGATTGCCGATAAAGCATGGGATTTGATCCAAGAAATTGAAGCACAAGGCGGCATGACCAAGGCGGTCGAGCAAGGCATCCCCAAAATGCAAATTGAACGAGCCGCAGCATTACGCCAAGCCCATATTGACAAAGCCGATGAGGTTATTGTCGGGGTTAACCGCTACCGCCTGGATGATGAAGAGCCCATTGACATTTTGGAGATCGATACCGAAAAAGTGCGTAAGGAACAAGTCACACGCCTTGCTCAAATTAAAGCAAAACGCAGCGAACAAAACTGCCACGCGGCACTGAACGCGCTGAAAACCGTTGCTCAAACCAATGAAGGCAATCTCTTACAAGCCGCCATCGAAGCAGCAAAAGCACGTGCCACATTAGGTGAAATTTCGTTAGCCATGGAACAAGCCTTTGGCAGACACAATGCCACAACAAAAGTGATTTCAGGGGTTTACAAATCCGCTTATCAAAATGAGCCAGAATATAAAGTCATTATTGAAAGAGTAGAACAAGTTAAAGCGCAGTTAGGGCAAACCCCGCACATCTTAGTTGCAAAAATGGGCCAAGATGGCCATGATCGCGGTGCAAAAATCATTGCAACAGCCTTTGCCGATATGGGCTTTGATGTCAGCCTCAGCCCACTATTCGAAACCCCAGAAGAAACAGCCAATAGAGCCATCACAGAAAAAGTGCAAGTCATCGGTGTTTCATCTTTAGCAGCAGGTCACAAAACACTCGTCCCACAGTTAATCAACGAACTCAAACAACAAGGGGCACATGATATTATCGTAGTCTGCGGCGGGGTCATTCCAGAACAAGACTATCAATTTTTATATGATGCCGGCGTAGCAGAAATTTTTGGCCCCGGCTCCAATGTTATTGAAACCGCCCATGCCGTGCTGAACCAAATAACAGGCATTCGAGACAACAGGTAATTTAGGTGAACCATAGCTGATCCAATTTTAAATAGTTTGTAAACCAAAGATACCCTCAGCTCGTCATTCCAACGAAAGCTGGAATCTCATAAAAGTTCCAACGAAACATTTTTATTATTAAAGGTTAAACAGACATATGATCGGAAAACTAAATCACGTTGCTATAGCTGTGCCGGACCTAGGACAAGCCAGTCAGGTTTATAGCTCTATGCTGGGAGCAACACTATCTAAAAAAGAACAGCAACCAGAACATGGTGTAACCACAATCTTTATCACATTGCCCAATACAAAAATCGAATTGCTTGAACCCCTTGGAGAAAACTCTCCCATCGCCAAATTTTTACAGCGCAATCCAGCAGGTGGCATCCACCACATTTGCTATGAAGTGGAAAATATCATTACCGCCAGAGACAGACTTGTTGCTGATGGTGCTCGTATTTTAGGCGATGGCACCCCAAAAGTCGGTTCCCACGGAAAACCTGTTTTATTCTTGCACCCCAAGGATTTTTGCGGCGTGCTAACAGAACTGGAAGAAGTGTAAATTTTGTATATCTCGAATACCCCACAACGCATTTTCGACGTCATCCCGGCCAAGCGCATATAAAGCGCGCGAGCCGGGATCTCTGGAACGCTCAACATATTGATACTTAAAGAGATTCCAGCTTTCGCTGGAATAACGCAGAGATTCTTTATAAAGACTATAAAAATGTCATCCTAAATCAGACCAATTACACATAATCAAAAATTAAGATCTGTGCTGTATGAAACAAGCGAGCCCACGTACATGAGATCAATTTAAATGAACGCAAATCCATCCCCCTTAACAGCTCCTCCCCATCCATCAAACCATAGCGAAATCCTACCAGACAGATCACTTTATGAATTAATTAAGGGCCGCCATGGACTTTTCCTCGTCAACAAAAACGACCGCTATATAGGAAAATCCTTACTGGCTTATGGCGAATTTTCTGAACTAGAATGGAACTTACTAGAGCAAATAGCACCAAAAGGAGGCGTCGTTGCAGAAATCGGATCTCACCTTGGCTCCCTTACAATTCCGCTTGCAAAACAAGTTGGCAAAACAGGCAAGATATTAGCCTTCGAACCCCAACCCATACTCTTTCAAAATCTTTGTGCCAATCTCAGCCTAAATGGCTTGCTCAACTGTAATGCTTTTAATGCTGGCTGCGGAAAGGAAAAAAGGACGATAAACATACCTGATATCAAATATGATAATGTTCAAAATTATGGTGGCATTCAATTAAAAATGTTTGATACTTTTGATGTCGGCCAACCTGTCGAAATAATTCCATTTGATAACTTTGGACTAACGCGCCTTAATCTTATGAAACTGGATGTAGAGGGTATGGAGCTTGAGGTTTTGCAAGGCGCACAAAAAACAATTGAGAGATGCTACCCCGCCATCTATGCAGAAAACCATATGGAAGATAGCGGCAAAGAAGTCATCCGATTTTTATTAGATATTGGCTACAACGTATGGACTCATATTATTCCACTGTTCAATGATAAAAACTATTTTCAAAACCCTGAGAATATTTTCAGCAATTTCTCATCCTTTAATATTATTTGCCTGCCCAAAAAGCTTAAAGTAAAAATCGAGTTACCACAGATCAAAACCATAGAAGACTGGGATGCAATCCATGCTAACAGATTAGACAAACAGAAGTCCTAGAGCTTGATAAGAAACATTGCAAAACCACATTACAAATTATAGCCTGCGCTTTTTCAAACAAGGATAAAATGCGATGCTACTTGATACACCTCTTTGTAATTTCGGCTGGAAAGCTCCTGATTTTTCTCTCAAAGATCCAGATGGCACAACATACAAAATGTCCGACCATTTAGGAGAAAAAGGCCTGCTGATTATGTTTATTTGTAACCATTGCCCATATGTTCAAGAAATTGCAGAGCGACTCGCTCATGATACCAAACAACTCTTGGCAGAAGGTGTTGGGGTCCTTGCGGTAATGTCGAATGACTATCGATCTCATGCAGAAGACAGCCCACCCAACATGAAACGCTTTGCGATCGAAAACCACTTTGCTTTTCCTTATCTTGTGGATGAAGATCAGTCTGTAGGCAAAGCCTACAACGCTGTTTGCACACCAGACTTTTTTGGTCTCAATAAAAACGGAGAACTTCAATACCGTGGACGCTTAGATGATGCCAAAATGAATGGAGATCTCACAAATCGCAGACGTGAACTTGTTGAAGCTATGCAGATTGTCGCTGAAACCGGCAAAGGCCCAACAAAGCAAGCCCCCAGCATGGGCTGCTCCATCAAATGGAGATAATCTACCTAACCCCAGTAGGATCAAGGGAATTACATTTAAAATATCAAACCCCTCCGCCGTCATTCCAGCGAAAGCTGGAATCTCAGGCAAAATATAGTGGTCTTACCTTGAAAATAAGCCATTTAGACGAGCGCTCAAGTAGCCGATGGCGATAGCACAAATCGAAAGAGACGCTTGGCTGGGGTTACTATAATTTTGGACCGATTTTTTACTGCTTCAAATCAATCAGAATACACATCGCATTAACTATTAAGACTTCTAATAGAAAAATTGTTATAGCATTGAATTTTTATGATAAAAACAGACAACAATATGTAAAAACGAAAAAAAGGCACACCAGATGAGTTTCTATGACTGGGTTTCAGATACTATCGTCGAACCCCCTGCACAACGCTCTCCAGTAAATATAGGCTGGCTCTTCAGTCAAAAATCAAGCAGCGTCATTTACTTTGAACCAGAGCGTATGCGTTCAGCAAATATAACAGGCAAACACGCTAAGTCTGCATCTCGCTGTCCTGCGGTTCTAAGCATGGAAACGCGCTACTTTGTAATAAAATGTCCCTTTGACATTCACTTAGGTTTCGAGCGCGACAAATCAGGCAAACCTACCATCATCAACAGACAAGGCAATAAAAGTCCTGTCCGTAAAAACAAACTTAACCAACTCATAACGATAGTGAATGAAGAAGAATGGCGTTACAAAGACCGCCCAACCATTCAAATCTCAACGCCCTACCTTTTCATCTCCGATGAACCGGTTTTTATGTCTCAGATTGCACCTTTCATGCATTATCAAGCAACCCCATGGCCAGGCACAATATTTGGAGGTCGATTTCCAATTCACGCTTGGCCCCGTGTCCTGATGTGGGCTTTTGAATGGCATGACACGTCACAGGATCTGATTTTAAAACGAGGCGATCCTTGGTTCTACGTAACTTTTGAAACCCTTCCAGCAGATCGTGCAATAATTATTGAGGAAGCACAACTAACTGAAGAGTTAGAAGATTACATAGAGCAAATTTCTGGAGCGGTTAATTATGTCAATCAAACTTTCTCATTGTTTAAAAACGCTGAAAAAAGACGCCCTGAAAAACTACTGAGATTTAAGTCAGAAGATTAAAAAAATTAATTCAATAATTGGACTGGGGGCTCCCCAGTCCAAAGAAATGTATAGCTAAACCTCTTGAGGTAGGCCTTTTTGCAATCTCTTCTTTGCAATTGAAAGCGATTCAGAAACGCGTTCATAGAGTTTCGGCATCGTGTAAAGAGCACCACCTCCAAAAAGAGATAAAACCAGCCCTCCAGCAATAAAAGCAAATTCTCTTTTGATAGCATTTAGGTTCGCAATAAGTGATTTATCAAAATTAAGTTTGCCAACCATATAAACAATCATGAAGATAACCAAAGCAGCCCCGGCAATTCGCGCCGCACGCTCTTCAAGTAGCAAAGCAAAACCAGCCACAATCAAAAGAACCGCTGGGATATCAAATGTTTTTATATTTGCCATCCCATGAAAAAAGCCTGCAACAAGAAGAATGCTTGCAAGAGAAAGACGCAACAAAAGACCTAAGTTTTCCCACTTGACATAGGGCGTTACGGCATCTTTTCCAAAAACTCTCTGGTCAATACTATGAGCACCAGAGCCAAGATTATAAATAACAAACATAACACCTGAGAGGGCAACATCCCTAATCTGGACCAGCAGAGCCGGAGCCAAGTATGTTTTCTCAGAAACTTCAACTCCAGGAGTGGTCACAACAGGCAAAGAGAAAACAAAAGTCCACAAAAGAAAGCCATAAAAAAGGGCAAGCGGGCGAATAAGAAACCCAACCAAAATCATAATCCCTGAGACCAATTCAAAAGCAGATAAGCTGGTGAGAAACAGCCATGGCGAGAGAACACCTCCCTGAGAAAAAAGATATTCCGTAAAAAACGTGTTCACATAACCCGCAGGCCCCATGTAACTGTCAACCAAAGCCTGTTGACGTTCTGGATCAATAAGCTGTGAAAGTTTATTCCAACCTCCTGTAATAAAAACACTGGCAATACCAAGACGTAAGATCAAAGAAATATAAGCTAGAGTCAAAACATCATTAATGCTTGAGTTAGAGTTTAGAAATTGTGTTTTAGACATAACATTGCTCCACAATAAAATTGCGTTAAAAAGACAACAAAGAAATAATTTAAAGGAATATCTCTAGGTACTGAGTTTTGGTGGAGGGAGCATAATATCAGGCATATTCTCCTTAATAGATCCTATCATATAAAGAGGAGAAAGTTTTTTATCCTGATAATAAGGGAAAGTTGAATTCTTATAATCTGCAAAAACGTAAAAAGAACTGGAGCATTTGCCATTATTTTTCTTATTACATTGGTAAATTATATTCGCGCGTGCCGTATGAGCTTTTATCTTATTTACAAGCGCACCTGAAGCCTGAAACTCTGACGATTTTGCGCTTCCACCTCTTTCCAGAACCAAATGCCCAATAATAAGAAAAATAGAGGTGACATAAACCATCAACACAAAATGCATAACAACTTCCGCGTCAGTAAAAGATCAACACCACTTAAATAACACACCCATTATCGCGCAACAATATCGTTATCTTCACACATTTGTGAAAATTTATATCATATTGAAAAGCAGGTAAAAATAAAAAACTTGACTTTTATCCATACATCTACAATTCTAGATATATGGATAAGAATGAAGCTTTACTGGCTTTAACAGCCCTTTCTCAAGATAAACGCTTGGATGTCTTCCGCCTCTTAGTGCAAGCTGGTCCAAACGGTATGCCAGCAGGAACTATCGCTGACAAACTGAATAGCTTGCAAAATACCATGTCCACTAATCTGGCTATTCTCGAGCGCGCTGGACTTATTCTCAAAAAACGTGAAGGTCGCAGTATTCGTTACCGGGCAAACTATTTATGTATGAGAGAGTTATTATTTTATCTCATGCAAAATTGCTGTGGGTGTCAACGTTCAGAAATTGACCAAGCATTAAACGCACTTTTTCCTCATAATTATTAAAGGAGTAAACACCTATGAAAAGGTTTCATGTTAATGTTGTCGTAAAAGACTTAGAGCGTTCTATTTCATTTTATTCTCATCTTTTTGCGACTGAGCCGAGCCTTAAAAAAGAGGATTACGCCAAATGGATGCTTGAAGATCCAAAGTTAAATTTTTCAATTACAAAACATGGTCTTAAAGAAGGAATTGATCATGTCGGATTGGAAGTTGATGATGAAGACGAACTTGCTGAAATTCGTGAACGTTTGGTCAAAGCTGATAGTCCCATTTTTGATCAACCAGATGTTGAATGCTGTTATGCAAACTCAAAAAAAGCCTGGATCGAAGACCCTAGTGGCATAGCTTGGGAAACCTTTTTTTCAAAAGGACAAACAACAACATATGGCGATGGCAGCGTCACAAGTGCCGATCAGCGCGTCAAAATAACCGGGGATACATCAGAGCTTTCTCAGACCGACAAAGAAACAAATAATACGTGTTGTTAAATTTTTAGAGTGATATCGACTAGCGCCCGCTTGAGTGCAGGAACCTGCTGCTCGGGGTTTGTAACCCCGGCTACATGTTCATTGTCTTTAATTTTGCAGTAGGTTTTTTGAAGAGTTGGAATGAACAGTGCGGACTGGATTTGTAATCCAGTCCGAAAATACATATATAGATCACAAAACTTTGCCATTATATTGTTCCGCAAGATTTTCAGCACTGCTTTTCATGAACATAGGCATCATCATAGACATAAACCAGCCCGTAAAGCTTTTGGTTTCGAAATACCGCCGCATATGCATAATTGTACCATTTTGATATTTTGACACCAAAACAACACCTCTGTGATCTTTAAAGTCATTTTGGCCCCAAAGAGGTTTCGCAATCATCGCCAGATTTTCGTTATAATATTGAATGACATCAGTTTCACCTTTCTTATAGGATATCTTGGAACCAACACCAAACTGTCCATTTCCTGTTTCGGAATTATCAACGAGAACTTTCTTAGGAGCAGGTGAGACCCACTTAGGATAGCTGTTAAAATCAGCTACGATTTGCATTGCCTGTTCTTGCGATATCGGTAAATAAACTTTTACTTCTGCACCCAAAGGAGCGGATGTAAAATCCCTAACATTAACCCCACCATATTGGTGTGTATCTGGAGATAGGCCGATATTTGGGTCACTTTTAAGACCTGAACAAGATACTAGAACTATAGATAAAAACATGAGTATGACAAATTTCATACTTTGCATTTTAATCTCCATTATTTTTAAAAATATTTGATGTTAACTTGTTACGCAGGCTTCAGCTAAAGCTGAATATTAAAGCCATAGGTACTGACAATTTTTTATTATGACTGTTTGTTTTTTTTAAATTAGAAAGCATGAACATCTTTTGTTATATGGGCTCAAATTAATAGGCCATTGCTTCTTTTGACATTTGCAATTTTAATTTACGTGAATGCGGACGTCCTGTTTCTGCAAAATGTTTAAATTCTTCCAATGTCTGCTTTGCTATTTTACTCATCTGCATTTTCATCATTGGCCCGGGGAAGATGGTAAATGGGAACATAATATCAACATTCATAAGCATCGAAACCCGGCATTCATGAACATTCACAGGCCGGATTTGCCATGTATTCTCCAGCCTTTTGACAAAAAAGGGTATCTTTTCGCCTTCTGCTGTATAAGACAACGTCAATTGTTGCGGGTTATAGCTAGTTACTTTTTCATCAAACTTTCCCATGGCTGTTTGACAGACGCGGGTTGCGCCTTGACATAATTGATCAGCAGTTGAATGCTGAACAGTTGAAGCCCAAGCATCAACATTGCCAAACTGAACTAGAATTTCCCAGGCTTTTTCGGCTGAAACGTTTACATTTCGATTTTTTCGAATCTGCATTATCATAATCCCTAAGTGAATTGAGGTTTTATAACGATTGTTATATATTATTATAACGATCGTTATGTAATTGCAAGAATTTTATAATTCTTGTTATATAACTAAAATTTGAGAAGGCGACGTATGGCTAGACCTAGAGAATTTCAGGAAGACGAAGTGCTTGATAAAGCTATGTTTTGCTTTTGGCGCAGTGGTTATGAGGCAGCATCGATCGGGGATTTGGAAAAAGCAACAGGTATTTCCCGCATTAGTCTTTATAATGCTTTTAAAGATAAAGAAGGTTTATTTCTTGCTGTTCAAGCACGGTATTACGAAGAAAGTGAGAGGCAAGTAAGAAAGGTGACATCTGTTGCCAAGCTTGAGCCTTTTATTTCATTTTTAAAGTCTCTTCCAGAAAGTGGCAAGCAAGTTCCTGGACCAGCTATGGGGTGTTTGATGGCCAATACCGTCCTTGATGTACACACTATTGGCCAGAAGGTTTTGGATAATTTGAAAAGCTACCAAAAAATGGTCGGTGATATTTATGAAGATTACATAAGACGGTGCAAGGAAGCTGGCACAATTAAGAAAGATGTTGTGCCTGATGAAGCCGCCGCCTTCATTCTAACGTCACTCTGGGGAGCTATGGCAATCTCAAGATTATATTCAGACTCATCTAGCATCAAAACTCATATTGATATGATGATAAAAACAATTGAAACGTGGAAAACATGAACATAAAAACAAAAAACCCACCGCATTACTGCGATGGGTTCTTCAAAGAAAAAGTGAATAAGGGAAATTAATCTATCAAACCGATATAAACCAACACAATTCTTAACAGATCTGGCAACGACCTACTCTCCCGGGGCTTGAGCCAAAGTACCATCGGCGCTGGAGTGTTTCACGGCCGAGTTCGGGATGGGATCGGGTGGGAGCACTCCGCAATTATCACCAGATCAGTAAAGAACTGCGTTAGCTTTCAAGACTTCTGATATTTATTTTCGGTGTAGTTTATTGCCTATTTAGTCAATAAATAAACATTGACTAATGAGAACAATCAAGCCTGTCGAGTTATTAGTACTGGTTAGCTTCGCATGTTACCATACGTCCACACCCAGCCTATCAACGTGGTGGTCTTCCACGACTCTCAAGGGAAAACTTGTTTTGAGGGGGGCTTCCCGCTTAGATGCCTTCAGCGGTTATCCCTTCCGTATATAGCTACCCTGCTATGCTGCTGGCGCAACAACAGGTCCACCAGAGATACGTCCATCCCGGTCCTCTCGTACTAAGGACAGCTCCTCTCAATTTTCCTACACCCACGGCAGATAGGGACCGAACTGTCTCACGACGTTCTAAACCCAGCTCACGTACCGCTTTAATTGGCGAACAGCCAAACCCTTGGGACCTGCTCCAGCCCCAGGATGCGA
>JBCCCO010000069.1:0-15782 GCA_039033475.1 Pseudomonadota bacterium | reverse complement strand
GAAAATAATCATCCATTAAAATGACTAATAGTATCTAGCCAACATGATACGAGTATCTCACTTTATGTGTGATAAATAGTCTGTAATATAAAAATATCATAAGTGTTAATCTTCAGTTTTATATTTCTACTGTAAAATGGTAAATATCAGATATTTGTTTGATATATTATACTTGCTATGCTTCAGAAGGTTTTTTAAAATAAAACTATGACTGCGCATCAAAATATAAAAAGGCGGACCGCTCCGGATATTACTCAGTGTAAAGGGAATGATGTAATCATTTCATTAACGGCCTATCATGCGCATACAGCCAAAATTATTGATCCATATGTCGACTTTATGTTGGTCGGCGATTCTCTAGGCATGGTGGTTCATGGTTATGAAACAACGGTGCCTGTGCCGCTTGAATTGATGATTATGCATGGGGCTGCTGTTGTGCGCGGATCTCAGCAGGCCTTGGTCGTGGTTGATCTTCCATTTGGATCTTACGAAGAAAGCCCCGAGATTGCATTTCGCAATGCTGTAACTGTTATGAAAGAAACGGGCTGCGGTGCTGTGAAATTGGAAGGTGGGGAGCGCATGGCCGAAACTATTAATTATCTCGTGCACCGTGGCATTCCTGTTATGGCCCATATTGGGCTTACGCCGCAATCTGTAAATGTGATTGGAGGCTTTAAGGCTCAAGGACGCAAGCAAAGTGATTGGGCTGCGATTGAAAAAGATGCCAAAGCCATTTCTGATGCGGGTGCTTTTGCTGTTGTGATTGAAGGGGTTGCGGAAACGCTTGCCGCAAATATTACCAAGCAAATTCCCATTCCAACAATTGGCATTGGAGCATCAGCACAGTGTGATGGTCAGATTCTTGTTTTGGAGGATATGTTGGGATTGAATCCTCGTGTTCCAAAATTTGTGAAAAGATTTGGTCAATTGGGCAATGCTATAGAAGACGCTGTGAAAAGTTACGCCGAAGAAGTCCGCTCAAGACAGTTTCCTAGTGAGGAACATACGTACGGCGTTCTTTCAAAATCATCTGATAGCCAATAGTTTTTAAATCTACTGAGATCTCGGAACCTGCGGAGCTGACGATGGTGCCGGCGCTTGTGGTTGTTGAGCTGGTTGAGGTTGAGATTGCGGCTCTGCCGGCTGAGATTGTTCTGTTTGGCGCGATTGTAACCGCTCAAATACAGATGTATTCTGCCTGTCTTGAACGCCAATAAGCGTTAATAGTAAACTCGTTGTGAAGAAGGCTGCTGCGAGAAGTGTTGTCGTGCGTGTCAATAAATTTGCAGCTCCCCGGCCTGTCACCAAGCCATTGCTAGAGCCACCGATCCCCAATGCACCTCCTTCAGAGCGTTGCAAAAGCACAACAGCAACCATAGCCGCTGCTACCATTAAGTGAATTACGAGTAAAACTGTTGTCATTATAACCTGATTTTTCTAATTATTCTGGAAAATTTCAAACCTGTAGGGCCTATACCCTTAATATGTTACAGCGCATAAACAATCCCAGTTATGGATAAGCAAAAAAATAAAAAATTGCTTGAGATTCCAGCTTTCGTTGAAATGACATCAAGAGCTTTGGTGTTAAAAATGCAATCTTCTTAATCCTACTAGGGTTAAATGATATGGCTCTCTTATAGGAACACTTTTCCCTAGATTTCAAGCATCAATTTGAAAAAATAGATCCTTCAATTCGCTTCTAATATAAACTGCAATGCCTGATCGGTTTTTTGTTGTGCTGGAATAGGGCGAATTGGTTGTACGAACTTTTCATCCTGCGAAGATGGCGTGTTTGGGCTAGCACTGTTTTCATTTTGCGCAGGACTTATACTTTGACGCAGTGTGTCCTTTTCCTCTTTTTCTTTATCAGGTGGTTTGATTCCCTGTTTTCCTAGCTTCAAATCAGGTGCGGCCTTAGCTTCTGCTGTAGGGATTAAATCTACAGCGCGCAATTTGTTTTCTGCTATTTTTGCTATAGGTTTTCTATCTGGTAAGGGGTAGGCTGCAAGTTTCTTTTTTTGTTTTGTTTTTGAGGCCAAAGTTTTGAGAGAGGCCTCTGGCTTACCATTGCATTGGAAGAGCAAAATTTCGGTGAGATGGATATAATCTTTGATGTATTCAAGTTCTTCTGGTTTTAGATTATCTTTTGCCCATTGAGGGCCTTTTTCCATTTTGTTCCGAACGCCCTGTGAAATTAGAGCTTTTCTCTTATGTTTGAATGTGTCGCATTGTTTTTCTGGCAATCGCTCAGTATGCCCTTTGAATGATAAAACAAAGCTTGCTATGAGTAAAATCCAGAGCATCATGAAAGTGTTTCGAAGCACAATTAGCCTTTATTATCGTTGGTAAAAAATAATTGAGAAACCAATAAAAATTTTATCCCATTATTATGAGATGTAAATTAGGTCTTGTAACACTCTAATATGCCGAGAAATTGTTCTGATTTAAGGCTTGCCCCGCCGACAAGCGCACCATTGACATTAGACGCAAAAAGCAAGTCTTTGGCATTGTCAGGTTTTACAGAACCGCCATAAAGCAATCTCATGGTATCTCCATTCGTTGCGCCAAGATATGTGCTGATTTCTTGTCTAATATAATCGTGCACTTTTGCGACATCATCAGGGGTGGGTGTTAGTCCAGTGCCAATAGCCCACACTGGTTCATAGGCAATAATCGTATTGTGGGCAGTGGCTCCTTTCGGGACAGAATCATAAATTTGTCGTTTGATAACTTTTAGCGTTAAATTTGCAGCGCGCTCTCCAGCTGTTTCTCCGATGCAAATTACGGCTTGTAAGCCAATATTATGGGCCGCCTGAGCTTTTAAAGTTACCGTTGCACTCGTTTCGCCATGGTCGGATCTGCGCTCAGAATGTCCTACAATCACGGCTTTTGCTCCGACATCTGCGAGCATTTCAGCTGAAATATCACCAGTGTATGCCCCTGATGTTTTAACATGACAATTCTGACCGCCAAAAGAGATTTGAGAAGGAGTAAATCCTTCTACCGCGCAATGCAATAAGGTCGCAGGCAGGCAAAACATGATATCAGCTGTTTCATAGAGGCTCTGAGATGTGGCTTGAGACTGTACAGTTTCAATCTCTGCTAAAGAGGTTTTGAGACCATTCATCTTCCAATTAGCAACCACCAAAGGTTTTAGCGCTGTCATGTTTTTCTCTCTATTAGTTCGTTCAAATCAACATTGAAAAGAGACGATATATTATTTGCAAAGCTTTTGGAAAATCTTATTTTTGTAAAAAACAGTCAAACACATAAATTTTAACACAAATATGTATGCCATGATTGTTTTTATTTTTAATTTCTTTATATAACTTGAAACTAATATATTTCAAATCATGGCATTAATTAGAAAACTTATATGTAAACTATGTTAAATTCTCTTCGTAAAAGTGCAGGCTCTTGGGTCGCAAAAATTCTTATAGCTTTATTGGTTCTTGCCTTTGCAACGTGGGGTATTAACGATGTTTTTAACTCCCATGGACCGAGCACGGTTGCTTATGTGGGGGATAAAGATATCTCTTCTTTTGATTTTTATCGTGCATATCAAGATGAGGTTCGACAGCTAAGTCTGCAATTGCGTCAGCGCTTGACACCAGAGCAAATCCGCCTTCTTCGCGTGCAAGAACGCGCTATCAACAGGCTTGTAAATACAGCAACGCTTGATCTTCATGCTGAAACTTTAGATCTGGGAATCCCCGAAGAAATGGTAACGCAGAATATCTTCGAAGATCCTTCTTTTCAAGGAGCCACAGGCCGCTTTAGCACTGATGCCTTTAACAGATATCTACAAAATCGTAGCATGACGGAACGACAATATATTTCAAATCGCAAACAAGTTCTGGTGCGCAATCAAATTACAACCTCGTTGGTATCTGGTTTATCAGCACCCAATACTTTATTAGAAGCGCAAAATATCTATGAAAATGAAACACGAATTCTTAAATTTTTTGATATTCCACTTAAAGCAATTGCGAAAATAAAAGATCCGACTGAAGATGAGATCAAGTCACATTATGATAATAACAAAGCGCAATTTCGAGCGCCGGAGTATCGCCGTATTTCTTACTTTGTGTTGCGTCCTGAGGATATCAGAAAAACGATTGAGATAGAGGATGAAACTCTTAAAGAGTCTTACGATTCTAATATTGCGCAATATACCAAAGAAGAGAATCGCGATATTCAGCAGATTTCATTTCCGGATTTAAAATCGGCGGAAGCTGCTTTTAAAAAACTCAAAAGTGGGAAAAAATTTGAAGATGTCGCTAAAGAAGCTGGGCAAAAGCCATCAGATATTAATTTAGGTAAGCTCACTAAAGCAAATATTCTTGATAGCACGATTGCGGATGAAATTTTTAAGCTGAAAAAAAATACATTTTCCAAACCAATTAAAGGCGCGTTGAATACTGTTATTGCCCGGGTCAAGACAATTGAGCCGCGTACTGTAACGGCTTTTAAGGATGTTAAGAAGCAGATCAAAAATCAGCTTGCTCTTGAGCGTGCCAATGAAGAAATCACAACTTTGCAAGATTCTATTGAGGATGAAAGAGGGACACTAGAACTCAAAGATATTGCAGAAAAGTTCGGCCTAAAATTTCAAGAAAATGAAGTTGATGCTAAGGGACAGGATAAAGCGGGAAAAGCTATTGATCCATTTACCAACGCGCAGGCACTGTTGAACCAGGTGTTTCAATCAGAGATTGGTGATGATAATGAAGCGATTGTTGTTAATGATGACGTGGTTTGGTTTGAAGTCACGGATATTACTCTAACCCGTATTAAAGATTTCGAGGAAGTCAAAGAAAAGGCAAAAGAGAATTGGCAGTTAAAACAGCAGCGTGCTTCACTCAAAAAGAAATCAGATGAGCTTCTTGAAGCCTTAAAGTCAGGCAAATCAATTAAGGCAGTTGCAAGAAAAGTTTCGGCAAAAGTGAGTACTTCGCAACCAATCAAGCGTAATGGTACGCCAAATAAATTATCTCGTTTGGCGATTCGGGAGGCTTTTCTAAAGCCGGTTAATGCGTATGCTGATGCTATTTCTCATGATAATAAAAGCCGTACAATTTTTCAGGTGACAAAGATTGATACCCCCAAGCCCCCGAGCAAAGAAACGGCTGAGGGGTTAAAAAGTCGGATATCTCCACAGCTGGCAAATGATATGATTCTACAGTATGTCCAGGCTCTACAAGATAAATATGGCGTAAATGTTAATCATAGCGCTTTAGAGACAGCCCTTACAGCGCCGCGCGGTAGCAATCGTGGCAGCAATTAAAGACGAAACCTTGGCTTTGGGAATATATGGTTGCTTTATATTGCCCATTTATATGCTTTGTAACAAAACTTTAAAATGACCTTTATGTCTAAAACAGGTTCAGCACAAATGTTTGAGCCGTCATTCGATACTTTTCAATCCGCTTACAATTCCAACACACCGCAAGTTGTGTTCACAAAACTTGTTGCAGATCTCGAAACACCTGTTTCCGCTTTTCTCAAGCTTACTCAAGATGAAGATTACAGTTTTTTGTTTGAATCCGTTGAAGGTGGATCTGTGCGTGGCCGTTATTCTATTATTGGGTGTCAGCCTGACATTATTTGGCGTTCTAATGATCAACGTGTAGAAATTAACACAACTCCGCAAAAAGATTTGAATGCCTTTAAACCCGTCAAGGGTAATACGTTAGAAGCGCTGCGAGATCTTTTAAAGGACTCTAAAATTGATTTGCCAAAGCATTTGCCGCCCATGGCCGCCGGTGTATTTGGTTTTATGGGCTATGATACCGTTCGTTTGATTGAGCATTTGCCAGATGAAAGTCCAGATCCAGTTGGCCTGCCAGACAGTCTTATGTTGCGGCCAACTCTGATTATTGTTTTTGACGCGGTCAAAAATGAGTTGATAGCTGTTACGCCCGTTCGTCCAGAAAAAAGGCTATCAGCCAAGACAGCCTATCTTCGTGCAAAAGACCGCTTAACAACAGTTATTGATCGCCTGGATGAGTTATTGCCGCACACTATGAGCATTGATGTTGACCAATTGGTTCTTCCAGAAGTGACGTCAAATACCTCGCCTCAAGAATACATGAAAATAGTACGCGCGGCAAAAAAGTACATTGCAGCAGGGGATATTTTTCAGGTTGTTCTATCACAACGATTTTCAACACAATTCCCGCTTGAGCCGTTTGCGCTATACCGCGCCTTGCGGCGGACCAATCCATCACCTTTCTTGTTTTATTTAAACATGAGTTCATTCTCTGTTATTGGTTCGAGCCCAGAAATACTAGTGCGTTCGCGTGACGGTGAAGTCACAATGCGTCCAATTGCGGGAACGCGGGCTAGGGGAGAAACTGAAGAGCAAGATATAGCTCTCGAAAAAGAATTGCTTGCGGATAAAAAAGAGAGAGCGGAACATCTTATGTTGCTCGACTTGGGGCGAAATGACGTGGGGCGTGTCGCCACCGTTGGCTCTGTAAACGTAACGGATAGCTTTTTTATTGAGCGTTACAGTCAGGTTATGCATATTGTTTCCAATGTGATTGGCAAACTAGATGCAAAAAAATATGATACGATAGATGCTTTAATGGCAGGTTTTCCGGCTGGAACTGTTTCTGGCGCACCAAAGGTTCGTGCCATGGAAATTATTGATGAGTTGGAAAAGGACAAACGCGGTATTTATGCCGGTTGTGTTGGCTATTTTTCTGCCAACGGAGATATGGATAGTTGTATTGTTCTAAGAACAGCAATCTTGAAAGATGGGGTGATGCATGTACAGTCTGGTGCAGGTATTGTAGCTGATTCTGTGCCTAAAAAAGAACAAGCAGAGTGTCTAAACAAAGCAAAAGCTTTATTCCGTGCAGCCGAAGAAGCTGTCCATTTCGCATTGAATGGAAGAAGAGGGCAATGAAACTCTCTTAAACTCCAATGTCTTCCTAAGGTTTATATAGATATGAGAACTTTATTATTATTACGCCATGGAAAATCAAGTTGGGATAATCCTGATTTATGTGACTTCGAAAGGCCGCTTAATCAGCGCGGTAAAGCATCTGTCCCTCTTGTAGGCGGTTTTATCAATCAGCAAGTGTTGAAACCTGATATTATTTTGTGTTCTGCTGCTCGCAGAACGAGGCAAACTTTAAAACTTTTGCGCAATCACGTAGATTTTAATTGTGAAATTCAGTTTCTAGACGAACTCTATTTGATTTCAGAAAAGAATTTATTGCAGATACTGCGTGAGCTGCCACAATTATACAAAACAGTTCTTGTTATTGGGCATAACCCTACGATGCATACGTTATCGATGAATTTTACCGCCAATGCAGATCCATCAGATATGTCTTTACTGACGCAAAAGTTCCCAACATGTGGATTGGCAGTATTGGAATTCCATATTCAAAGTTGGGTTGATATTTGTTTTCAGTCGGCTTTGTTGAAGCATTTTACCACCCCTAAAATGCTGACCAATACTGATCAGGTTGTATAACACAATACTCTTATTATGCCTCAAGCCACGCGCAAACATTCAGTTACGTTAGATGGCCATAGAACATCAATTTCTCTTGAAGACCCGTTTTGGGAAGCGCTAAATGAGATTGCCTTGCAACAAGACCAATCAGTGACACGATTGATTGTAAAAATTGATAGAGAGCGCGTTTCTGAAAGTATGCCGCTTTCCAGTGCTATTCGTATTTTTGTTTTGGAATATTACCGCAAGTCATAAATAAGTTTGGAGTGCTTTTAAAACTCCACAGCAATGCGGTATAAGCCATTTACAACATCAGACATCCGGTCATAATCTAGGGTATCGGGTGTGTCCGTGGATTGATGATAATTAGGGTTCCGTAAAAACGCAGTATCTGTAACCATAAGGGCAGGCAGATTAAAATGCCAAAAATTGCGGTGATCAGAGAGGTCAACACCTGGGATAAACCGAGGTGCATTGATTGAATAAACAGGCAAGCGCTCACTGGTGTTCATGAGCCGTTTGGCGCGGGCCACTAAGGAACGGTCAAAACTGGTACCAATAACGCCGATAAAATTTCCTGTTGTGGGGTAAAATAGCTTTAAAAAACTTAAAGGATAGGATTGCGATTCTGGAGCATCAGAAAAATAGCCAATCATCTCAATGCTGACCATAAGTTTAACAGGAATATCTTGCTCAACCAAGCTTTTGGCATGGATAAAGCTACCCATTGTGTGCTCACGAAAGTGAGGTTGCTCTTCCAAAGTATAGGCTACCAGATCAACACGGTGTTTTAAATCTGGGCTATGCTGGGTGAGGAGACGCGAAAGTTCAATAATTCCGGCCACACCACTGGCATTGTCATCAGCCCCTGGGTTGTTTTCAAAATGTACATCATAATGTGCCCCTAAAATAATGCGTGGCGCACTTTCAGGCCCAAAAGAACATACGATATTTCTGTAGTTTTGGCCCTCTATTTCAAAAACTTGCTCGTCAATATTGCATTTGCTTTTCTGAAATTCTGCTTTGATGTAGTCTGCGGCTTGATTTAAAGCGATCAGGTTCTTTGAATTGCGTGAAGGGCTTATAGCGGCCAAATAATTGACATGCGTTTGCAAGTGTATTTTATCCGATTGAGCAGAGAGTATTGGTTGAGAAGGGACAAAAAGTGGATTTTTCAAAAACCAGAATGCGATGGCATATAAGGTGCAGATGAATGCCAAGCTTATCAAAAAAAACAACATTATTTTGGTCATGAATAAATGAATTTTAAAATGAGTATTTAAAGACAAAACATATTAGATTATATCAAGTTGAAAAACAAATATGTCAAACTTGGAACGAAAAAGTAAAGGGTAACAACGAATGCAAGTTGGGAAAAACGGCCAAATTTACGATAAATTCCGATCATCATTGCGATTGGAAAGATGATCGCAAATATTGCAAAAATTGAAAAAGAGTAAACTTGGAAGTCTGATACCAGCCCCATCTCCTCATATAGTTTAAGTATATTTCCGTGCATATCAACATTTGCTGCCAACAAAAGATAAATAATGATTGGGACAACTAAAATGCCAACCACATAAGGGTATATTGCAAAATGAAACAGCGTTCGGACAATAAGGCGAGGCGTTGAAATATAGTGTGACATAAATTATATCGTTGTTGTTTTGGCTTTGTCGTTCACTTTAAAAGAGAGGTTAGCGGGTATCCGAAAAAATAGTATCTAGGTTAATTGCCTCTTCTTTTTGTGGTGTTTTTTGGCGTTCTCTCGTTTGTGGTACTGCTTGAGGACGTATCGGTTCAATATTATTTTGCTGAACACTTGGATTGCCTTCTACGAAAAATCCAGATGAACTGGGGGGATCAGACAGTGGTGGTAGATCTCTCGTACGAATGTCTGTTGGTTCATTATATTCGTGTCTATTTTGCCCACGGCCGCCTTGTAAAATATCGCTGCCAGAGCTTTGAGCATCAGGGTTAAAGCGGTACTGTTGTTGCAACTCATCAGTCAGTTGTCTGGCCCGCTGTATTGCCTCTGGATCTCTCTTATTCAGTTTTTCTAAGGTTTGCACATTGCGTTCAACCTGTTGAACGGAAAGTGCACGTTTTAAGGTTTCAGTCTCTATCTGAGGTGTCAAAGTACCAAATTCTGCCATTGGTCCGGAAAAAAGAAGCTGAATTGCAGGTAAATCCCGATTTCGTGAAGAAGATTGTGCCCTAAGAGATGATATGCTTTCAAGTCTCATGCGTGCCATTTCAAGTGATGCCGAAGTTTTTACCGTGACACCTTTTTGTGCCATTAAAAATGGAGCAACCTTGAGTGTCCCGCCTTTTAAAGACAAAGGTGTTTCAATTTTTTGAAATGGAAAAGAACCACGTGGTAATTCGTTTGCAAGAATATTATCAAATTGTGTTTTAGCACCTGCTGTTTGCGTGGTTGAATCTATTGCTTTTGGTAAGGCCTCAGGCGAGAGGAAGAAAACTTCTCCATTTCTCGCACTGATTTTGCCGTTTCCTTCCAAGACTGTAATGAGCCCCAATGGGCTTAAGCCTTCTCCTGCAAATGCAAGTGAGAGGTCGCCTTCTCCTCGTGCAAATGCTTTTTTGCGCCGGGATTGAAACACCTGAGCAAGATCTGCGTTTGTTAGTGATGCGGATCCCTTAAGTTTAATATTCGCAGAGGTATTTGATAGCAGGGCTTGCGATGAGAATTGTCCGCCAAAAAGTTGTCCCTTCAAATTTTCGACTTTAACGGAATTTTTGTCAAATTGCCCCTGTAGTTCCCCCTTATATACAGCCATTCGCTCCGTAAGGTCTAAGCGTTTAAATTTTAGGGCAACTTGCCCTTGAAACGCTTTTAAGGCATCTGTTCTAAATGGCTGTTTGGGCCAAATTTGAGTATCTGTGATATTGGTTGCAGCCAAAGCTTGTTGGAGTTCAGCTGGGTTTTGCGTAGGCAGAATATAAGCTATTAAAGCTGGAAATGAGGTTCTATTTATTGACAGCCTTGCATTTACTTTCATGGGTTTAGGGGCGATATCAAGGGCGATATCTCCACTGATTTTGTTGCGTCCCAGGCGCCCCGCAATCTCAGTGATATCATAGCGATGGTTATTATTCTCAAGTTTTAGGGCAAGATTAAACGGTACATTTCTAAATTCTTGGATGTGCTGAATGCCAAAAAGTCCGAGTGCATTTGCAGCATTTTGTGATTGTAAACTCATACTTCCTTGTGTAAATTGATCGCCTTCAGAAACTTTAAAGGTTCCGTTATACCGGACTTGTGTTGCACCAGCCTCTAATCGAAGCCGGGTCTCCATACTTTGGTTTGGTATTCCACTTGCGAGTATATTGAGAGTGCCTAGTTTATTGGAGGCGGATATATTAGACGGTTTGGAAAAGTTTAATTGTTCAACAAGTGTATGCGCACTTGCATTTCTTAAACTGCCCGAAAGGTCAATATGTCGCGTGCCGAAACGTGTCAAGGCCCCTTTATGGCGCATATTTAAAGATACTTTACTGCTTCCAAGTGTGCCGGCAATAATCATATCAGCCTGATTCTGACTATCTGTTCCCATATTAACATTAAACGCTAATTGTAACGGGCTTAAAGCTCTATAGCGTGTGACATGGTTTAATGTTTTAGGATCATTATCTATTTCTAGTTGCTGCATCAACTGGGCAATGCTCTCTTTGGTATTGGCTTTGAGATTGAAACGAATATTTCCAGATGGGTTTTTGTCAATTTGCTGTAAAGTTCCTGAGCCGCGTAAATGTAGCCCTTCGTCTGATGCCATAGAAACTGATTTGATTGTCAGTTCTTGTGCATTTAAATTTCCATCAATGACAAAATCCCTAATGGCCAAATGAGGTAGATGTAGCAAACCAGAGCGAATATTAATGCGCGCGTTTAACGCATTACTATGATCTGCAATTTGTGTTGGCTCCCATGACCCGCTGGTTTCTTTCTGCGTTGTGTCTTGGGTTAACAAAGACAGGCGAGATATATCTGTTATTAAAGATTTGAGTGTAGTGTTCTGCGGTACAATATCACGTAAATCAATTTTTTCGCTGTCAAGGGCAAGGACGAATTCTCTCTTGTCTAAGAAGTTATAATCTATCGTTCCTCTTATTGTGGAGCCATTCAAGTCGCCTTGCAGATTTTCAATTTGGAAACGGCCAGGGACATAAAAAACATTTCCTTGAAGAACATAAGGTGCAGACTGAGCTACGTTGTTGTTTTGTTTGTGCAGAGCCCAATGAGTTAATGCTCCGAGGCGTTGGCCTCTCAGGCGTACAGGGCCAGAAAAAGCAAGCTCTTTTCCTTCAGGTTGTAAACGCCCGCTGACGTTAAGTTGATTTCTGCCGGGCAGTTCAACATGAAGTTTATTAATTACGAAGACATTGTCTTTGTGCGAGAGATCAAGAGTGAAATCCCGAAATAAAGAACCACCGGTCTTTGCTTCTGTGATTTCCAAATTCACTTGAGCTTGTGAAAGTGTTGTTTGCAGCTGTGTTAAGGTGTCTGCAAAGGGAACGATAATATTCTTAGGTATAATAGTGTTATTGGCTTTAGGGCTTACGATCTTTTGAGATGAAGCGCTCTTTAGGACTCTTTCACCAATAATCTGATCAACATTTAACCATGTTGTTTTTAAATCACTTTGAATTGAAAGACCTTTCGACCAGTCCAAAACTGCGTTGCCTTTAAGATTTTGCGGTCTTTGATCATTTGCAAAAGTGATATGAATATCTTGAAATTCAGCTCGGGTCGGAGTGGCACTCAGCTTTGATTGAAGCTGGATTTTTGGGCTTTCATCCTGCTCTTGATACGAGCTTTTAGATATAGATGGATTGCTTTGAGAGAGATCAAGCAGATGTGCCGGTATAGTGCTGTTTATAATGCCATCAACTGCCAAAGTGCTACTGAGACCTCTAATTTTTCCATCAAGCAAATATGTGCTTCCTGTTCGTGGAATTTTAAATAGTGCTTTTGCCTGCAAGCTTGAATTTTCATCTTGTTTTGTGGTGGCAAAACTTAATTCTCGTTGCTCTCCTGAAAACTCAAATATTCCTTTAAAATTAAATGGCCCTTGAAGCGAACCAGCACTAAATTCGCCATTGAAATTATTAAGGACAAGAGGGGTCTCAAAAGCAGCTTGAGTAATGATAACTTCACCTTGTTCAATCGTTGCAGATTGGAGGGCTACATTTTGTGGTACAAAAGGAAAAAGAGGAGTTGTCTCTTGGCCAAGAGTGGCCCAATTACCTTTTCCGGTTTCATCAATATGGAAAAAGAATTTGGGTCTTGTGAGCTCAAGTTTTTTTGCCTCTATAACTCCGCGCAACAACGGAGGGACGGCTAATCTTACTTTGAACGCTTCAATTTTTAGGAAGTGTGTTCGCTTCGTATTTGGTGCCGCGGCGATCTCTACATTTTGGAATTCGAGATGCGGCGTTGGTAAAATGTTTAGGTGAACTTTGCCATTAACTTTAACTTCTCTGCCAATAATATTGGTAGCGTGTAATTCAAAGACATCACGGTAAGAGTTCCAGTCAACGTAATGCGGGCCTATAAATAGAGCACTTAAAATGAAAAAAAATGCCAGGCCAAGAAGGGTTAGAAGCGACTTCACGATGTCTCTGTCCTTTGCGTGTCCCTTAAAGGCATATGTTATCAATTCTTTTTATTATAGTATTGCTAATTTAGTTTAAAATGATTTTATTTTACTCACATACAAGACAAACCTCCGTCATCCGAGACGATAAACTGTCGCGGGGATGACGAGCTGAGAGTATCTTGACAAAAGTAAACCATTCTAAATTAGATCAGTTATAGCAAATACAAACTCTACAGACCATATCATATCAGCTAAAAAATATGACACATTTTTGTTAAGGCCTGTTAACGTGCGCTATATGTAAGCGCTCGCGAAGCAAAAATCTCCATTTCTTGTACATAAATCTTGTATAGAAAAGTGAAACTTTTAAGCGCAAAAATTTTATCAATATATCATTAATCTTTTAGCCATAGGCCGTTTAAAGACGATAATATAAAGACAACAGTATAATGAAAACACATATCCACGCGTGCCTTGATTGATGCGATTTCTTAAAATTCTGATCATAAGACTTTCTCGTTTCGCTTATTTAAGCGTTGTTGGGCGAACTAGACCCAATTTGCATAAATTTTGGCGTGAAAAGCATATTTTTATTTGGTTTCTGGCTCTTGTTGTCGGCATTTTTGCAGCTTATGTCGCCATTATTTTTCGTGTGCTGATTGGCCTTACACAAGACATATGGCTTGGCACAACAAGCGAAAGAGTTTTTGCCGCAGCACAAGTTTTGCCGAGTTGGATGATTTTTCTCGGGCCTGTGATTGGTGGTATTTTAGTTGGTCTTTTGTTGCAATTTGTTATGCCAGGCAAACGGGCATTGGGTGTTGCTGATGTCATTGAAGCTAGGGCCATTAAAGATTGTAAAATGGCACCGGGAGCAGCTATATGGAGTGCTCTTATTTCCATTTTGTCTTTGGGTTTTGGGGCAAGTGCTGGCAGGGAAGGTCCCGTGGTACATTTGGGAGCAGCAATTGCATCAAAATTGGAGGATCTTTTTCAGCTCCCAAGTTCTGCGAGGCGTACATTATTAGCATGTGGTGTCGCGACAGCTGTTTCTGCCTCATTTAATGCGCCAATTGCAGGAGTTTTATTTGCCCATGAGGTTATTCTTGCACATTATGCCCTTAGCGCATTTGTTCCCATTGTGATTTCAAGTGTAGTTGGGACGATTCTATCTCGGATTTATTTTGGTGACGCTGCTGCTTTTATTATACCAAACTATCAAATTACATCTCATTGGGAATTTCCTGCCTTTGCATTATTAGGCTTAATCTGTGCAGCTGTTGCTATTATTTTTCAATTTTCCCTCATTTATACGGATAAAGTTGCAAGAAATATTCACATGCCGTTATGGCTCCGTCCTGTTATTGGGGGTGTTATTGTTGGTGGGATTGCTATTTTCTTTCCACAAATTTTGGGTGTGGGGTACGATACAACGGACGCAGCTCTCAATCAAAACCTCACCATTGCCACACTTTTTGCCTTGCTTGTCGCCAAAACAGCAGCAACAGCAATTACACTTGCAAGCCGTTTTGGAGGTGGGGTGTTCTCGCCATCGCTGTATCTTGGTGCGATGACTGGCGGTGCCTTTGGACTTATCGCGACAGCCGTTTTTCCAGAAGTTTCGTCCAGCCATGGGGTATACGCTATTGTTGGTATGGGGGCTGTTAGTGCAGCAGTTATTGGCGCTCCCATTTCAACGACACTTATCGTGTTTGAATTAACGGGTGGATATGAGGTAACGCTTGCTTTGTTGTTGGCTGTATCTATTGCCACAGCTTTAAACCAAGCCATTAATGGTATGGGTTTTTTCCATTGGCAGTTAAAAAATAGAGGACATTTTTTGCATGAAAGTATTGATCAGCAAATTGCCAAAAGGCTTAAAGTTCACCATTTCATGACAAAATTTGAGCCGGGTGAGGGCCAAGACAAGATAAAATCTCTTGACCCTAAAACGATGATCTGGCTGACCTCAGATCATACGTTACAGCAAACATTGCGTGCTTTTGATAAAAATGCGTGCCACAAGATTGCAGTTATCAAATCCACTGAAAACTTTGAGATTATCGGCTGGGCAGAGCATTGGGCTGCGCTAGCTGCATTAAATCAAGCTTTGGTTGATATACAAGTGGAAGAACATCGATAGAGTGACAGCTTGGCTCGCCGCTTAGTGGTGTTAGCTTGAGCGCCAAAATTAATCACATCATTAATTTTGGAAATAGCTGCAATGTAAACTCTTCCCTTTGTATTGGTGATTTCAACAGCTTTACACAGATTGGATTTGTAGGGTGATTACCCGACTTGTAAAAAAGCTTAGAATCATGGAAACTGTAAACATAATAAGAATAACAAAATATAAAAATAAATTTGGGTGAGCTTCCGATACTCACATTAAGTATTCAGAAAGCTCACCCACCTGTCACAGACGTACCCTACTTCACTTCACCGCAAAAGATCTTACCGCATTTTTTGGCCCCAAAAAGACTTCTGCATAAGAGGGTACAGTTCTGCTTGGAAAAAAACTCTTCAAAGCTAATATTTAAAGTTGACTATATGGTGTAGAAAATAAAACCAAATTAAGATCAATTATTACTAACAGGCTCCTAAACTTTAATATCAACATTTCATATAAGATTTATAATAACTAATTTTTTATAGTTCAAGCGAACCAAGCGGCGAGCAACAGCTTTTCG
>JBCCCO010000068.1:0-15882 GCA_039033475.1 Pseudomonadota bacterium | reverse complement strand
CTATTGTAGAGTTATATTAGTATCGCGTTTTTAATTTAATTTAATATTTTTAAATTTGGATTTTTATTATGAAGCGTGCGCGAATACTGGTTCTGTTTATTGCTTTGGCTGCGGCTGGTGGGGCTGCATTTCTTTCACAAAGTCTAGTGCCTCAGCAACAGCCGCAACAAATTGTAGAAGTACAACAACAGCTTGACGCTGTTGATATTCTTGTTGCTTCAAAGGATATCGGTTTGGGGCAAAGAATAAAAAGTAATAATTTGTCTTGGCAACCATGGCCTAAAAGTCAGGCGGGTAACTTTATTACGAAAAATAAGAATCCCAGTGCAAAGCAAGACTATAATGGAGCAGTAGCTAAAAGTGCTTTTATTTCAGGGGAGCCAATTTCTCCTAAAAAAGTTGTTCGTGTTAATCAAGGCGGCGTTATGGCAGCCATTTTAAATTCAGGTATGCGCGCTGTTTCCGTTGAAATTAAAGAGAGAACAGTGGCTGGCGGGTTTGTTTTACCAAATGATTATGTTGATGTGATTGTCACGCGTCGAACCCGAGGAGATAGTGAGAATACTCACATAAGCAATACTGTATTAAAGAATATTCGTGTTCTCGCAATCGGTCAAATGATAGAAAGTGAGAAAGATAAAAATGTGGCAACTGGTCGAACAGTCACATTAGAGTTGAACCCAAGGCAGGCAGAATTGTTAACACTCGCGGATTCAATGGGGGATCTATCGTTATCATTAAGAAGTCTTGCTGATGTTGCCAATAGTTTTTCCAATGACAAAAAAACAATAAATCCTTTTGAGCGTAATACTGGTGGGGCCATTCGGTTGCTTAAGTATGGAATGCCTTCAACAGCTTACGGTGTGCAGTAATTTAAAATTATCATTTCAGTTTTCTTGTACCAATTAGTTTTTATTTGCTTATCACAGTGAATATCTCTGTAACGTGTCAAGTTCTCATTCAGTAAAGTTAATGACAGTTATATTAAAACTGCGAATTGTATGCGTTGCGTTAAGCTAAATTAAGTTAATTTATTCTTTCAAATTTCATGCGAGCCTTGTGCCGCACAGAAAGCTTGTGTGACGACAGGAAAGTAAATGCAAGATAATTACAAAAAAATTTGGATAAAAGGGAAAGTTATTATTTCTCTTTTGTGTTCCTGCATATTTGTGGGTAGCCCAATAGCATTAAACGCAAAATTTCAAGGGGAGAATAAATCTGTTATTCAAATCTCTGAAAATGCAATACTGCCAGTTCATAAAAGCATTACAATAGGCTTAAACAAATCTGTTATTATAGAATTGCCTACAGACATACGTGATGTGGTTGTCTCTAGTCCTAAAATTTTAGATGCTGTTGTTCAAACCTCAAAACGTTCGTTTTTAATTGGTCTTGCAACAGGTCAAGCTAATGCTTTCTTCTTTGATAAAAGCGGCAATAAAGTTCTAACTTTGGAAGTAAAAGTTGAGCGTGATTTAACGCCATTGCTTGAAATGATGCAACGCTACATTCCTGGCTCGCGCATAGAAGCTGAAATGGTTAATGATAATATTATACTGAATGGTCGTGTTAGATCGCCAGCTGATGCAGTGCGAGCTAGCAGTCTTGCTGCCCGTTTTGTTGAGAAGAAAGAAAAAGTTCTTAACATGATTGAGGTTGCAGCTAAGGAGCAAGTCCTTCTTAAGGTTACGATTGCTGAAATGAATAGGGATAGCATTAAGCGTCTTGGCGTAAACTGGAATGGTGGAGGTGTTGGAAATGTTGGGGGTAGTAATTTTGGAACAAACAATGGCTTTCCTCTAACAAATGCAAATGGAAGTGGTTCTTTCTTGACTGGTGTATTCGGCCCTAATCCCGCATCTTGCACACTGCCTGGAACCAATGTTACTCTAAATCCCGCAGTTAGTTTTGCATCAGCTTTTAGCTGTTTTGCTGCAACAATGGAGGCTTTTGAGAGAACCGGGTTGTTGCGCACTTTAGCAGAGCCAAATTTAACCGCAATTTCAGGGGAAACAGCAAAATTCTTAGCAGGCGGCGAATTTCCTGTCCCAGTTTCGCAAGATGATGGTCAGGTCTCTGTAGAGTTTAAACCTTTTGGGGTTGGATTATCGTTTACTCCTGTTGTGCTTTCTGAGAACAATATTAGCCTTAAAATATCAACTGAAGTCAGTGAACTTAGCACAGAAGGTGCTGTACAACTTTCTCAAATCTCACTTCCTTCTCTTAGAGTGCGCCGAGCAGAAACCATGGTTGAGCTTCCAAGTGGTGGCGCGTTAGTTATTGCAGGTCTATTGTCTGATGAAACCCAAAATAATTTTGATGGTGTTCCAGGGTTGAAGAAAGTTCCGGTGCTTGGTTCTCTCTTTCGTAGTAAAGATTTTAGAAAAAGAGAAACTGAGTTGGTTGTTATTGTTACGCCATATATGGTGCGCGCTAGATCGCCTCAAGACTTAGAGCAACCCAATAGAAATTTCGCGCCTGCAACAGATCGGAAAGCAAACTTTTTGGGACATATCAATAAAGTCTATGGCAACAATGATGATGTTGTTCCTAAAGGTAATTACAAGGGTAATTACGGCTTTATTGTTGACTAAAAAGTTTTATTTTATAACCGGATAAATATGATCATGCATAATAAATTAGCACTGAGATCACTCTCATTAAAAATTGTATTGGCTTTAATATTAGGTGGAAGTGTTGCAAGTTGTCACAACCCAGAGATCTTTGAGCCGACTACACATGCTCGGAGTGCAGCATATGTTGCGGACCGTCATCCAATACATGTGCACACGAAGGGTGTTGAAATAAAACTTCATGTTAAACCAAATGCATCGCGTCTTACTCGTAGGCAAAAAGTGAAAATCTCTCGTTTTCTGAAAGGGTACAAAAAAAGTCATGCCCAACATATTGAAATAGCCGCTCCATCAGGGGCTGATAATGAAATTGCAACTTTTAATGTGTTAAATAATATACGAGATCTTCTTAAGAGGTATAATATTTCAAATTCGTCGATCGATTTTGTTTCGTACAACGCAGCGGATCAGTATAAGCCTGCTGTCTATATGGCATATGGTAAATATGTTGCTAAAGGACCCGAATGCGGCGAATGGCCAGGTAATTTAGTACTAAACAAACGAAATGTTCACTATCACAATTTTGGTTGTGCGACACAACGCAACTTGGCTTCTATGATTGCAAATCCGAGAGATTTGATACAGCTGCGCAAGCATACTGCGCGCTCAAGTGAACGTAGAGATGTTATTTGGGAGAAATATATTAAAGGTCAATCTACAGGATCGCAAAGATCTGAAGACGAAAAAGGTAGAGTTAGCGAAGTGGCGAAATAATAATGAATACGTTAGAAAAAACCGAATCTCTAGCTTTTAATAATGTATCTGAAGACCAAGGGTCTCCAAGTGAAAAGGAAGATATTTTTCCGCAGATACAGCGTGCAAGACCAATTCCTCGAATTTCAATACAGGCATTTTGTGAAGCACAATCTACAGCTGATACCTTGCAAAATACAGCAGAAGATCGCCGCCTTGCAAAAGCTCATATGCATGTCCAAATGGGCGGACTTGAAGCTGCACTTGCCTTTTACAAAGGGGCAACAACGCCAAATCTTATCGTTCTTGAAACACATAAAAAAGAAGACGAACTTCTTGAAAATCTCGACATGCTGGCTGATGTCTGTGATAGCGGGACTAAAGTTCTTATTATCGGTCCTACAAACGATATCATTTTATACAGAGAGCTTTTGCGTCGCGGTGTTAGTGAATACCTCGTTTTACCGCTGAAACCCATTGATATTATGGAGAGTATTTCGAACCTTTATAATGACCCAGAGACAGATCCTGTTGGTAGCGTGATAGCATTTATTGGTGCGAAAGGGGGAGTGGGTTCCAGTACTGTATGCCACAATACGGCTTGGTTGATTTCAGAGGCAATTAAAACTGATGTTGTAATTGCAGATATGGATCTTCCGTTTGGCACAGCCGGATTAGATTTTAACCAAGATCCTGTCCAGGGAATTTTAGATGCATTATCTGCACCAGAGCGTCTTGATGAAATGTTGCTGGATCGCCTTCTATCTAAATGTTCTGAACATCTTAGTCTGTTTTCTGCACCAGCTACGCTGGAACAGGAGTATGATATAGATGCTGAAGCTTGCGAAACAGTAATTGACATCACGCGTAGTAATATTCCTTATGTACTGGTTGATTTGCCTCATACCTGGACCAGCTGGACAAAGAAAATTTTAATGCAAGCGGATGAAATAGTGATCACAGCTATTCCAGATCTTGCGAATTTGAGAAACACGAAAAATCTAATAGATGTCTTAAAAAATGGCCGTGACAATGATCGTGATCCTTGGCTCGTTTTTAATCAGGTAAACATGCCAAAACGTCCTGAAATTTCAGTTAAAGATATTTCCAAAGCTATAGGAATTGACTCGGCTATTACCATTGATTTTGATTCTGAATTATTTGGTATGGCTACTAATAACGGGCAGATGATAGAAGAGATATCGAAAAAGTCAAAAGCGTCAGAGAGCTTTCGTGAATTGGCATTTCTACTTACACACAGAACTGACAATGAAACCGAAAATTCCAAATCACTTTTAGCACCATTCTTGAAAAGGTTTGGTGTATTGTAAAGATAATTTTTTGAGCACTACAAACCTTATGGTCACAATAATAAATTCGCATACCTAAGTATGCATAGATCTTTTTAAGGAATAAAACATCGCATGTTTGGAAAACGCCCGACATCTGATAAAAACTCCGGTTTCGGAACGCAGGAGCACGTTTCTGGAAAAAAAACGGATGTTGCAGAACAGCAAGGTGAGCCGACGCTTCTGCCTCAAAAAGAGGTGGAGAATAAAGGTGAGCAGCCTGTAAAGAAATCTGGTTCATCACGCTCTTCTAATTTTTATGACGTTAAAAAAACTGTTTTTGCAGCTTTAATTGATACGATTGATCTGACCCAACTTGCCAAGCTTGATAATGATGCTGCACGTGAAGAAATTCGAGATATTGTAAGTGAAATCATATCAATAAAAAATGTTGTGATGTCGATTGCAGAGCAGGAAGAACTTCTCGAAGACATATGTAACGATGTGCTTGGCTATGGCCCCCTTGAGCCTCTTTTAGCGCGTGATGATATTGCAGATATCATGGTCAATGGAGCTGAGACAACTTACATCGAAGTTGGTGGTAAAGTGGAAGAAACAAATCTGTTTTTTGCAGATAATAGCCAACTTATGAATATTTGTCAGCGGATTGTAAGTCAGGTTGGCAGGCGTGTTGATGAATCTAGCCCCATTTGTGACGCTCGTCTACCTGATGGTAGTCGTGTTAACGTTATTGCTCCTCCTTTAGCCATTGATGGGCCTGCTCTTACGATAAGAAAGTTTAAAAAAGATAAGCTCACTCTTGATCAACTCGTTAATTTTGGTTCAATTACACCTGAAGGAAAGACGCTTCTTAGTATTATTGGAAAAAGCCGTTGTAATATCCTCATTTCAGGTGGTACAGGCTCTGGTAAAACAACTTTGCTGAATTGCCTTACGGCCTATATTGAATCTGATGAACGTATTATCACCTGTGAGGATTCCGCAGAATTACAGCTCCAGCAACCCCATGTGGTGCGATTGGAAACCAGGCCTCCCAATTTGGAAGGGGAGGGGGAAATTACCATGCGTGACTTGGTTAAGAACTGTCTGCGGATGCGCCCTGAACGTATTATTGTTGGTGAGGTTCGTGGATCAGAGGCCTTTGATCTGCTTCAGGCCATGAACACAGGGCACGATGGTTCTATGGGAACATTGCACTCAAATAGTCCACGAGAGGCCATTAGTCGTCTTGAAAGTATGATTATGATGGGAGGATTTTCACTGCCCTCTAAAACAATCCGAGAGATGATAACAGGCTCTATAGATGTGATTATTCAGGCCTCTCGCTTGCGTGATGGATCTCGTAAGATAACTCATGTAACTGAAGTTGTAGGAATGGAAGAGGAAGTTGTGACGCTACAGGATATTTTCGTTTATGATATCGTGGGTGAAGATGCAAATGGTAAGCTGATAGGCCGCCATAAATCAACTGGAATTGCCAGACCTAAGTTTTGGGATCGTGCAAGATACTATGGTGAAGAGCAGAGGCTTGCAGAAGCGTTAGCGAGCGCAGAAGTTTATGAACAAGAGAACGCTTCGGAAGGTATGTTGGGTTAATGTTTGATCCTAATGTAATACAAATTATTTTTCCAATTATGATAGCTCTAGCTGTTGGAGGCGTCGCTTATGTTTTTATATATCCATTTTTAAGTGGTGAGAGGAAAAGTGGGCAGCGCGTTAAAAAAATATCACAAAAAAATGACCCATCAGCCAATGATCCCCGGTTTAAAAATATTGCTTCTGGTCAAACTCGGCGTTCGCAAGTGCAAGATACGCTTAAAGAGCTTGATGCAAGGCAAAAAGCTAAAGAAAACCTTACCATACGTGTTCGCCTTGAACGTGCGGGTCTAGATTTAACGCCAAATGTTTATTATGTCTCGTCACTTTTACTCGCTCTTATTGTAGGAGCTTTAATATTTTTGTCAGGCTCTGCGATCTATGTTGCTCTTGGGGCCGGGGCTGCTGCAGGCATTGGTTTACCGCGTTGGGTCATCGGCTTTTTAGCGAAACGCCGCCAGAAAAAATTTACGGCAGAATTTGCCAATGCAATTGATATTATTGTTCGCGGTGTGAAATCAGGTTTGCCACTTAATGATTGTTTAAAGGTTATTGCAGCAGAAACACAAGAGCCCGTTCGCATGGAGTTTGTTGAGGTCGTCGAACAATTGCGGATTGGTTTGCCAATATCTGAAGCCCTGGAAAAAATGTACAAACGCATGCCTTTGGAAGAAGTGAATTTCTTCGCGATTGTTATTTCAATTCAACAGCAATCAGGGGGTAATCTCGCAGAAGCTCTTGGCAACTTAAGTTCGATATTACGAGACCGCAAGAAGCTTAAAGGAAAAATTCAAGCTTTTTCGGCAGAAGCCAAATCTTCCGCGGCTATTATTGCGGCACTTCCAGTAGTTGTGATGCTTTTGGTTTATATAACCACTCCGGATTATATTGCCCTATTGTGGGAACGCGAAATAGGACAAATTATGCTTATGGGATGTGGCGTCTGGATGGCAATGGGGGTGTTTGTTATGGCTAAAATGATTAATTTTGACTATTAGGTTTTTAAATGATTGACCTTATTAGAGACCCGCAATTCATTATTTCAGTCTTAACCTCTGTGGCTGTTTTTGCGACAATCATGACAATTGCTATGCCATTTTTGGATTCTAGCAAATTAAATTCTCGCATGAAATATGTTGCAATGGAGCGGGATGCTTTACGGGCGAAACGTCTTGCAGAACTTAAAGTAGAAAGCTCGAAGGGGAAACTAAGGGGTGATACACCTCAAGACTTTATGAAACAAGTAGTTGATAAGCTTAATTTACGTCAAATGTTTGAAACAACTGAAATGCGTAACAGATTACGTATGGCCGGGTTTCGTGGACAAGGTCCTGTTGTAATCTTCTTATTTTTTAGAATTCTACTTCTCCTTGCATTTTTGTTAGCCTCGGCATTTTATTTCTTTTTAATAAATGACCACGGGTACACAGATGCAATTAAATTATTAATTGTTTTAGGATTTGGCTATTTTGGTTTTTTCTTACCCAACTTATTGTTATCTAATTTGATTCAGAAACGGCAAAAAGTAATTAAAAAAGCATTTCCGGATGCCCTTGATTTGCTGTTGATATGTGTTCAGTCAGGCATGTCGGCGGAAGCAGCGTTCAATAATGTTTCAAAAGAAATTGGGCGTCAGTGCGTAGAACTCGCCGAAGAGTTAAGTTTAACAACTGCGGAACTATCTTACCTACAAACACGTCAAGCGGCTTATGAGAATTTAGGTTTGCGCACCGGATTGCCGGGAGTGAAAGCCGTTTGCACCAGCTTAACTCAAGCGGAACGGTATGGCACGCCTTTAAGTCAAGCATTGCGTGTGATGGCTCAGGAAAACCGGGATATGCGCATGGCAGAGGCAGAAAAAAAGGCCGCAGCCTTACCACCAAAATTAACAGTTCCTATGATTGTCTTTTTCTTACCGGTTCTATTCGTTGTTATTTTGGGACCAGCTGCCATCAAGGTAATGGAGTTGTAATGCCCATAGTCTTTTGCACATTACAGAAGTGAATCTGCTTCAAAACACGCCATAAAAATCATAAACTTATTCTACGTGAAAGACGAGCATTACAAACAAAAAGTTTGTGACTCAATTATTCAAGGCAGCAATTACGATCTTAGTTATTAAGGTATTGAGATTCTGCTGATGTGGTATCAAAGAAAAAACCAGAGTCAAACGGACCCGTCTGATTTTTTGGCTCCGTATCAAGGATGATACTATCTTCATAACGATAGCTATATCCGCCAACTTTGCTTTTGTGTTTGCATCTGTGTTCACCATCGCGGCGGTAACATCCTGATTTGGGATGACGCTCTAAAATATCTCCAGATTGACGTTTTGCAGAACTGGCGCTGTTTTGAGCAAATGCGGTGTGCGCAATATTTAAAGCTGCAACAAACGTAAATACTGTAAAAATCATAATAATTTGCTTCATAACGCTATCCTTTAGTTGCACCCTATCCCTCAATATAATCGATTTTTTTGTTTTAGGGATCACTTCTTTCTCAAATTGAAAGGATATTTTCTTTTGTGGCTGAGTTGACACAGTTATGCGTTTCACTAACATAAAGATTAAGCGGTATTTTCCACAACGACAGTGACTTGCTTTTGTCCGATTGTATAATAAACCGGAGCAGAATTTGCAAATAACACACGGCCGTTTTTAACAACTTGCACAAGAAAGGCACAAACACGTTTGTTATGACAGGGGGTGATACGTTTACGATCTGCAGGAAATGTAATGCGAACAGCTCTATCAGGCTGTGTAAGCTGGATTTGATCGCCAACAATTGCAAACGAGTTTGATGGATCTGTGGAAGTTTTCATATTTACCAAAGAAACAACAATTTGAGCGCCCTTAGGCATTTCCTGTTTTTGAGCAGCTTGAATGCTCAATGTCAGGCTTGCATCCCCTACTTTTGCTTTTGGAGGTGGGGATAATAAAACAGGCGTAGCACAGCCTGATATTCCTATGGCAATAAAAAAAATAAAAAGTAATGATTTCAGAGTGTTTCGCATGCGTTCTAGAGCAATCCACCTTATTAGATTTACCTAGAGGTGGAAAGATTGCTCGCCTATAAAAACTTAGAACATGTCACGTTTAGCTGAATTCATTTGACGTGCTCTAGAAAAAAGAATCTCTTTAGAACGCAAACATACACCAAATTTAATGCCCAGAATATCCGGTTATACGGAATATTGTTTTTAGGATTTTATAACACTGTTACCGTTGCCCATTTGCAAAACAGTTGGAGTAAATGCACGAGCTTCCGTATCATTCATGCGCGCATAAGAGCAAATAATCACCAAATCATTGACTTGCGCCAAGCGCGCTGCCGCACCATTGATGCCGATAATACCAGAGCCGGGCTGTCCTTTGATTGCATAGGTCGTAAAACGTGTACCCGTATTGATATTATACACATCCACTTGCTCGTAGGGAAGAATGCCCGCGTGCTCTAAAATCTCTGTATCAATCGTGATTGAGCCTTCATAATGCAAATCGCACTGCGTAACGCTTGCGCGATGAATTTTTGCTTTGAGCATCGTTAAAATCATAGGAATTATTTAACAATTTTTGCGAATGAAAAAAAGCCCTAATCATAGAGGTATCTTATGATAGCTGGTATGTGATTCTTGCAAGTCTCTCAGGGCCCGTCGCTGATTAACGTACCATCCAATCGTGCTCTATATTTTTTTGCCAGCCTTCACGATCCAGTTCTGGCTGTGTGTCAGCATATTTAGGGTGCCCAATGCAAAGATAGGCTGTAAAGTGCCAGTTGTGTGGCACATCCAGAGCACTTGTCACGAGGTTGGGGGCGAGGATTGAAACCCATCCAACCCCTAAATTTTGAGCACGGGCCGCAAGCCATAAATTATGTATGGCCGTAATTGTAGAATACTGCAAGGTTTCAGGCATAGATTGGCGCCCAAGTCCATGACCTGCAACGGGTGCGATATCAGTGAAAATAGCAAGCTGAACAGGGGCTTGTTCCAATGCTGATAATTTCAGCGTGTTATAATGTTTTTTTTGTTCACCTTGATAAATTTCTGCAGCTTTCTCATTTTCTACTTTATAGATATCCTGGATTTTATTGCGGATTTTGCTCGAATCAATTTTAAGCACGCGCCATGGACGAGAATTACCGACTGAAGGGGCAAAGTTCATCGCTTGTTTCAGAATTTTCAATTGCTGTTCAGAAACAGCATCCGCTTTAAAATGACGCATATCTCTGCGCCATTCCATGACTTTCAGCAAAATATCTAATGAGTTTTTATCGAAGTGCAAAATCAGAATTCATCTGTAGTTATTTCCAAAACCAATTGTATGATTAATTTTGGTATCAGTTATAAACACTGAAAAATATAGAATGTAAATTTAATGGCAAGCAGCCTTATCAGAAATCTTAGCCAGGTCTGTTAAGATACATGGTGGTGGGAATTCTGATTTGATCTACTAGCCATCAGTTAAGGTTTTTCCCTGCTATCCCCCTATCTACAGGGTAAATTCATCAAACAACAGGGAAACATACCTTTTCACTGCGTTTACACATCCTGTACCCCAGTGTATCCGCGATATTACACGATACTTCTCTAAAATAAAAGCAGGGAAGTAGCAGGGAAACACATTCTGTATTTCAGTCATGTAACCTCATAATGCCCATTCTTTTTTGCACCCACAAAATGGATAAGATTTGCATCAACCAGTCCTGCAATATCGCGTTTGGCAGTAGCATTACTGACCGACCATTGTTTGACAATATCATTCGCTTTTAAGTTCTTTCTAATGCGCAGTTCTCCAATGAACCATACCTGCCGATTGTTCAGTTTAATATCAATTTTTAAGCTGGTGATCAGATTTGTAGGGTCATATTTGACACTATAAATTGAGGCTTCCTGTTTGTATCCTCCTGTTTTGTGATACATCTTAGCTGGAATATTTTCGGTCAAACAAAATTCCCAAACATCCGTTCGGTCAATCACCTCTAATACATTTTTTAACACCTGAGGATACGATTTCGCTAGCATCAATAAATGTCCCGCATTCGGGGCATTATAGCCCTGATACCAGTTATTTATACTCTTCAGATTTATGCCGGTTTTCTTGCCAATATGTTTCACCGCAGCGCTGGTATTTTTATATTCGTCATGCAGTGATTTAGAAACTAATTTGGCAATCATTTGGTCGGTAATTTCTGTTGGTAAAACTTGGTGATTTTCTTGAAGTGACATCTTTAAACTCCCTTGTTAACGTTAAAAGTGAGCATTAATGTCTCTGCTCCTTGGGAAATTGGAGGGAAATGAATTATGGAAAAAACTAGTGAAAGATTTATTCGGGACAAACGATCAAATTCAGAAAAAACCGCATACACGCAAGGCAGCTATGTATGTGCGCATGTCTACCGACCACCAGAAATATTCCACCGAAAATCAAGCTGAAGCGATTACGGAATATGCCAAGCGCAAGAATCTGGAAATTATTAACACCTATGCTGATGAAGGAAAAAGTGGCCTAAATCTGGCAGGGCGTGATGCACTGAAACAACTGATTGATGATGTGCAGCGTGGAAATAAAGAGTTTGGCACTATTCTGGTACTGGACATCACACGCTGGGGACGTTTTCAGAATGCTGATGAAAGTGCGTATTATGAATATATCTGCTGCCGCGCAGGGATTGATGTGCAATACGTTGCAGAACAATTTGAGAATGATGGCAGCCCTACTGCAAATATTATCAAGAGTGTTAAACGCTCAATGGCTGGAGAATACAGCCGCGAGCTGTCAACGAAGGTATTTGCTGGTCAGTGTCGTCTGATTGAAAAAGGATTCCGGCAAGGTGGCCTCGCAGGTTTTGGCTTGCGTCGAATGCTTATTGATGAGCATGGAAACCAAAAAGGCCAGTTAAAGCAAGGCGAACATAAGAGTTTGCAGACAGACCGAGTTGTTCTTGTTCCTGGGCCAGAAGAAGAAATAAAAACTGTACGATGGATTTACCGTGCTTTTATTGAAGATGGTATGAAGGAGAGTGAAATTGCCCATGTACTGAATCAGCAGGGCATTCTGACTGACCTTGATAGAGAATGGACACGCGGCACCATACATCAGATTCTTACCAATGAAAAATATATCGGTAATAACGTCTTTAACCGCACCTCCCACAAATTGAAAAAGCGCCGTATGGTCAATACTCCGGATATGTGGGTGCGCTCTGATGGTGTATTTGAGGCAATTGTTGATCCAAGTAATTTCTACACAGTGCAGGGAATTTTGCGCGAAAGAAGCAGGAAATTCTCTGATGATGAAATGCTGGATAAATTGCGTCATCTGCATGAGCGTAAGGGTTGGCTGTCTAGAATCGTTATTGATGAACAGGAGGATATGCCATCTAGTGGTGCGTACCTTCATCGGTTTGGCAGTCTGCTGCGTGCTTATAAGCTGGTTGGCTATACACCTGACAGAGACTATCGCTATATCGAAATCAATCGCCATCTGCGCATTTTCTATGCTGAAATAGTAGAGGATACGATTCGCAAAATTAAAGCCCTCGGCGCATCCATACATCGAGAAGTTGGTTCGGATTTACTCTACCTCAATAACGAACTGATAGTATCGGTGGTGATTTGCCGCTGCTTGCAAACGAAAGCTGGAGCCTATCGTTGGAAGATACGGCTTGATAGCGGGTTGGAGCCAGATATCACCATCGCCATACGCATGGATGCCCGCAACGAAAAGCCATTGGATTATTATCTACTACCTTCACTCGACATTGAAGATCCAAAAATTCGCCTATCGGAAAACAATGGCTTGGCACTGGATGCCTATCGTTTTGATGATCTGGAGCCATTCTTCATGCTGAGTGAACATATTGAAATTATGGAGGTTGCATGAAACAGAAAAACCGTAATGCCAAAATCAAGATGATTCCTATAGAGCGGATTAATATCCTCAATCCGCGTGCTCGTAGTCAGAAAGTGTTTCTGGATATTTCCGAGAATATCACCAAGGTGGGATTGAAACGCCCAATTACAGTAACACCATCCAGCTCCGGTGATGGTAAGGAGTATGATCTGGTATGTGGTCAGGGTAGAATCGAAGCCTTCCAGACCTGTAGCCAGGCACATATCCCTGCAATTGTGATTGATGCTTCTGAGGAAGAAGCACTGATCATGAGTTTAGTTGAGAATCTTGCACGCAGACAACACCGCTCACTTGACCTTTTGCATGGTATCGAAGTGCTACAGCAAAAAGGTTATGATGCAAAGACGATTGCCAAAAAGACTGGCCTCACTAACCATTATGCCAAATCTGTACTAGATTTACTGGAGCGTGGAGAGGAGCGTCTTTTATCAGCCGTTGAAGCAGGACATTTACCCGTCAGTGTAGCAGTATCAATCGCCGATTCTCCTGATGATGAACAGCAGGCATTACAGGAAGCATATGAGAATAACGAGCTGCGCGGTAGTAAACTAAAAATGGCAAAACGTTTGCTGGAAGTGCGTAAACAGCGAGGAAAAAGTATCCGTCAACAGAAGCAGAAATGTGGTCGTAGCCGTAAGGCTGGAGCCATCTCTGCACAGGATGTCCTGAAAATCTATCAAAAAGAGGTGGATCGCAAACGCTTACTCACACGTAAGGCTGATGTAGTTGGTAGCCGGATGCTTTTTATTACAGAGGCGCTACGCAGACTTTATGCGGAAGATAACTTTGCCACCTTATTGAAAGCTGAGGGCTTGACCACAATGCCCAAACAACTTTCAGCCATGTTGGAGGAAAAGTAATGAAACCAGATAAGAAGAAAATTGATACACTGTCAAACGGTGGTATCACACTTGGTTTTGACAGTGATATGATCGAACTGCGTCTGGAGCAGATCGTACCGATCAAGGTGATGGGTAATGCTCTGCAGAATAGCGGGAAGTACAAGCAGATACTCTCCTCAATCAAAGAAGTGGGCGTAATTGAACCGCCGGTCGTAGTGCCGGATGGTAAAAAGAAACAATGTTTCATTCTTCTGGATGGGCATCTTCGGATTGAAGCACTTAAGGAAATTGGTAGCAGCCATGTTGTTTGCCTGATTTCTTCTGACGATGAGGCTTTTACCTATAACAAGCACATAAACCGTATTTCTCCTATTCAGGAACACCGTATGATACGGCGTGCAATAGAGCGTGGTGTACCAGAAGAGAAAATTGCCAAGACCCTCAATCTAGATATTAAAAGTATCATAATGAAGCGCAAGCTACTCGATGGCATCTGTCAGGAGGCAGCTGATATGCTCAAGGACAAGATGGTGGCAAATGGTGTATTTCCTGCACTCAAGCGCATGAAGGCATATCGCCAGATAGAGGCTGTTACACTGATGAATGATACTGGCACTTATTCCGTTTCTTATGCGAAGGCATTACTAGCCGCTACTCCCAAAGACCAGTTATCGCAACCAGAAAAGCCAAAACGTATCAAAGGGCTAACAACAGAACAAATGGCACGCATGGAAAGTGAGATGGGTACTGTGCAGAGTGAGTACCGGATTATTGAAGAAAATTATGGAACTGATGTATTGAATCTGACCTTAGCCAAAGGATACCTTGGTTCGCTGCTCGGCAATGCTCGCGTGGTACGCTATCTCGCCAAGCACCATCCAGAAATCCTGTCAGAGTTCCAAAAAGTTACTGAAATTACGTCGCTTGCAGGTGGAGAAACGACTTAAGCTGAAGCAGTAATGTGTAGCGCAAGCTGTCATTGATATTAACATTAAAAATGCTGTTTCGGAGCAGTTGCAGGCGTGTTAATGCGTCTCAGATAATTTTAAAATCCACTACCTGGTTGAGTTAGAAAAACCTGTTCTTCAGGAGTACTCACCCGACCTAGAGCCTTATTGCGATGAGGAAATCTCCCGAAACGCACAATAATATCATGATGCGCTCTTGCAAAAGAGTGAAAAATTGCATCTTCTACATGCGTTAGCATTAAGTCCACACATCTTCGCTGATTATCTAGTAATTCACTGTGCATTAGGGGCATGTACAAGAATGCCATCTTCTCAATCGCTTTTTCATACTTAAACACAAGGTCATACCCTCTCTGAAGGGCTGCATATGTCATCTGCACAGCTTTACCATCCGTTGCAAATGCTCGCGCTTGATCTCGGTAGAAATTACGTGGCAGCTGATCCAATAGCAAAATCAAAGCAAGCGTTGCATCGGCACCATTGTTCAACCAGCCATCCAGATTACCTACTACGGCCTGCTCCTGCACCTCGGTGAATCGTTGCTTCAACTTTTCATCAAAGGCTTCCGACTTTTGAAATAAGAATTCTTTGTTCTCATCATCAAACCAAAAATTAAGGATATCATGCGGATTCATTTTTTCTCCTAGGGTGCATAACAATCTTATTACCTTAGTAACGATATATACACCGATTCCAATGCTAAACGAGATTTTAGGCAGCGTACTCATAAAATAGTTTACACAATCAAGCGAATATGATTCATTGCCCTTATTTTATAGAGGGGGAGTGTTGATGTCACGTTTTGATATGACAGATTTGGAATGGGATTTCATTAAATGTGCTCTCCCAAACAAGAGCCGCGGTGTGAAACGTGTTTGCGACCGCCGTGTGATTAACGGTATATTTTATGCTTTGCGCACGGGCTG
>JBCCCO010000067.1:0-16077 GCA_039033475.1 Pseudomonadota bacterium | reverse complement strand
GCACCTCCTCTGCTGTATATTCTGATGAAATAGAAATCGCTTTCCCCATGACAAACCTCCACGTTCTGTTTGTAATCTTGAATCATATTCGCTGAGATTTGGGAAGACATAAGATGAGTCTCATTTAATGAATGTTGGTATAAGTGCTCTTTTCTGTCGGAAGTTTTATTCCTGTCAAGGGCCCTTTTTACACACACTCCCGACAGCCTGCTTCTCTTTTCTTATCAAACACATTATCTCTGGTTGTAAAGTCAAACACCATGAGAGCCTCATTCCATGAACCAAGACGAAACCATCGCCCATTTTAACAAATGCGAAGCTGCGAGAAAAGCAGCCCTTGATGACGGCAAGTCAGAAGATGAAGCCCATGAAGCTGCAAAAGCGGTATGGAATGCTTGGGCTGATGACTTGCTCGCCCAGAAAATAGCTATAAACTACGTCCAAACATGAATATTTGAACCTAGAATAATCGCGATTATGGGGCTTTAGCCCTTACTGTGATGTTGCGGCATTAGACTGCGGAGTCGAAGCTTGTGCTTTGTTGGCGGCTTCTTTCGCAGCTTTCTCGGCTTGTGTCTTTGCTTTAACAGCATCCTCAAGGGCTTGGGTTGTGTTTTGAAGCTGTTTCTCGAGCTCAGAAAGCATTGCTTGTGCATCAGAGGCCTGTTGTTCCGCCGCTGTTTTGGCATGTTCAGCAGCTTTGAGTTTATCGGCTGCTTCAGCTGACGCTTCTTTCAAGCTGTCCAGTTGGCTTTTAATTTCAGTGAGTTCCTGGTTTGCTTCTTTCGCGAGGGTTTTGGAAACCACGTTTGATTGGGTCAATGTTTCCAAACTGTTTCGGATTTCTTTGTTTTCTTTGTACAGCAAACCTGCTGCCCCAAGAGAGCCGATTGTGATTAAAAACAGTGTAATTATGAGTAGTGCGCGTCCCATTAGACTTCTCCAAGCTTTATTATGGTTTATTTAGATGCTAAGACTATTGTATCAGTGTTTTAGATCCTTGTGAATCCAAATGACTTTATTCGAATACAAATTGATCCTAAGTAAATATTACAAAGGATTTGTAACGAGAGAAAGTCTTTTTATTCTAAAAGCTTACATATTTAGGATAATAAATTTTTATAATCAAAGCAAAATGGGCTTAAAGTTGCGTGTTAAGACTGCAACTCTGTTTGCTTTTGTGTCTATCCTGCTTCATCTGGGGGCATTAAGTGAGGTGTTGGCGGGCTCTTTTCCTCAGTCGCGCAGAGATATTTCCCCCGTTCCAAACTACCAAGGACATTTTATTTCTCTAGGGATGAACGGGGCTTGGCGGCAGTCTAAAGCCTCTCGCGCTATGTCATCAAAACGTGTTGATAGCAGACGCTTCGTAGGGGCAGCCGCCACAGGGCTTGGTGGTGGACTGTCAGGCAAATCAGGTGCTCATAGGCGACAAAAAACTGTCGGTACTCCAAGAGCTTCATGTTCACCCGAAGCAATTGTGTATTATGCGGACCGTGCTCCTATCAACTTCAAAGCTGAGAAACGTGGTCTATTGTATGGCGTGAAAACACATACGGCTGCAACGCGGGTTGCAGACATGCCTGGGTATAATTCATGCGCTTTGGTGGTGTATGCGATTTTAAAGAAGGCAGGGTGTCGCTGGGCAAGGTATACGGCAAATGCAAAAGCCATTTATGACATGGCCTACAAACAAGGGTGGCGCCCTTCAAATGTGCAAAAGCCAGGGTGCTTGGTGGCATGGAATTCCAAGCAGTATGGCAATCGTGCACGTATTGGACGCGGTGTGCATCGCAAAAAAGATGCACGGAAAGGGGTGTATTATCGCCATGTCGGTATTTCGACTGGCAGTTGGATGGCAATGGACAACAGCTCATATTTTTCCCGGCCGTCTGCTTTTGTAACCACTAGGCCTATTCGCTACGAACCACCTATATTTTTATGCCCTGTGGCAAAGAAAAAGAGATGAAAACATATTTATAGTTTTGGGAAATAGAATATGACCAAAAGACCAATAAAATTTCATATGCTTGAACAGGCGCCAAAGCCAGTTGCACCTTATTCTCATGCGGTGGAGTGTAATGGTTTTGTTTTTATAACAGGGCAGATGCCAAATTTTCCCGAAGACTTTGAGAGGCCGTTGCCCTCTGGCATCGAAGCGCAAACTCATCAAGTGATGCATAACTTAAAGATGGTTTTGCAAAATTTGAATATAGGCTTGAAAGATGTTGTTCAGGCAAGAGTGTATTTGTCACAGTTTGAACGGGATTATGAGCTTATGAATACAGCATATCAGAGCTATTTTGCAGCGAACCAACGTCCCGCCCGCACATGTGTAGGGGTTACAGCTCTTGCTCTTGATGCTCTTATAGAAGTCGATATGGTTGCTAGAGCAAATTACATACAATAGAGAGAAATAAATTAATTCAGTTTGTAAGTAATCTGCTCTAACACTCTGCTATACAGTAAATATTATAATTAATAAAAATGGTATTGACAATGCTGGCATTCTCTAGAATTGCTCATGTTTTTTTTGAACTATAGTGCATCAGATTTGAAATGATCTTATTTCATTTATTGATAGAGCCAACCATCGTCATCGCTGTGAAAATGTACACTATAGCTAGGTTTAGGACCCATAAACAGAATTGCATGCGATTTATGGGGCCTGAGCCTAGAATAACGAACGAAGAGTGTGTTGAAAAAAATAAACTATTCTAAATTAGATCAGTTACAGGTATGATCTGATAATTTATGTCAGGTGCTAGACATTTCATGGACTGTTATAATATCTGAATGAATATGAAATAATGTAAGACTTTAATCGTTCTATTTAAAAGTATTTTTTGGGGACATCCGATAATGCAGCTCAAAAACCATAGTCTGCACGTGATTGAGAATTTGGCTCATCGTATTGAGCTTGCAGAAGAGCAGCTTAAGGCTCTGGATGATGGAGAGTATAATTTAATATACACAACGCGGGCCTTACAAAGTTTGCAAAAAAGAATAATGCGGCCACTGCGAATTGCTATCTTAGGTGAGCTTAATTCAGGTAAGTCGTCCTTGGCAAACTTACTCATTCGCAATATTAAACTTCCAACACGGGCGATTACCAATACACGTCTTCCAACGCTTATTTTTTACTCAGAAAAGCCTACGATACATGTCATAAGTCACGATGGTACAAAAATAGATGTTGATGTAGGATTGCAAGGTGATTTGAGTGATGTCTTCCGCCTTGAAATAGGATTGCCTGAAAAAAGCTTGAAACATCGTGAGATTTTAGATTGCCCGGGCTTGTCAGCAATTGAGATGGATGACAGTGATTTTAACGTTTCTGAACATAGTGTTGATGGTGTGCTTTGGTGTACAATAGCAACTGCTGCATGGAGAGAAAATGAAATGTCCGCTTGGTTTGAGCTGTCAGAACGTACAAGAGTGCGCAGCATATTGGTGATTACCCACAAAGATCAATTATCAGATGATCAACTTGAACGGGTACTCGGGCGCTTGCAAAATGAGATTGGTGTTTTTTTCAAGGATATAATAGGCCTTTCCTCTCGCCAAGCGATAGCTGCCTTCGATCAACAGCAAGACTATACAGATGCAGCAGATGGATTATGGACGAAAAGTGGAGCAGCTGAATTTATGATGACGTTTGATGCGCTCTGCGAAAATATTCGTCTTGAAAGGGCTGAGTCTGCATTACGAGTTGTTCAGCGTATTGCCAATCGAACTCTTGTACGTATGGATCTTAATACATAACAAGGGGGATGGTGGTTAACTTATTGTTAACCTTTTATGTCGAATCAGACATATATAATTTCCTATAATGGATTTCTTCTGAGTTTTATTTTGCGTTTTTGCGTCTTAGTTTAAGTTTCCCGTGTCCGTTCATAATTTTTTACAGGCCCTTACAGCATGTCAACTTCGGCTAAGCCTCATCTGACAAGCTGTAGTCTTTTTAAAACGAGCAATTTTACAACCTGAATTCAATTCAGGTTGAATCGCTCTAGGACAGCAAAGAATCTCATATGCAAATTGATGAATGGCAGAATAAGATTAATGACCCGCAAATTCTGTTGAGTATTGGCTTGATTGCCTTAAGCTTACTGTGCGTTGCTTTTATGATGTTTGCGTTTGGTGAAGTTCCAAAGAATGACAGTTTGTTTTTTCTAAATATTCGCATACTTTTGTTAATAGGTGTCATTGGCGGTGTGTTAAGTGTAACGGCAGTTGCAGCTGTTTTTTTTCTGCAAGGGGCACAGCGAGCCTATAAGGCAGAGGCACAAGCGGCCAGTCAAGTTAGTGAGTTGCAAAAAAAGCTCCATTCTCTAGAAGCAATCCTGAATGCAGAACCTCAGTTATTAATGTTTTGGGACACATCCGGTGAACCAAGCGTCATCACCAATAATCTTTTGCAAGGTGATACCGGCATCCCTTCAGAGAGTAAAGAAATCGTAAGTTTTCGCAGTTGGCTTGAGCCAGATTCAGCAGTTGATTTGGAAAGCGCGCTTGAGCAAATGTTCAAGGTTGGTCAAGCATTTAATATCATGCTTAAAACCTTGGTTGGGGCCGAGCTTGAGGCAGATGGACGAACTGTGGGTGGCCGTATTATTTTGAAATTCCGAGATGTTGCAGGTTGGCGCGCAGAACTTTCTGAAATGAGTGAGTTAAAGAGACGCATGAAAGCTGATGCGATTTCAAAACAAACTCTACTTGATGCGATTCCAATGCCAATTTGGTTCCGTGATGGGGATGGCAGATTAAGTTGGGTCAATCACTCTTATGTAAAGCTTGTAAACGCTCAATCATTGGAGAGTGTTACAAAAAAACAAATAGAGCTGCTTGAAAAGCGCCAACGTGTTGATGTGGTCAAGGCCTTGGCACAAGGTCAGATTTACCGGTCGCAACATCATACCGTTGTTGGTGATGACAGATATGTGTTTGATACTATAGCTCTTCCTCTTGGTTCAGAGAGTGCAGGTATTGCCATTGATGTGGCGGCGCTTGAAAGCGCAAAAGGTGAGTTGGATCAGCATATTGCAGCACATGCACGGACACTTGATCGTGTCTCAACGGCTGTCGCAATTTTCGGTCCGGATATGAGGCTGAATTTTTTCAACCAAGCTTATGTTGATATATGGGGGCTTGATCCGGTTTGGCTTGAAACCGGCGCAAAAGATGGTGAAATACTCGATAAGTTGCGTACGTTACGGATCTTGCCAGAACAGGCAGATTATCAAGACTGGAAGCAAAAACAGCTGGAAGGATATGCCAGCAATGATGTACAGGAAGATTGGTGGTATTTGCCCGATAGCCGTGCAATTCATGTGGTGAGTGAGCAACGGCCAGATGGTGGTGTGACATATCTTTATGATGATGCGACAGAGCGTATTGCTCTTGAGAGCAGGTATAACGCGCTGTTTCATGTGCAAAAAGAAACGCTCGAAAACCTGCGTGAAGGCGTGGCGGTTTTTGGAACTGATGGCCGTTTGAAGCTCTTTAATAAATCCTATGCTCAAATTTGGAAGTTAAACAGCCAGGATTTAGATAAGGGGTTGCACATTGAGCGCATCATAGATCTTTGCAGTATTTTACATGAAGATGACCGTTCATGGGGACAGATCAAGCGCGCCGTAACCTCTATTTCTGAAACACGTCAACCACTAGAAGGGCAATTAAATCGACTTGATGGTAGCATCATTGCTTATGCCTGTTTGCCGCTTCCTGATGGTGCAACCTTACTCACGTATGTTGACATGACTGATACCAAACGCGCTGAGCTGATGTTGGTTGAGCGCAATGAAGCCTTAGAAGCCGCAGGTCGGTTGAAAAATGATTTTATTCAGAGCGTTTCGTATGAATTGCGCACGCCTCTTACAAATATTATTGGCTTTGCAGACTTGCTGATCAATCCCGCCATTGGCTTTTTAAATGATCGGCAAAAAGACTATCTTTCTGATATTAGTGCTTCAAGCTCAACATTGCTGGCGATTATCAATGATATCCTTGATCTGGCAACTATAGATGCCGGAACATTTGAGATGAAATTAGAGAGGGTGAAAGTTGCGGATGTGATTAAATCTGCTGCTTTGGGTGTGAGAGAACGCTTGGTGCGAACAAAACTGGGGCTCGACATTCGTGTGGAGCCTGGAATTGATGACTTTATTTGTGATCAAAAGCGGGCAATACAGATCTTATATAACTTGCTTTCTAATGCAATTGGGTTTTCACCCCAAGGCAGTCGCATTCGCTTGCTCTGCACCAGAGACCAGGACCATATTGCTTTTACCGTTGTTGATCAAGGATGTGGTATTCCAGAAGATGAGCAAAATCTTGTGTTTGACCGCTTTGAAAGCCGTTCTCAGGGCTCAAAACACCGTGGAACAGGTTTGGGGTTGTCACTTGCTAAAAGTCTTGTAGACTTGCACGGCGGGGATATAAAGTTGAAATCAAAGTCTGGTAAAGGCACTATAGTTATAGTACGGTTCCCGGAAAAGGGTAGCCTTAAAAGCAGTCCTCACCTGGCAACACCAGAGGCAAGCCTGATAGATGTGTCGCCTAAAAACTATGATAAACTAGCATCATGATTGCACCACCTTTTATCCTTAAAGCCGATCTGACCGTATTGCAAAAGTTTGCAGAAAAATTTGCAGCTATTGCGCGGAGCGGTGATGTTATTTGTCTGTCAGGCGATTTAGGTTCAGGCAAAACAACATTTGCAAGAGCTTTTTTGCGCGCTATGTCAGGTCAAGAGCTTAATACTGAAATTCCAAGTCCGAGTTTTTCACTGGTACAGGCCTATGAAACGCAACGCTTTGTTGTCTCTCACTATGATTTTTATAGGATTAATGAGCCAAGTGAGGTGCTTGAATTAGGCTTGGACGATGCTATGAATGAAGGTGTCACGCTGATTGAATGGCCTGAAAAGGCATCTGAATATCTTCCCGAAGATTATATCAACATTGTGTTTCATGAGACTTCAGACCCTGAAAAAAGGCGTTTGATACTAAACGGTTATGGGCGTTGGTATAAAAAACTGCAACGATTTCAAAATTTAAATACGTTTTTGCAAGATATTGGTTGGGGAGAGGCATCTCAATCTTTTTTACAAGGAGATGCTTCAGCACGAGCTTACATCCGACTTCGCAAAACAAATGAAATTGCTAAAGATGGTATTACTGAAAAAGTTCGCTCTGCCATCTTAATGGACGCTCCATCTCAGCCAGATGGTCCGCCCATCAAAAATGGTCAATCATACAGTCAAATCGCCTGCCTGGCGGAGGATATGCACTCTTTTGTGGCTGTTGGGGCATATCTTCGAGAGCAAAAAATTTATGCTCCTGAGATCTATGCTTGTGATTTAGAGCAAGGATTTTTGCTCATTGAAGATTTGGGGCATGACGTTTTTGGTAAAAAAATTGCGCAAGGGGCAGATATTTTGCCGCTTTACCGACAAGCCGTCGATGTTTTGCTGAAGCTACGTGAGGCCAATCCGGATCATAAAGTATTAAGTAAGATGTGCGGTGCTTATGCTTTACCAGAATGTGATGCCTGCGTACTTAATGCAGAAATAGAACTTTTGCTGGATTGGTATTGGCCTGCGAAAAAAGCGGCAGATGCTGAAAAAGACATACAACAGAATTTTTTAAACTTATACAATCAGCAGTTTGAGTGGTTAGTCAGTCAACCGCGCACATTGGTGTTGAGGGACTTCCATTCGCCAAATTTGCTGTGGTGTGAGCATTGCAAGTGTGGTCCACGAGTTGGGGTGATTGATTTTCAAGATGCGATCTATGGACACGAGGCTTACGATTTGGTGTCACTGTTACAAGATGCCAGACTTGATGTGCCTGAAGATATTGAAACCGAATTGCTTGCGTATTATTGTACAGAGCGTGCAAATATGGACGAATTTGATCGACCATCGTTCATGCGTGCATATGCACTGTTAGGTGCACAGAGAAACACCAAAATTTTGGGTATTTTTGCGCGTTTAGCACGGCGAGACAGCAAACCGATATACTTACAGCATATTCCGCGTATCTGGAGATATCTGGAACGGAATCTGAAGCATGTTTCTTTGTGTGATTTACAGCAGTGGTATAATGATCATTTTCCAAAATCCGATCGTCAGCTGCAATTGGATGATATTACAGGATAATGAATAATTATTGCTGATCTAGTTTATAATGGTCTAGTTTTTGAAGATACTTTCTGTTCGTCATTCCAGCGAAAGCTGGAATCTCACAAAAATTGCAAAGAGATCCTAGCTTTCGCTGGGATGACGTTGGTTGTTATTTTATGTGAATAAACTAAGATCACTTTAAATCGGACGCACTATTAAGAGTACTAATATAGTATCAAAATTATGACGAATATCACCCGAGCAATGGTTATGGCTGCTGGATACGGTAAACGTATGCGCCACCTTACTGATACAATACCAAAACCAATGGTTGCTTTGCACAATAAGCCGTTGATAGATCATGTATTGGATCGTTTGCAAGATGTGTCTATTGACTGTGCTGTGGTCAATTTGCATTACCAAGCAGATGTGCTTGAAGATCACTTGCGGGCGCGCCAATCTCCTGAAATTATTTTTTCAGATGAGAGGGATGGTCTTTTGGATACTGGAGGGGGTGCTAACAAAGCGTTACCTCATTTTTCCGATCAGCCATTCTTGGTGCACAATTCAGATTCAGTTTGGATTGAAGGGCCCGGCTCAAATTTAGCCCGTTTGCTGAAAGCTTGGGATGGGGACAAAATGGATTGTCTTATGCTGTTGGCTCTCAGTGTCACCAGTTTGGGATATAACGGCCGGGGTGACTTTTTTATGAGCCGAAATGGAACGTTACGGCGCTGTAAGTTTAATGAGGTGGTGCCATTTGTTTTTACCGGGGTTTCTATTGTGCACCCACGTTTGTTTCACAATAGCCCCGATGGGGCATTTTCTATGAACGCGTTATGGGATCAAGCTATAGCAGCTGGTCGATTGTACGGCATTCGCCATGAGGGCACCTGGATGCATATCGGCACACCTGAGGCATTACAACTGGCAGAGGAACAACTCACTTTTGTCTGATGCGGCCAATATTTTTACCATTCCTCAAAGCGCTGCTTTCTTGGATAGTCTGGCACAGGCCCTATTTGATGGCCACTTGCCGCAGCAAGATGGACAGAAACCAACCAGTTTAGAGCTCACACAATATACCTTGTTGTTGCCAACACGCCGTGCTTGCCGGTCGATGCGTGAGGCTTTCTTGCGTGTTTCTGGTGGTCAGGCTGCGTTGCTGCCACGAATTCGGCCGATCGGTGAAACTGATGAGGATATGGCGATTTTATCGGCGCATGATGCTTCCCTGGGTGAGGGGCATGATGATGTACTAGAGCTGCCGAATTCTATTGGTGATATAGAACGCCGGTTGGTGCTGACAAACCTTATTTTGAAATGGTCTGAGGCTTTGTACCCATTTGACAAAGATGCGGAGGCATTGCGAGCTTTAGAAACCGAGCGTTCTGATAGCCCGCACATCTCTCTTACCGCACGGCACTTGCAATCCAAACCTGCGCAAGCCTCTTTGCTGGCGCGTGAACTTATGCGTTTGATGGATGAGGTGGAAACAGAGCAAGTTGATTTTGCAAAGCTGACTGACATTGTGCCAGAGCAATTTTCGCAGCATTGGGAATTGACCCTTGAGTTTTTGAAAATCATAACACAGATGTGGCCTGCTTTTTTGCAAGAGCATGAGATGCTCTCTCCAATGGCACGGCGTAATATTTTGCTGCAAAGTGAGGCGCAGTATTTGCGGCGCTGTCCGCCGCAAACGCCAGTTATTGCAGCAGGTGTTACAGGAAGCATTCCAGCAGCGGCAGATGTTTTAAAAGTTATTGCAACGCTGCCGCAAGGTGTTCTGGTATTGCCAGGCCTTGATATGACATTAGACCAAGCAAGCTGGGATGCGATTTGTCCAGGCCATCCTGAGCATCCACAATACAGCATGAAAAAGTTATTGGATCATTTGGAGGTCTCTCGTTCTCAAGTGTGCTATGTGACGGGCACAGAGCCGAATTCAGGGCAACAGGCGCGTTTGCATCTTATTTCAGAGACTATGCGTCCGGCTGGAACAACACATCATTGGCAGGAGTTTATTCAAACGCAAAAAGACAATGTTTCGCTTAAACAGGCTTTTTCTGACGTATCCTATATCACAGCACCAACCGCTGAAGATGAGGCCGAAGTGGTCTCTTTAATTTTACGCCGTGTTGCAGAAACGCCAGGAAAGACTGCTGCATTGGTTACATCAGATCGTATTTTAGGGCGGCGTGTTTCTACGCGCCTTATGAAATGGGGTTTGAGAGTTGATGATTCAGCGGGCCGCCCTTTGACCAAAACCGTACCTGGTGTTTTTATGGATTTGGTGGTCAATACAATATCCAGCGGATTTGAACCAACGGCATTAATATCTCTACTCCAGCACCCGCTCGCTCGCTTAGGCTTTGAGCCGGGACAAATTCGTGCAGCGGCTCGGTCGTTAGAATTGCTTGTGTTGCGCCAACCCCTTGTCAGCACAGATTTCCCATCCTTACGTAAAGTATTGCAATTGTCGCGTGGTGCTTTTGATCGCGGCGAAGGACAATATGGTATTTTGAGAAGGCTAAGCGCTCGGGATTGGGATAGGGCGGAGGATTTAATTGATAAGCTCGAACAGGCTTTTCAGCCTTGGATTGATCTTTATAGAACGAAGAAGTCATATTCTCTGAAAAATTTTGCAGATGTTCATATTCGCGTTGTAGAGGCTCTTGTATTAGATGCACAGGGCTCTCATGACTTGTTATGGTCAGGTGAGGCTGGAGAGGCATTGTCGATTTTGATATCTAGCTTCTTGCAAGATGAAATTCAAAGCCCTGAGATGTTGCCAAAAGACTATCCTGAATTTTATCGTAGTCTACTTGCAGGCCAGGCGATGAGGCAGTTAAAGGCCGTGCATCCAAGGCTATATATTTGGGGACCGTTGGAAGCAAGGTTGCAGCAGCCAGACGTTGTTGTTATGGGTGGTTTAAATGAAGGAGTATGGCCGCAAGTCGCGCAAGGAGATCCGTGGTTATCCCGGCCCATGCGTCAGGCGATCGGGTTGCCTCCACCAGAGCAGAGGATTGGACTATTTGCGCATGATTTTGCCCATGTTTTAGGTGGCCGTAAAGTATACATGACCCGAGCGGCTAAAGTTGATGGTGTGCCAACGGTACCATCACGCTGGATCTTACGGTTGCAAACATTGCTTAAAGGTTTGGGGCTTGAGCAGGAATTAGAACCTCATGCTGATGAGCCTTGGCTCGCATGGGCCCGCTCACGCGATAAGGTGGAGTTGCGCACACCAGTGAAAGCACCTGCACCATGTCCCCCTATTGCTAGCCGCCCGCGCAAATTAAGTGTAACCCAGGTGGAAGATTGGATTAAAAACCCATACGTGATTTTTGCAAGGAATATTTTAAAGCTTGAGCCGTTGAACCCTCTTGGCCTTGCCCCTGATGCAGCCCTTAGAGGACAAGCTATTCACCAGGCATTGCATGAGTTTTCTAACTTACACCCTAGAACATTGCCAGATAATACTGCTGATATTTTAACAACGCTAGCGCAAACAATTTTAACTGACTTTTCAGATCATCCGCAAGTTGCAGCATTCTGGCAGCCACGCTTTATGCGTTTTGCCAAGTGGTTTGCGGATACAGAAGCAAATCGCCGAGAACATGTGACGCAGATTATTACCGAACGAAAAGGTTTGCTTAATTTTGATGCCCCTGCTGGGCCTTTCACGCTCACAGCACGTGCAGATCGGATTGATATTTTAGAAAATGGATCTGCTGTGCTCTATGACTATAAAAGTGGGCTTTTCCCCAAAGACAAAGAAGTACATGAGTTGCGCGCTCCGCAATTGCCACTTGAGGCAGCGATTTTGTTGCAAGGTGGTTTTGAGGGGGGGAACAAGCATAACGTAAGCCGTTTGCATTACATCTCAGCCAGTGGTGGTGAGCCACCTGGGCAAGATCATCAGATTGCGTGCAATGATATCGATGTTCTTGCACAAAACGCACTGACAAAATTGCAAAATCTTGTGTCTCGTTTTGATGATCCGAAGGTCCCTTACAGAGCTATGCGCCGTTTGCAGTTTGAATATCGTTATGATGCCTATAGCCATTTGGCGCGGGTTGCAGAATGGAGTTCCGATACAATGTCTGCATAAGACCAGGATGGAGCAATGACCACTAATCCCTTATCCATAGACGCGATTAAAAAAACAACAGATAAACTGCAAAGTCAGGCGGCAGATCCGCATGTCTCAGCTTGGGTGTCGGCTAATGCGGGGACAGGTAAAACCTATGTTCTTGTGCAGCGTGTTTTGCGCTTGTTGTTAGATGGAGCTGATCCGGAACGCATTTTGTGTTTGACCTTTACCAAAGCAGCTGCCTCAGAAATGGCCAACCGTTTGTTTGATAAGCTCAGCGCTTGGGCGGTGGTGGACACTGGAGAGCTTACCCAAATTTTGTCCGCATTGCTTGGGCACACCCCATCTGCAAAGCATATTCAGGAAGCGCGCAAGCTGTTCGCTCGCGCCTTGGAAACACCTGGCGGCTTGAAAGTGCAGACCATACATGCGTTTTGTGAAAGGCTGTTACAGCGTTTTCCTTTAGAAGCAAGCGTCGCCCCACATTTTACCGTGCTTGATGAAGATACTCAAAAAAAGCTGCTGACCCAGAGCACCAATATTGTTTTAAGCCAAGCGGTTTTTGGTCAAGAGACCAAGCGTTTTCATGAGCTAGCTGACGCTCTGAATACTGTTGTGGCTTATGCGGGGTATGATCGTTTTGATGACTTGTTGCAAACTGTTATTTATAATCGCGAAGCGTTGCAACGCACAATAGATGCGGCGTTGGGTGAGGGCGAAATATCATCGCTGAAAGAAAGTTTGCGCATCTCTATGTGCCGCCTGTTAAGCATTTCTCCTCGCTTGACAGAAAAAGATCTCATAGATAAGGCAAGTGATTTGCTAAGCGCGACAGAAATCAAATCTGCGATTGATATTCTAAGTCAGGGCAAAACAACCGATGAGAAAATTGCTGAAAATTTAAAACAGGCCCATATTGCAACATCTCCATTAGCAAAATATCAAGCTTTCAAACAGGCTTTTTTAACAACAACCGGTGAACCAAGAAGTGATAAGCGTTTTATCACCAAGCAAATTCGAACAGATCATCCGAACCTCGTGAGTTATCTTACAAAAGCACGTGATGAATTATCTACGCTTTGTGCTAATGTGGAAGCGGTTAATATTGCCAATGCCAGCAGTTCTTTGATGGTATTAGCTGATGCTATATTGCAAAACTATCAGTCAGCAAAAACCTCGCAAGCCGCACTTGACTTTGATGATTTAATACAAAAAACATCGGCACTGCTTTCTATGCCTGGGGTGTCGGGGTGGGTGCTCTATAAACTTGATCAGGGGATTGACCATATTCTGGTTGATGAAGCGCAAGATACCAGCCCGCAGAGCTGGAATGTGATTGCATATCTGGCCGAAGAGTTTTTTTCAGGTGCAGGGGCACGTGATGTGGCCCGAACTGTTTTTGCGGTGGGGGATGAGAAGCAATCTATTTATGGCTTTCAGGGAGCAGAGCCGAAAAAATTTGCCCAAATGGGAGAAAATTTTGAAACACGTGCTTTGCACGCCGAGCTTGATTGGCACCGCATTCCATTAACATTGTCTTTTCGCTCAACCGCGCCGGTGTTAAAGTCTGTCGACCTGGTGTTTTCGCAAAGCCAGGCTTTGCAAGGTTTGACCGCACAGGACACTCAAGTGGAACATGCATCCTTCCGCTATCAACAAGCTGGCCATGTTGAGATTTGGGAAACAGAAAAGCACATCAAAGAAGATGCTTCTGACCCCTGGATATCTGATGATGAGAGTGCGCAAACTTCACCTATTGTTCGGCTAGCACAACGGATTAGCGATACCATCAAAGACTGGTTAGATCGTGGTGAGATTTTACACTCCCGTGGTACGCCTATACGCCCAGGTGATATTTTGATTTTGGTACGCAAGCGTGCCCCCTTTGTTGCGCCGATGATACGGGCGTTGAAAGCCAATCATATTCCTGTTGCCGGCGCGGATCGGATTCGCATTGCTGAGCAACTTGGGGTTATGGATCTGATGGCGTTGGGGGATTTTTTGTTAATGCCAGAAGATGACTTGAGTTTGGCAACCATATTAAAGAGCCCGTTCTTTGATTTTACCGATGATGATCTTTTTGCCATAGGGCATGATCGCCGGGCTTCGTTATGGGAAGCATTGAACAAAAGGTCAGATATAAAGCCTGATTATGAAGAAGCTACAATCATGCTTCGCCAATGGTTGGCACGGGCAGACTTGATGCCACCTTTTGAATTTTACTCAGGTGTGCTGTTAACGCGAGAACGCCGAGCTCGTTTTATCAGTCGCTTAGGGCCTGAAGCAGGTGATGCTATAGATGAATTTTTAAATATGGCGATACAATATGATGAGAATGAGCCTCCCTCATTGCAAGGCTTTTTATCCTGGATGCGCCAGTCAGATACGGAAATAAAACGCGATATGGAACAAGGTCGCAATGAAGTTCGCATTATGACAGTGCATGGTGCTAAAGGTTTGGAAGCGGAAATTGTATTTATGCCAGATACGTGCTCCAACAAGGCAAGCCAAATGAATTCTGCTTTGGTTGAAGTCAATCAGAATAATGATGATCAATCTTATGAGAATGCCAGTTCTTTCCTTTGGGCGATACCAGGAGCCAAGCAGCAGGATAATATCATATCGGCACGAGAGATAAGCGCAAAAAAAGAGCGTGAGGAATATCACCGCTTGCTCTATGTTGCTATGACACGGGCGCGAGACCGGCTTTATATTTGCGGTTTTGAAGACAAAACAAAGCAAGGGCGTGATAAAGGGTGTTGGTATGATTTGGTGCGAGATGGTTTATCTGACCACTTGGTGCAAGATGTGGATCATTCAGACCAAAACATATACTTCATGGGCACGCCTCAATCAGAGCCAGTTGATCCAGGAAAAGACAGCATTATATCCCAAGACCACGCATTAGATCCGCCAGAGTGGGCTTTTCGTAAGGCGCCAAGTGAGCCTATACGTACCATTCCTGTGTCGCCATCAGGCTTGATACCGCTCGATATAGATGAAAAGGATGAGGTTGATCTTGGTGATCAGCCTGCGGTTTCACCGCGAGAGTTGGCCCATGAGAACCGTTTTTTGCGGGGCCTAATTACTCATGCCTTGCTAGAGCATTTGCCGCAGATGGAAGAACAACACTGGGAACAGGCCGCAAAACGTCTTGTCCATGTGCGGGCCAGGCAGATCTCAAAAGCGGTGCAAGATAGCATTGTGCAAGAGACTTTGGCGGTGCTATCTGATCCAGATTTTGCTCCTATATTTGGATCCCAGAGCCAGTCAGAAGTTTCTATTACAGCGAAAATTCCCGAAAGTGAGACCGGTGCTGCCCCGGTTTTGATTTCAGGTCAAATTGACCGCCTGGCAATTCTGGAAGATAAAATTCTGCTGGTTGATTATAAAACCAACCGTCCACCCCCATCCCTGCCAGAGCATGTTGCGGAGAGCTATTTTGCGCAATTGGTTGCTTATAGACGTGCTCTCAGAGAAATTGAGGACGGGGCAATGCAGGGCAAACCAATAAAATGTGCTTTACTCTGGACAGACGGTCCACATTTGATGGAAATTCCTACAGCACTTTTGGATCAAGTGGAAGTTAAGCTGCATGCCTCAGGCTGGCGGAGGGTTAAATTGTAGTAGCCACGATAAGATCTAACAGTTACCCGTTTATTAGGCTATGATTGCCGGGTTACACTTGGTTTAAATATTTCTCCTCCTCCTATGATTAATACCAACCTGCGCTAAGAGCCTGACCGAAAAGTAATTGTTTTATTTCAATGGGTTACAAACTAAAAATTTTATATATTTGATTTTGTGCTCTACATTTTCTCAATACATTCAATGTTAGAAGGTATTT
>JBCCCO010000066.1:0-16582 GCA_039033475.1 Pseudomonadota bacterium | reverse complement strand
TATTCTTTCACTCCACGAATATTTTTGGTCTTTTTTATACTCGGTAAAACTTGCTTTTCTTAAAGCAAAATAAAAAAGTATATTTTAAATGTTAATTCAAATGCAGTAAATACGGCTATCAAGTGTAGTTGTCATAGCAAAGGGAATGCATATCAAACTGTATTGAAATACTATGGAAACACAGAGGTATGTTCTATTGCATTGAAAAACATTAGTAAAATCAGACTGAAATATCGAGGTGAAACCAATATTATATATCTTTTTCAAAGAAATAAACATTTATCATCAAAATGACGAATTTAAAGTTTGAATCTAAAAAAAATTAACGCATCTTCTTTATATGCTATTCGCAGGGTTCTTATCCTAAATAGCACATTAATATATTCACATTAAAGTTATGAATTAGTGATTTATTTCTAATAATGTCAAATATTGCAAATGATTGTTCATAACAAATCAAATTACATCGCCCAAAATGAATGCAAAATTTATAAAAACGCTTTTTGGTTTCGCTATCGGCCCCTTTTTGTTTGTTCTCCTATCGGTTCTTAATGCGGATGCGCAAAATGCCTCAAATGCACATAACTCCAGAATTAGTGGAGATATTAAGCAAACGCGCCTTGTTATTGATTTATCTGAAAAAATAAACTTTCGTTTTTTTACGCTTTCCGATCCCTATCGTGTGATCATCGACATGCCCAATGTTAACTTTCGTTTGCCACCAGGTTCAGGGGATAAAGGCCGTGGTCTTATTTTGGCATATCGCTATGGGGTATTTGCGCCGGGCAAATCTCGTGTGGTTATCGATTTGATCCAACCTGCTTTGGTAAAAAAAGCTTACTCTTTGCCAGCAACAAATGATCAACCTGCACGCTTGGTTATGGATTTTGCGTCAACAGATCGTAAAACATATCTGGCGGCACAATTGGAACAGCGCAAGCGGCGTTTGAGAGAAGCTGCAAGACAGAAACGTCGTAAGAAAGCAGGTGCATCTCAAGAAAAGCAGCCAGATCTGGCTATTCGCCGCAAAAAAAGCTCTAAAACCAAAAAGCCGGTTGTGACTTTAGATCCTGGCCATGGAGGGATCGATCCTGGAGCGATAGGCGTAAATGGGACAAAAGAAAAAGATGTAGTACTTGCTTTTGGAAAATTATTGAGAAAAAAGCTAAAACAAAAAGAGCGTTATGACGTTATTATGACCCGTTCAACAGATGTTTTTATCCCATTGAGAGGCCGGGTAAAGTTCGCGCGGGACAAAGATGCAGATTTGTTTGTATCTTTGCATGCAGATTCTATTGCGCGTCAAGACGCAAGTGTCAGGGGTGCATCTGTTTACACGCTGTCTGAAAATGCATCTGATGAACAGGCTCGATTATTGGCTCTTGCAGAAAACAAATCTGATATTATTGCAGGTGTTGATTTGAGTGATAACTCAGATGCGGTCTCTGATATTCTAATTGATTTAGCTCGTAGAGAAACAAAAAATCATTCAGTCGCATTTGCGAATATACTTATCAACTCCATGAGGGAAGCTACAAGAGTAAAAAAAGAGCCCTTACGTTTTGCAAATTTTGCTGTTTTACGTGCACCTGATATTCCATCTGTACTGGTAGAATTGGCATATCTAAGCAGTTTCCGGGATGAAGAGTTATTGCAATCAAGCGCATGGCGTGAGAAAGTTGCAGACGCAGTTGCACTTGCAATTGATAACTATTTTGCAAGCAATGTGGCCGTTAATCCATATTAGTATTTTAAATATTGTATTACAGTACATTTGTATTGCTTTAGATTCTGTTGATGTTTGGCCCACACTTCTATGTAGTGTCCATACTTCTGTGTAGTGAACGTTGATAGGCTCTTGTGCTCAATAAATATGATTCAAGGTGACAAATCGTTAGTTTCATGGAATTTATTACAGAAAATAGCCAAGACATTCATGCCGATAAGAGGCAAAAGCGTAAAAGCAGAGGCAATTTATTTTTGCGTCTTCTCGGCATTGCGTTCACGGTTGGTGTGCTTTTTTTCGTAATCATATCTGCCGTCATTGGGTATACTCTCATTCATTTTTCACAGGATTTGCCGAGCTATGAAAAACTAGCAGAATACGCCCCGCCTGTTATGACACGCATCCATGCAAATGACGGCAAGCTCATCGATGAATACGGGGATGAACGCCGAATTTATGTTCCGATTAATGCCATACCAAAACGTGTGATACATGCCTTCCTCTCAGCAGAAGATAAAACATTTTTTCAGCACAGTGGCCTTGATCCAGTTGGCATTCTTGCTGCGGCATTTCGAAATTGGAGAAATTTGGGATCTGGGCGCCGTGCTGTTGGGGCTTCAACGATCACGCAACAGGTTGCCAAAAACTTTCTGCTAACAAATGAGCGTAGGTTAGAGCGCAAAGTAAAAGAGGCTATACTTGCAATTCGCATAGAAAGAGCCTTTTCTAAAGAAAAAATCATAGAGCTTTATCTTAATAAAATTTTTCTTGGCTTTCGATCTTATGGCATTGCAGCTGCTGGTTTGAATTATTTTGGAAAGTCCTTGCAAGAACTAACCATTGAAGAAGCCGCTTATATTGCGGCTCTGCCAAAAGGTCCAAATAACTACCACCCCTTTAGGTTTCGCAAAAAAGCAACAGCCCGGCGTAACTGGGTGATCGGGCAGATGCTTTCAAATGGTTATATCTCTGTCGCTGAAGCGGCTAAAGCAAAGGCTAGACCCCTGAAGGTAAACCCAAGACAGTTTGGTAATCGGATCTTTGCGGCAGACTTTTTTGCTGAAGAAGTTCGCAAGCAGCTGGTTGATCGCTTTGGTAAAGATAAGGTCTATACGGGCGGTTTATCTGTTCGCACAACGCTAGATCCAAATTTACAAAAACTTGCCCGGAAAGCCTTAGTCAAGGGCTTGGTGCGCTATGACCGTTCTTTTGGTTGGCGTGGGCCTGTAAAACAGATTGAGATTACAGGGGATTGGGGGAATGTTTTTAGAGATATTAGTTGGTTGGATGATATTAAACCTTGGCGTCAAGCTGTTGTTCTGGAAGTGGACAAAGGCAAGGCAAAAATCGGTTTGCGGCCAAAACGTTTGAAATCAGGGCAATTGGCCTCGGAACGTTTGACAGGAATTATACCACGAGAGGAAATTCGATGGGCAGCGCCATTTAAAGAGTACAAAAAGTATAATCCAAACAGAAAGCAAAAAAGCGTTAAATCTGTTGCAGATGTTCTATCGCGTGGGGATATTATCTACGTATCGCAGCGTATGATAAAACCCAAAAAGAAAAAGAAGAAAAACGCTCAAGAACAGAAAGAAAAAATTGTTCCAGGGGAATGGAGCCTAATGCAAATTCCTCAAGTGCAAGGCAGTATTGTTGTGATGGATCCTCACACAGGACGTATCCACGCACTTGTTGGAGGGTTTAGTTTTGATGCGAGTAAGTTTAATCGCGTTACTCAGGCTATTCGTCAACCTGGTTCATCTTTTAAACCTTTTGTGTATGCAACAGCGCTTGATAATGGATATTCACCTGCAAGCGTCATGTTAGATGCCCCTGTGGCGATAGAGCAAGGCCCAGGCCAGGAGCTTTGGAAGCCGAAGAACTACGGTAAGAAGTTTTATGGCCCATCTACTTTGCGCCGCGGCATTGAGAAGTCTAGAAATCTCATGACCGTCCGTCTCGCTAATGATATGGGGATGCCACTTATAACAGAATACTCGAGACGTTTTGGTATCTATGATGACCTAACTCCTGTGTTATCGATGTCTCTTGGGGCAGGGGAGACAACCTTACTACGCATGACGACAGCGTATTGTATGCTCGCCAATGGGGGTAAAAAAGTAACTGCGTCTTTAATCGATAGAATACAAGATAGAACCGGAGCAACCATATGGCGGCATGACGGCCGTTCTTGTCCCAATTGTCAGGTTGAGGACTGGAATGGGCAACAAGAACCTGTACTATCTGACAATAGAGAGCAAATTATTTCATCCCATACCGCCTATCAAATTACTTCCATGCTGGAAGGTGTGGTTAAACGTGGAACAGGCATACGAGTTAAAGCTGTAGGTAAACCTCTAGCTGGCAAAACAGGCACCACCAACGATGAAAAAGATGCGTGGTTTATTGGCTTTTCGCCGGATCTGGTGGTTGGTGTTTTCATCGGATTTGACACTCCGCAACCTATGGGCAAAGGGGCAACGGGAGGCGGGCTTGCTTCTCCTATTTTTAGAGACTTCATGAAGATGACCTTGGCTGACCAGCCAGCTATACCATTTCGGATCCCATCAGGAATTAAGCTTATCCGGATTAATGGCAATACCGGACAGCGGGCTCAGCCGGGGGATCGCAATGCAATCCTTGAGGCCTTCAAACCCAATGAAAGTCCTCCCGATGGCCTAAATAACCTTATCGGCCCAGGAGAAGGAAGTTGGAACCCCGGCGAATCGGTAAGCCAGCCTCAACCGGGGGGACTGTATTAGTAAGTTCTGATGGGCACTAAAAAATATGAGGTTCATATTTCTTGGCAAGCCTTACAAAGAATATCACACAAATAACAGAGACAGCCGCAAAGACTGTTACAGTTTTATGTCCCGTTTTCTTTAAATATCATCTGATGTGTTTAAACCGCAAGAAAGTTACTTTAATAACACGCCTGACTGAGAAACATGAGGATGTTGAATATTGGCTGATTTTTTAAAGTTCATTAAATCAAGCTTACCCATTTATGATGGACATAAAGGAGAGGTTTTGCTTGATGATTTTAAGGCTCGGCTTGCTAAGCAAAATGATCTGACGTTTTTGAAGGGACTGTTCGCATCTTCGTCTCCTTCTGATCCTCTTCCTCAGTTGTTAATGGCTGTTTTTTCAGCATCTTCTTATTTAACGCGCCTTATTTTTACAACACCATCTCACCTGCAAACCATCTTGCAATCCGGCCCACAAGAGTGTTTGGACCATTTTATCTCAGAATTGCAAGAGAGCGTTGCACAGCATACCGCACATCAACATAGCCTTGAGCAAGCAGAAATGATGCGCGTGTTGCGTATTTTTAAGCAAAAAATTGCACTTTTGACGGCTCTTGCGGATTGCGCCGGATGTTGGGATGTTATCGAGGCGACGGCAGCTTTGACTAAAGCAGCTGACGCTGCGGTGCAAAGCACATTGCAATATCTTTTTTCAAATGCACAGCATGCTGGTGATGTCCTTTCGTCAAATGTGCAGTGTCCGGAGCACGGTTCAGGCTATTTTGTGCTTGGTATGGGGAAATATGGTGCGCATGAGCTGAATTATTCCAGCGATATTGATCTAATTATTTTTTATGACTTAAACCGAGCGTCTTTGCGGCCTGGTTTGGAGCCCTCCGTTTTTTTTGTAAAATTGACGCGCCAGCTGGCCAAATTGTTGCAAGAACGAACCTCAGATGGCTATGTTTTTCGTGTTGACTTGCGGTTGCGCCCAGACCCTGGTTCAACGCAAGTTGCCATATCAACTCATTCCGCACTTTTTTATTATGAGACATCTGGTCAGAATTGGGAGCGCGCTGCTTATATAAAGGCGCGCCTCGTTGCAGGAGATGAAATAGCGGGGCAAAATTTTTTGCAGCAGCTTTTGCCTTTTGTTTGGCGTAAATACCTTGACTATGTGGCTATTGCTGAGGTGCATAGTATGAAGCGGCAATTACATGTCTTCAAGGGGCATAGTAAGATTGCCGTTGCAGGGCATAATATTAAATTAGGTCGTGGTGGTATTCGAGAAATCGAGTTTTTTGTGCAAACCCAGCAGCTCATTGCAGCAGGGCGCCATGCTGATTTACGGTTATCTAAGACACTCGATGCATTAGATCAGCTGGTCAAAAAAAATTGGATTAATGAAAACGTTTCAAAACATCTTCGTGAGGCTTATTTGTTTTTGCGCCACGTTGAGCATCGTTTGCAAATGCTTGCTGATGAGCAAACGCACACGTTGCCAAAAAGTGAAGATGATTTGCAGCGCATCGCCTGTTTTTCAGGGTTTTTAACTTATGATGATTTTGCAAAACAATTGATGCACTATTTGCAGAGCGTCGAAAAACACTATGCACAGCTTTTTGAAAACTTACCAGAAGCACAATCTGATGCGCATCAATTTGATATTCCTATTCTTAATCAAAATGATAAGTCTATATCTCATAAGGTCATAGAAAAGCTGAAAAATGTTGGTTTTGCAGAACCTGAAAAAGCAATCCATATAATTCGTGGCTGGCATACAAGTAAATACCCTGCAATGCGTTCAGAGAAAGTGCGACAGCGTTTGATCGAATTTCAACCCGTTCTTATTGAAGCGCTGTCTAAAACAGTTATGCCAGACCAAGCACTGATTTCATTTGATCGGTTTTTGGGGAATCTTCCAGCTGGTTTGCAATTGTTTTCTTTATTAAAAAACAATTCAGGTATATTGCAATTGATTGCAGAGATTATGGGGACAGCTCCTCGTCTTGCAGCATTCTTATCCCGCTATACATACGTTCTTGATATTTTATTGGATCCAGATTTCTTTGGTCCATTGCCAACCAATGAAGAGCTTCGTGAATTGTTAAACGAGCAATTGGCAAACACGAATGTGTATGAAGAAATGCTTGATACAGCGCGTTATATTGGCCAGGAGCATGCATTTATAATAGGTGGTCGTTTGCTCTCTCAAAGCATTTCGGCGCAAGAAGCCTCTAAGGCATATTCAAACTTGGCAGAAAATCTGATTGAAAGCTTGCAAGATCAAGTAGACATTGCAATACAAGAGCAGTATGGCCAAATCCAAAATGGAGACGTAGCTGTTTTATCCATGGGGAAACTAGGTGGCCATGAGATGACCGCAAGTTCAGATTTGGATATTATTCTTATTTATGATTTTGATCCTTCATGTGTTCAATCTGATGGTCCAAAACAAATTTCTCCAGCGCAATATTATAGCAAGTTTACACAACGCCTGATCAGTGCACTTTCTGTTCCAACGAGTACAGGAGGGCTTTATGAGGTTGATATGCGGCTTAGACCATCAGGAAAATCTGGCCCTGTTGCCACTATGATGGGTAGCTTTGAAAATTATCAAAACACTCAGGCCTGGACGTGGGAGCATATGGCTCTGACTCGGGCGCGGGTGATATCTGGAACAGAGCCTCTGCGTAAAAAATTAAACGAGGTTATTAAGCAGGTGTTATGTCTGCCACGTGATAAAGGGAAAATTGCACAAGATATATGTGACATGCGTCGGCGGATTGAACACGAGAAGAAGACAGACAATCTATGGGATTTGAAGCACTATCGTGGCGGGCTTATTGATCTTGAATTTATAGTACAATACTTGCAGCTTATTCATGCTCATAAACACCCAGAAGTGCTTGATCAAAATACGATGTCTGCTTTAAGCAAACTGCAAAGCGCTTCATTGATAAGGCAAGAACATGCCAATAGTCTGATTTCGGCAGGTCAGCTTTTTCATGATTTTACACAAATTCTGCGCCTCTGCATTTCAACGGGCTATGCCCCTGCAACGGCTCCTGAAGGCTTAAATGCTCTGCTAGTGCGTTATTCTCAAGAGCCTGCCATTGCCCAACTTGAAGCGCGATTGGTTGAGGCGATGGCAGAGGTTCAAAGTATCTACAATGAGATTATTGGAGAAGGCAGTTAGGTTAATCTCACCTTTCTTTACAATAATTTTTTCAATTCGGCTCTAAAATCATCAGATAAATCCGGACGATCTAGAGCAAATGCTGCATTTGCAGTTAAAAATCCAAGTTTAGACCCACAATCAAAAGATGTGCCTTCATATTCACAGGCGTAAAAATCCTGAGTTTTGAGAAGGTGGAGCATGGCATCAGTAATCTGGATTTCACCACCAGCTCCGGTTTCATGCTTATCAAGAACCTTAAAGACTTCTGGCTGAAGAATATATCGGCCCATAATGATGAGATTCGATGGAGCTTCTTCTGCGCTGGGTTTTTCAACCATTCCTGATATTTTTTTATGGTCTGAGGCAGTGTCTGTAATATCCACAACCCCGTATTTGTGAATATTTTCGAGCGGAACAGGCTCAACAGCTAAAATATTGCCTCCCCTGTCATTATAGACATCTAGCATTTGCGCTAAACATCCCTTATGACCATTCGGTTTCACCAGAACATCCGGCAGCATCAGAGCAAAAGGTTCATCTCCAATAAGTTCACGCGCGCACCAAACCGCATGGCCAAGGCCTAGTGGTTCTTGTTGTCTGGTAAAGCTCGTGGTGCCCGGACCAGGTAAGTCTTTTTCCAGCTGCTCTAGTGCTTCATGTTTACCGCGTTGGTCTAGGGTTTTTTCTAACTCAACTTGGCGGTCAAAGTGATCTTCAATAACCCCTTTGTTACGCCCTGTCACAAAGATGAAATGCTCAATACCTGCTTCTCGTGCTTCGTCCACGACATGTTGGATGATAGGCTTGTCAACAACTGTAAGCATTTCTTTCGGCATGGCTTTGGTGGCGGGAAGAAAGCGTGTTCCCAAACCTGCGACAGGAAAAACAGCTTTACGTATGGGTTTAATCATTTTTAGAATCCTTGCTTGCCAGGAGGCTCTCTCATCATTAATAAATTCTATATTTGATCTTTGTTTATAAATGAACTGAGATATTTTTCATTTGTACAGTGTACATATAGTAAATAGAGTAATTTTTGCAAATGAACGTGGTAAAAAGGCATTAAGTTAGAAAAAAGGCATTAGGGCAGTGAGATGACAGTACTGGTTACAGGTGGCGCGGGTTATATAGGCAGCCATATGGTGCATGAGCTGAGAGACCATGATAGGGCTGTTGTGGTTTTGGATAATTTATCTACCGGGTTTCGTGATGCTATTCCAGATGATGTGCCTTTTGTAAATGGTGATATTGGTGATCGGGATCTGGTTTCTGATATTATCACGCGGTTTAATGTGACCTCTATCATTCATTTTGCGGGTTCAATTGTGGTGCCGGAGTCCGTGACCGATCCTCTTGGGTATTATCTCAATAACACAGTTAAATCACGCACCCTCATGGCTGTAGCCGTTGACATGGGCGTTAAGAATTTCATTTTTTCATCAACAGCTGCGGTTTATGGCATGTCTGAGGCTAATCCTGTTTTCGAAGATGCTCCGTTGCAGCCGATTTCTCCTTATGGCACATCTAAAATGATGACAGAGCTAATGTTGCGCGATACATCTGTGGCTCATGATCTGCAATATGTTGTTCTTAGGTATTTTAATGTAGCAGGCGCTGACCCCAAGGGGCGTTGTGGGCAATCTTCCCCAAATGCAACGCATCTCATTAAAGTTGCCAACCAGGTTGCTCTTGGTCAGCGCGAAAAATTAAGCATTTTTGGTAAGGATTATCCCACAGAAGATGGAACGTGTCTTCGGGATTATATTCATGTGACAGATCTGGTTAAAGCCCACAAGTTGGCGTTAGATTATTTGGCAGCAGGTGGGGAGTCGCAAATTATGAATTGCGGCTATGGTAAAGGATATTCCGTTCATGAAGTGGTGAGTATGGTAAGAGCGGTTTCTGATGTTTCTTTTGTTGCAGAAATGGCAGAGCGCCGACAAGGGGATCCGGCAGCGCTGGTTGCAGGAGCGCAGAAAATCAAAGATATCTTGAATTGGTCACCAGAACTTGCAGATTTGGAAACGATTGTCAGGCACGCCTTTGAATGGGAAAAATACTTGAATGACAGAAAATAAAGGATATATAGCCAATTTCATAAAAAATGACATGGTAGAGAAACTGGCTAAAGGTCGCAAGTGCGGCTCGCCGCTTAGCGGCGTAAGCCTTAGTGGCGTTTGAACGCCAAAATTAATCGTTTCATTAATTTTGGGAGTAGCTATATTTTGAAATTTATTTTTAAAAATTAATGATATGGAGAATATCTTTTCTTTTTTGGCTGTTTTTCACCTTGATATTGGAATAATTTTATTTATGTCATCCAATATCCTGCTAGAGTTAAATCGTAATAATACTAAAATTAACAATAGATGATATTATCATGGTACCAAGACAAGATTATCTTCGTCAGTTAGAAGCTGAAAGCATTTACATCATTCGTGAGGTTGTTGCAGAATTTCGCAATCCAGTGATGCTCTATTCCATTGGAAAAGATTCTTCAGTGATGTTGCATCTGGCGATGAAGGCATTTTATCCGGCAAAACCTCCTTTTCCCTTTATGCATATTAATACAACATGGAAATTTCGTGAGATGATTTCATTTCGCGATGAGACCATGAAGCAACTTGGGTTGGACTTTATTGAATACGTCAATGAGGACGGTCTCGCCCAAGGCATTGGCCCGTTTAGTCATGGGTCGTCGTTGCATACCGATGTGATGAAAACACAAGCTTTAAAACAAGCCCTGGATAAGTATCAATTTGATGCTGCTTTTGGTGGTGCACGCCGTGATGAGGAGAAGTCCCGCGCAAAGGAGCGGGTGTTTTCTTTCCGAACACAAAGCCACAGATGGGATCCAAAAAATCAACGCCCAGAGCTTTGGAACATCTTCAATGCACGGATTAAACAAGGAGAGAGCATACGGGCTTTTCCTCTTTCCAATTGGACAGAGGTTGATATTTGGCACTATATTTTGCTGGAGAATATTCCGATTGTTCCGCTTTATTTTGCCGCAGAGCGGCCAGTGGTGCAAAGAGAGGGGCAGCTCTTTATGCTGGATGATGAGCGTTTTCCGTTACATCCAGGAGAAACACCGCAAATGAAGCAAGTTCGTTTTAGAACACTTGGGTGTTATCCGCTCACAGCGGCGGTGGAGTCGCAAGCCACAACGCTTGAAGATGTTATTGAGGAATTGATTGCCGCGCGTACTTCTGAGCGTGAAGGCCGCATGATCGATCATGATGAAGCGGGATCTATGGAGAAGAAAAAACAAGAAGGCTATTTCTAATGTCTGAACTGAAAGTAGAAACACAAGATTTGAGTTCTAAGGATATAGATGGATCTCAGAGATTAGAGGCCGCGCCCATGTCCGTACCTATGTCTGCAACCATGTCTGTGCAAGATTTTTTGCGGGCAGAAGCGGAAAAAGGTTTGTTACGGTTTCTCACATGCGGCAGTGTGGACGATGGCAAAAGCACGCTTATTGGTCGTTTGTTATATGACTCGCAGCTCATTTTTGAGGATCAGCTTGCCGTGCTGGAAAAAGATAGCGCTCGTCATGGATCAGCCGGTGAGGAGTTGGATCTAGCTTTATTGGTTGATGGGCTGCAAGCCGAACGCGAGCAAGGTATTACCATTGATGTCGCATACCGTTATTTCGCAACACCGAAACGTAAATTTATTGTTGCGGATACCCCTGGTCATGAACAGTATACACGGAATATGGCAACAGGGGCATCAACCGCAGATTTAGCCATTATCCTGATTGACGCTCGCAAGGGAGTGTTAACGCAAACACGGCGGCACAGTTGCATCGTTTCTTTGCTAGGGATCAAGCATGTCGTTTTGGCTGTCAATAAAATGGATTTGGTTGATTATAGTGCGAAGCGTTTTGAAGAAATTGTAGGTGACTACAAGGATTTTGCAGATAAGCTGGATATCGCAAACGTTACAGCTATTCCTGTTTCTGCTCTTAATGGTGAGAATATCGCAACGCCAAGCAGGGTGATGGATTGGTATCAAGGCCCCCACTTGTTGTCCTTTTTGGAAACAGTTGACGTTAGTCGTCAAAAAACGGACACGCCATTTCGCTTCCCAGTGCAATGGGTTAATCGGCCAGATTTAAATTTCAGAGGATTTGCAGGAACGGTAGTCTCAGGTCGTATTAAACCGCAGGATCATGTCGTTGTATTGCCATCAGAGCAAAAAACACAAGTTAAAGAAATTATCACGTATGACGGCGAAAAAGATCAAGCCTATGCGGGAGATGCTGTAACCCTAACTTTGAATGATGAAATTGATGTTAGCCGTGGGGATATTCTGGTTGCGGATGGTGAGCAACATGCAGAGTTTTCAGATCAATTCGGTGCTCATATCATTTGGATGGCAGAAGAAGAAATGTTGCCAGGACGGCCTTATGTCTTGAAGCTGGGCGGACAGACCACGACTGCACATATCAGCAAACTGAAGCATAAAGTTGATGTGAACACGCTTAATGAATGCGCAGCGCAGACGTTGAAGCTAAATGAAGTTGCCTTTTGTAATATTTCGACCAACCGTCCAGTTGTCTTTGATAGGTATGGAGAAAACCGCGACACGGGCAGTTTTATTCTTATTGATAAAATCAGCAATGCGACAGTAGCTGCGGGTATGATTGAGTTCAGTTTGCGCCGGGCCAGCAATATCCATTGGCATCAGCTTGATATTAATAAACAAAAGCGCTCAGAGCAAAAGCATCAAAAGCCATGTTGTTTGTGGTTTACTGGTTTGTCTGGTTCGGGTAAATCGACCATTGCGAATTTGCTCGAAAAGCGTTTGGTATCGTCAGGGCGTCATACTTATATCCTCGATGGAGATAATGTGCGTCATGGTTTGAATAAAGATCTTGGGTTTACAGATGCAGACCGGGTTGAAAATATCCGGCGAGTGTCTGAGGCGGCAAAGCTGTTTGTTGATGCTGGGTTGATTGCAATGGTATCTTTTATTTCGCCGTTTCGTTCCGAGCGCCGAATGGCGCGTGATCTTTTTGAGGACGGTGAGTTCTTGGAAATTTATGTTGATACACCCCTTGAAATTTGTGAGCAGCGCGATCCTAAGGGGCTCTATAAAAAAGCCCGCGCTGGGGAGATTAAAAACTTTACCGGAATTGATTCGGTTTACGAAAAGCCAGAGCGTGCAGATATCCATTTGCAAACGGGAAGTGCGTCTCCAGAAGAGTTAATTGACGTTTTGATTAAAGAGCTTGAGGCAAAAGGCTTCATTTAAGTCAAACTTTCGCGTCAATAAGCCTCTGCGGTGAAGTAATCGCAATAAAATCTGCAAAAAGTTGTTTTTTTGGGTTGACGTTCTCATTAGACCTGACTATTGCTACACACATCTTATCGGTAGGTGGTAAAATCTTGAATTTTGGGCATTGCAAAAATGTTTGATAAATAGATTTTAAACGCTGCCCAAGAGATTTAACATAAAAATTCCAGGTTAGCTTATGATTTGAAGCTGTAGGTTTTGGATCAGTGGGCTTTTTTGGCTGAAGTGCTTTAGGCTTACATCGTGCATTGTGGCCTTAATCACAGTCATGGTTATTTATTTTTAGATTTAAAGAATTGGATTTGGGCGAATGCCAACTATTCAACAATTAATCAGAAAGCCGCGACAGCAACCCGTTAAGCGCAATAAAGTGCCTGCTATGGAAGCGTGTCCGCAAAAGCGTGGTGTGTGTACGCGGGTTTACACAACGACCCCGAAGAAGCCAAACTCTGCGCTTCGTAAAGTGGCGCGGGTGAGATTGACGAATGGTTTTGAGGTTACAAGTTATATCCCAGGAGAAGGGCATAATTTACAAGAGCACTCTGTTGTTTTGATACGTGGTGGTCGTGTGAAAGATTTGCCGGGTGTGCGCTATCACATCTTAAGGGGTGTTCTGGATACGCAAGGTGTTGCAGATCGTAAGCAGCGCCGTTCAAAGTACGGAGCAAAGCGGCCAAAATAGGTTTGGTGAGAATTTGCCTGCATTAAAGGTTTGTTTGAACTGTTATTTGTTAGATGCATCATAATGTGTGTTTAAGAGAGATTAAAGAATGTCACGACGTCATAGAGCAGAAAAACGAGATATTATTCCTGACCCTAAATATGGGGATATGGTTCTGGCGAAGTTCATGAATTCCGTTATGTATGATGGCAAGAAGTCCACAGCGGAGAGAATTGTTTATGGGGCGCTAGATTCTATAGAGGGCAAGATGCGTCAGGACCCGGTGGAATCATTTCGTCAAGCATTGCAAAATGTCATGCCAGCTATTGAGGTTCGCTCCCGCCGTGTTGGTGGTGCAACGTATCAGGTGCCTGTTGAGGTGCGGCAAGAGCGCCGTCAGGCGTTGGCTATTCGTTGGATTATTAGTGCCGCGCGTAAGCGTAATGAGAACACAATGGTTGAGCGTCTAAGTGGTGAATTGATGGATGCGTATAATAATCGTGGCTCTGCAGTCAAGAAAAGAGAGGATACGCATAAAATGGCAGAGGCGAACCGCGCCTTTTCACATTACAGATGGTAATGATTTCTTGTAAAAGAAAATGTAATTTTAAAAAAGACGTTGAATTAAAGCTGATTTAAAGAGCAAGCACAATGGCACGTAACACACCAATAGAAGAGTACCGCAATATCGGCATTATGGCGCACATTGATGCTGGGAAGACAACAACCACAGAGCGCATTCTTTACTACACCGGAAAAAGCCATAAAATCGGTGAGGTTCACGATGGTGCTGCTACTATGGATTGGATGGAGCAGGAGCAGGAGCGCGGCATTACGATTACATCAGCGGCAACGACAACATTTTGGACGTTGCGTGATGTTGATGGAAATGATCTGGGTAATGAGCACCGCATCAATATTATTGATACACCTGGTCACGTAGACTTTACGATTGAAGTTGAGCGGTCGTTGCGTGTGCTTGATGGCGCTGTCGCATTGCTTGATGCAAATGCTGGTGTGGAGCCTCAAACTGAGACCGTATGGCGTCAAGGTGATAAGTATAACGTGCCACGCATGTTCTTTATCAACAAAATGGATAAAATTGGTGCTGATTTTTATAAATCAGTTGAGACGATTAAAGATCGTTTGGGTGCTAAGCCGCTTGTGATGCAATTGCCTATTGGTGCGGAGAATGATTTTACCGGCCTGGTTGATTTGGTTCGCATGAAGGCGATAATTTGGGAAGAAGAATCGCTGGGTGCCAAGTTTCATGAGGCAGATATTCCTGATGATTTGGTCGAGAAAGCCGCAGAGTTTCGTGAGCAGCTTATTGAAACAGTCATTGATTTAGATGAAGAGGCTATGGAAGCCTATCTTGAAGGTAATGAGCCTGATATTGACACTCTTCGTTCATTGATCCGCAAGGGGACATGTAATGTTGACTTCTTCCCGGTTTTCTGTGGCTCCGCATTTAAGAATAAGGGTGTTCAGCCGCTTCTTGATTCCGTGATTCACTACCTTCCTTCACCGATTGATGTGCCAGCGATTAAAGGTGTTGATTATAAAACAGGCGAGGAAATGGTTCGTAAATCTTCTGATGAGGAGCCATTGTCATTGCTTGCTTTTAAATTGATGGATGATCAATATGGTGCTTTGACGTTTTGCCGGGTTTATTCAGGCAAGCTCGCGTCTGGTTCAACGCTTCTGAATAGTGTTAAGAATCAGCGTGAACGCGTTGGTCGTATGTTGTTGATGCACTCTAACAACCGTGAGCAAATTGATGAGGCTTATGCTGGTGATATCGTTGCTCTCGTTGGCGTTAAGAATGTAACCACAGGAGACACGCTTTGCGATCCAAATAAGCCTGTTATTTTGGAGCGTATGGAGTTTCCAGATCCTGTTATTGAGATTGCAGTTGAGCCGAAAACAAAGAGTGACCAAGAAAAAATGGGCCTTGCTTTAAATCGTTTGGCGCAAGAGGATCCGTCTTTCCGTGTATCTAGTGATGAAGAATCTGGGCAGACTATCATCGCGGGTATGGGAGAGCTTCATCTCGATATTATTATCGACCGGATGAAACGTGAATTTAAAGTTGAAGCTAATATTGGTCAGCCTCAGGTTGCTTATCGTGAGACCTTAACCCAGCTTTATGAAGTCGATTACACACACAAAAAACAAACCGGTGGTTCAGGTCAGTTTGCGCGGGTTAAACTTGTTATTGAACCTGGTGAGGCTAATTCAGGCTTTGAATTTATCAGTAAAATTGTTGGTGGTTCTGTCCCGAAAGAATATATTCCCGGTGTTGAAAAGGGCGTAAAAAGTGTTGTTAATAACGGCATTTTGATTGGTTTCCCAATCCTTGACGTAAAAGTCACTTTGACGGATGGAGCTTATCACGATGTTGACTCTAGTGTGATGGCTTTTGAGATTGCATCTCGTGCAGCGTTTCGTGAAGGTGCGCGCAAAGCATCACCAAAACTGCTAGAGCCTATCATGAAAGTTGAAGTGGTTTCACCAGATGAGTATCTTGGCAACATTATGGGTGATTTGAACTCACGCCGAGGCCAGGTGCAAGGTCAAGAGCAGCGTTCGAATGCTCTTGTAGTGACGGCAATGGTACCGCTTGCTAATATGTTTGGTTATGTGAATAACCTGCGTTCTATGTCACAAGGCCGGGCGCAATTTACGATGCAATTTGATCATTATGCTCAAGTCCCACAAGCTGTTGCTGAAGAGGTGCAAGCCAAATTCGCTTAAGGGTGTATTGGAATTTGAGTTTATTTTGTTAACAACCAAGATTAGAGAAACGATGGAGTGCCACGATGGCCAAAGAAAAATTTGAGCGTAATAAGCCGCATTGTAACATAGGAACGATTGGTCACGTTGATCATGGTAAGACGACATTGACGGCGGCGATTACAAAGCGTTTTGGCGAATTTAAAGATTATGATGAGATTGATGGT
>JBCCCO010000065.1:0-16587 GCA_039033475.1 Pseudomonadota bacterium | reverse complement strand
GAATGCCGCAGCTATTTAGGACAATCATATCACTTTAAATAACGTCTAAAATACTGAAGCTATATTTATTTTACATAATATATATTATGCGAATAGATTGTTTATATTTGTTGGCTTGGTTTTTGGGACTTTTCTCATATAATTCTATTCCTTGAATACCCGTATTTTACAAAGCTGATTCGCCTAGCACTGCCCTAATGTTACTGAATTTCATGAAACCTACCCTGCCCTCTTCTCCACAAAAAAATCTAATCCAGCTTGCGCGCATTCCATATCCTGTGCTGGGGTGCCAGAACTCAAACCAATTCCACCAACTACATCTCCATCAACCTGGACGGGCAAACCACCACCAACAGAGCTTAAGCGTCCACCAACTTCTGTGTGAATACCAAAGGCAAGGCTGCCAGGTGTATTTACCTCATTATACTCATGAGTTGCTTTTCGCGCTGCCGCAGCTGTAAATGCCTTATCCTGAGATATGGTAATGCTGGTGACTTTCCCACCATCCATCCGCTCAAAGGCAATGAGATTGCCAGATTCATCGACCACAGAAATGCACATTGGTACGCCAATCTCGTTTGCTTTAGCGCGTGCGCCTGCAATCAATATAAGGGCCTCTTCATAGGATAGTCGTTTGATAGATAACATGTTTTTCTCTTAATTTATTTAGAAATAACCTGGTTTCATTTATATAAAAAACCAACCACCGCCATTCCCGCGAAAGCGGGAATCTAAGAAGAATTACAAAGAGCCCCAGCTTTCGCGGGAATGACGCCGGAGAGTTTTGGTGTTTAAATACTATTTCCTTACTCCTAAAATAGGGTTTCCCCTATCTTGCAATCTGACTTTTCTTTTCCAAGCGTTTTGCATGTAAAATTGGCTCAGTATAACCAGAAGGTTGCGTTGCCCCCTCAAAGACGAGCGCGCAAGCGGCTTGAAATGCAACACCGTCATAATCAGGTGCCATTTCTTTGTAATTCGGATCTTTAGAATTTTGTTCATCAACCACTATTGCCATGCGTTTCATGGTCTCAAAAACTTGGTCTTTGGAGACAATGCCGTGATAAAGCCAGTTGGCGATATGCTGGCTTGAAATTCGTAACGTAGCCCGATCTTCCATCATTCCCACATTATGAATATCTGGTACTTTTGAGCACCCTATCCCTTGGTCAACCCAGCGCACAACATAACCCAAAATGCCCTGGGCATTGTTTTCCAATTCTGCACGAATGTCCTCATCTGGCCAATTGGTCTGTTTTGCAAGAGGGATCGTTAGCAATGTCTCTAAAGAACTTTCCGGACGGGATTTCAATTCTTCCTGCCTCGCAAAAACATCCACTTTATGATAGTGCGTTGCGTGTAGGGTTGCCGCTGTTGGTGATGGAACCCATGCTGTATTTGCCCCTGCCATCGGGTGTACGATTTTTTGCTCAAGCATGTCAGCCATTAAGTCAGGCATCGCCCACATGCCTTTGCCAATCTGAGCTTTTCCTTGAAACCCGCATGCCAAACCAATATCAACGTTACGATTTTCATAAGCGGTAATCCATTCGGCATGCTTCATTTCCCCTTTGCGCACCATGGGTCCTGCGGCCATAGAGGTATGCATCTCATCTCCGGTTCGGTCCAAGAAACCTGTGTTGATAAAAAAGACACGAGCTTTGGCTGCACGAATACATTCTTTCAGGTTCGCTGATGTGCGCCGCTCTTCATCCATGATGCCCATTTTCAGAGTATTCTCTGCAAGGCCAAGCATTCCTTCAACCCGGGCAAAAAGCTCGTTTGCAAAAACAACCTCTTCAGGACCATGCATTTTAGGCTTAACAATATAAACAGAACCTGTTCTTGAGTTACGCGTGAGCGCATTGGTTGGCTTTTGCAGATCATGAATTGCAATCAAAGCGGTGACTGCTGTATCCAATATACCTTCAGGAATATCTTGATCAGTTTCATCTTGTAGCGCAGGTGTTGTCATTAAATGACCAACATTACGCACCAACATTAAGCTGCGCCCTTGTAATCTTAACGGGGTACCATTTGCTTTGGTGTAATAGACATCTTCGTTGAGTCGGCGTTCTATGGTTCTCTCGCCTTTTTCAAAGGTGTCTGTTAAATCCCCCTTCATTAAGCCCAGCCAATTGCGATAGATTAGAACCTTATCGTCAGCATCTACAGCTGCAACACTGTCTTCACAATCCATGATTGTAGAGAGAGCCGCTTCAAAGACAACATCATATAAGCCTGAGGGGTCTTCTTTTCCGACCCTATGGTCTTTGTTAATAAGAAACTGGATATGCAATCCATTATTTTTTAGCAATATTGCTTTTGGTGAGCTGGCCGGCCCTCTATAACCTACAAAGGCATCAATGTTTTTGAGGCGTGTTTGTAGCTCTCCCAAATGAAATGATAATCCATTTTCGTCGATTACAAATCCGGTCACTTCTTGATGAGAGCTGGCCGTTAATGGCAAAACGTCATCTAAAAAGTTTTTGACCCATGCGACCACTTTTGCACCGCGAGCTGGATCATATTCTGATGTTTGCATGCCAGTTTTGGGGATAATATCTGTTCCATAAAGAGCATCGTATAAGCTGCCCCATCTGGAATTTGCAGCATTTAAAGCATAGCGTGCATTCATGACTGGGACGACCAATTGTGGACCCGCCACACGTGCAATTTCATCATCAACATTTTGTGTTTCAATTGAAAACGCATCCCCTTCAGGCTCTAGATACCCTATGGTCTTCAAGAAAGTAAGATAGTCTGATTGGATGCGCTGACCAAGGTTTTGTTGCTCCCACCCAGCAATCTGATCTTGCAGCTTGGAGCGTTTTTCCAACAGAGTTTTGTTTCTGGGTGCTAAATCACGTATGAGGTTTGAGAGGCCTTGCCAAAACACATCAGATGCAACCCCAGTGCCAGGCAATGCTTCTTGTTCTATAAAATCATAAAGTGGCATAGCAACCTGCATGCCAAACATTTCTTTACGGTGCCCCATAAAATACGTTTCCCCTTTATGTCATGAATTTGGTTATCATCCTGATTTGGACTTTCGAATCTAGCACATATTATGCTGAATTCTTACCAAGGAATCGCCTTTTAGACAAAAAGCTAAGGGTATTGATTGATAAGTATAAATTGAAATTACTGAAGAAAACAATCTCAGGTTGAAAAAAGGGATTTACTCTATAGCTGATAGGGACGTTTTCAATTAGATGCGCTATAGTTGTGCACGCATATTGATCTATATCATCTGCATTGCTTTTGGGGCGCTGCGCTCACGCTTAATCATAAGCTTATTTAAGGCGGCAACATAGGCTTTGGCCGAGGCAACGAGCGTGTCTAAATCTGCGCCGCGCGCTGTCACTGTCTTACCATCCTCGGCTAACCGAACTGACACTTCTGCTTGTGCATCTGTTCCTTCCGTTACCGCATGGACTTGATATAATTGCAATTTGGCCTCATGTGGAACCATAATCTTAATCGCATTAAAGAGCGCGTCTACTGGTCCATTGCCCTGGGCTTCTCTGGTTTTATGACGCCCATCAATATCTAGCGTTAATGTTGCCTTTTGTGGCCCACCGGTTCCTGCAATGATGGTGACAGCCTCTACTTTGATGCGATCATCGGCATGGGCCATCTCATCGTCAATAAGGGCTTCTAAATCCTCATCAAAGACATGCTTCTTCTTGTCTGCAAGGTCTTTAAACCGTGCAAAGGCATCTTCAAGAGCATTGTCTCCAAGTTCGTAGCCCAATTCGCGGATTTTTTCGCGGAACGCATGTCGACCGGAATGCTTTCCCATCACCAGTGAGGTTTCTTTTATGCCAACACTTTCTGGCGTCATAATCTCATAGGTTTGGGTATGTTTCAGAATACCATCTTGGTGGATACCAGATTCATGGGCAAAGGCATTTTTGCCCACAATCGCTTTATTATATTGGACCGGAAAGGACGAAACGTTAGAAACCAATTTGGAGGCTCGTGCAATGAGCTTTGCATCAACACCAGTTTTGTATGGCAAAACATCATTACGCGTGTTCATGCTCATGACAATCTCTTCTAGGGCCGCATTTCCAGCGCGCTCTCCAATACCGTTAATGGTGCATTCAATTTGCCTTGCTCCGGCGCGGACGCCAGCGAGTGAATTTGCAACCGCCAATCCCAAATCATTATGGCAGTGTGTAGACAATACAATATTATCTACTCCTAGAACGCGCTCTTTTAGCATAGCAATTAAAGCATAATATTCATCCGGCACCGTATAACCAACCGTATCAGGAATATTAATTGTCGTGGCCCCTGCTTTTATTGCAGCCTCAACGCATTGGCAGAGAAAATCATGTTCTGTGCGTGTGGCATCTTCAGCAGACCACTCCACATCATCTGTATATTTTCTTGCGCGTTCAACACTTGCTGTTACAGCCTCAAGCACTACATGAGCTTCTTTCTGAAGCTTATATTTCATGTGAACTGGACTGGTAGAAATAAAAGTATGGATGCGAGGCTGTTTTGCAGGCTTTAGTGCTTCAGCAGCGCGATCAATATCATTGAAGCTGGCGCGAGAAAGCCCGCAAACAACTGAATTTTTTACAATTTCAGAAATCCGGGATACCGCATCAAAGTCACCATTTGAAGCAATTGGAAACCCTGCCTCTATGATATCAACACCCATTTCATCAAGCAATTCAGCGACTTGCAACTTCTCGCCAATTGTCATGGAAGCACCCGGCGATTGCTCACCATCGCGTAGTGTCGTATCAAAAATGAAAATTCTATCTGCTGATTTTGCTATATCAATTTGATTTTTTTGAGATTTTTCTTGATCAGATATTGTCGTGGCACATGAGCCTTGATCATATTGATTGTCTGTCATGTACTCATGCCCTTTCATCATCTCTGCTAAAATTACAAAAACAGTTTAATTTTTGTTATATAAGAACTTTCCGGGAAAGAAAATACTTTAAGCCATAGCTTATATAACTTCCTAAAACTGTTTGATCTCCTGCAAGATTATTATAAATTACTTCAATTCAGTGTTTTAATTTATTGTTATAAAATCTTATTATAAAAAATATTGATCCCGCGTAAAAATACCACCATTAATCTAGGTATCGTCAAAACATATCCATACAGTTGCCGTATTTAAAATGCCATATACCATGCAAGTGATAAATGCGTAATAAGAATTATGCATTTGATATTTAAGGGTTAATTCGAAATAGTCATTGAAGAAATTGAAGTATGATCACATACATAGCGTACGACAGTTAATAGAACGATCAATGTGATATTAGAGATGTCTCCTATTGGATCGCTCAGACCGTCTATGTATATGATATTACTTGTTTTTATGGAATAACAGAGATGAAGATCTATGCCTTGAGGCATACTTTCATCGGTTAGGTGTGGAGAGAACACCATATATTCTCTACCACCCCTGGTAATGAAGAGTCCTCGGACGGAACGTCCATGCAGCTCCCACCCCACCCAAGTTCGGGGGCTCTTCACCTAATGATTTGTACCATCTATCATGCGTAAAAAGCAATTCGTTAAACTACCATTTTAAAGTGAAACATATCAGGTTATAATCTTGTGTTGCCTTATTAACACGAATAGTTAACGAGAAAGGGGAATGGCAAGTCTCACGTAACACTTTAATTTTAAACAATTTTATTTATAAATAACAATTGATTTTCATATTTCATTACCATAATAAATTAACAATAAAATGCTTCAAAAAACAAATTTTATTCGTTATTCATGCCTGTGTAGTAACCCTTAAATAACTAAATTATTTCTACCCTACCCTCAAGTCGCTTTGTGTAAATTGGTTTGTTAGTAGTGCGTCTTACCATATCATTTACATTGCAAGCTTAGCATGCCTTGCGTTTTTAGGCATGCTAAGTCGCAATTCAGCTGTTCAGTTCGCACCTGCGCATATCTTATAGAACTGATTTTTTCCCATTGTTAATATTTGTAGTGCTTATATTTTCCAAAGATCATTATTGATTCGGAGGATCATATGGAAGATTGGGCTTTAGGCTATAATGTTGAATTTACGTATGTCCCATATTTCTTACGTGAGTTGTCACCACAGTGCATTAATCTTGCACTTATCAAATCTGGCTACCTACCTCCCTCTAATGAGACTAAGACGTATTGTGAGCTCGGATGCGGCCTAGGCTACACATCGCTTATTTTAGCTGCCTGTTATCCTGATTACACGTTTTATGCCGTAGATTTTAATTCGGAACATATCGCACGTGCACAAGAATTTGCTCGAAAAGCAAAACTTGATAATGTCCATTTTTTCGATCTGAGCTTTGCGGAGTTTGCCACACAAGATCTGCCAAAATTTGATTACATTATAGCGCATGGTGTATGGACCTGGGTTGCAGAATCTTCGCGGCAGGATATCATCAAATTTGTTAATGACCGCTTGAATACTAATGGTGCGTTTTATATCAGCTATAATGCGATGCCTGGCAGCGCACCGTATCAGCCTCTACAAAAAATTTATTATCATCTTTACAAAACTCTTCCCGGTACCCCGAAAGAGCGTATTGCAAAAACAATCGAATTTGTCGATCGCATGATCGAAAAGAAAATGTCTTATTTCGAGCAATTTCCACAAGCTAAAGCTCGGCATGATAGTGTAAAAGCAAAGTCCTCTCATTATTTTGCACACGAATTTTTAAATGCCAATTGGGATTGTTATTATGTCTCTGAGGTTTCTGATGCTTTACAGAATGCCCGTGTGAAATACGTTGGCTCTGCCAGTCTTAGTGAAAATGCCACCAGCGCCGCCTTCGAAAAAGACTGTAAAGATATCCTGTCTTTTATATCTGATAATATTAGCCAAGAACAACTCAAAGATTACGCGCAAGCAAAAATGTTTCGTAAGGATTTATTCATGCGCGGCGCTATACAGTTGCCGGCCTTAGAAATGATTGAACGCATCAACGAGCTACGTTTTTGTGTTTTTTCTGACCCAAGCAGTTTGTCGCATGAAATTTCTGTTGATGGGCAGAATATCAAATTACCTAAAGACGGGCATCAAGCAATCATTGAGGCTCTGAGCACCAAGCCAAGAACTTTTGCAGAATTGCAGCAGCTGCCCATTCTTTCAAAATTTCCTTACTCTAATCTATTCCAATTGGTTGGCTGTATTTTTGAAGTCAATCAAATTGCTATTCTACGAGATGAAAACGAGATCATTGACCGATCGCCAGCAGAACGTCTCAATAAGGTTATTTTAGAACACACGAAATATAATGTCGGATATAATTATTTTGCAATGCCAGAGTTTGGTTATGGCATTGAATGCAATCAGATTGAGCAGATTTTCCTAAAAGCCATAAAAGAAAAAGCGGATCCCATACAAGCAGCTATGGATTTCTTGAGAATTACCAATGAAACTTTGCGTAAAGATGGAAAACCCATCACAGATCCAAAAGAAAAACAAAAAGTTCTTAAAGAAGCTGAACTTAAATTCCGCTCCGAGCGCCTACCATACTACGAAAAAATTGCCATTGCAGCGTAATGTGATTAAATAAGAGTTTTCATTATGAGGACAGCACATGCGTATCGTTGGTGGCGAGCACCGCGGGCATACACTCCATGCCCCAAATAATCATGATATTCGGCCAACAACAGACAGGGTCCGTGAAGCTGTTTTCAATATTCTTATCCATGGGGTTCTTGACTTTGAAAACTGCCGGGTTCTTGATCTATTTGCCGGAACTGGTGCTCTTGGCCTGGAAGCGCTCTCACGCGGAGCAGGTTTTTGCCTTTTTATCGATCAAGCTGTGCAAGCACGGGCCATTATAAGACAGAACATTGAAGCTTTAAGTCTAACCGGCGTCACAAAAGTCTTCCGTCGCAATGCAACCCAACTTGGTCTGGCAGAAAAGTTCAGAGATTTTGATCTTGTATTTATCGATCCACCCTATGGGCAAGGTCTTGCGGAGGCTGCACTGTTATCAGCTTGTCAGGGAGGTTGGTTAAAGCATAAAGCCGTCTGTGTGGTTGAAGAACGTATCGGCAATCAAATTGTTTTTCCAGAATGCTTTGAGATATATGATACCCGCACTTATGGTGATACCCAGATTGTAATTGCCTCGTTTGTTGGCAATTAATTTACATGAGGATCTGTTTTTAAACAGCTGCTACTTCTTTTGCGTGCTGTTCTATATTTTGAGATGCCATTTCCAAAGCAACTGGCTGAAAAGCTTTTAAAAAATCAGAATCTAGCTTTCCCTCCATAGTCAATAAGATGTTGTAAGCCTGTTCATGTGACATACTTTCTTTATATGAGCGTTGATCAATTAAAGCCGAAAAAATATCAATGATGGTCATAATGCGAACCAGGTTGTTGATCTGATCTGCCTTTAGACCATCTGGATAGCCCGTGCCGTCTAGATACTCATGATGATGACGCGCCATGTTTATAATTTCAGCATCAAATTGGCCATCTGCTGTTAAAATATCATAGCTATGCACTGGATGTGTTTCCATTAAAGTGCGTTCCTCTTCATTAAGCTTCCCAGGCTTATCCAGGATACTAAGAGGAATGCGCACTTTGCCAATGTCATGAACGAGAGCGCCAATGGCAAGACGATGCAAATCTGCATCTTTCATTTTAAAATATTTTCCAAAAGCAACTGCAATGCCGGTTACTGTGATGCAATGGCGGTGCGTGTAGCTGTGATGTTGCTTTACACTTTCCAACCATGAAGAAATGCCTTTCCCCTCCAAGCTTGAAATGATCAAATCACTTGATGAATTAATCTCAGCTTTTGGAAGAGGAATTCCATTCGACAAGGCATTAATAATTTGATCATTTACGCTTTCAACACTTTTGAATGCCTTTTTCTCGCCTTGTGTACTATTTTTCCAGACGTTACCTATAGAACTATTCATATGTTTTTTAATGCAGAATTCAAATTCATTCATTTTAGTGTTATGAGCAAAAATTTCTGACGCATTTAAGCGTTCGGCTTGCACATTAAATGTACCACTTTTTAAATTCGTTAAGAAAATTTTAGGCCGCCCCTTATTGGCCTTCTCCAAAATTCCTTTTATTTTATGAACAACTGTGGGATTTGTAAGATTTACGTCGATGATAAGCAACGGAGCTTCATTAACATTATCAATATCTTGCTTGAAAACATGAATGATTTCAATGACAAACTTCGCCTCTAAATTAATGATGCATTTCTTAGAGCGTTCGATATCATCGGTTAACAATAAGATATATGGCAACATGACCAACGGGCTTTACTCATAACTATAGGATATATAGGTGAGATTAGCCTGTGAAAATTGCTGTTGTTTTAACAAAACGAAAAAAATATTATTTTTTAGGATTTGCTAAGCTTAGGATTTATAAACGCTCAGCACTATCATCGTCTCATAGCGTACCCGAAATTAAAGTATAGCTGATCCAATTTACAACAGCTTCAAAGAGATCCCCGCTTTCGCGCACTACTGTCCGGGATTTTAGGGAGTGAGTCAATGTGCATAGCAAACCATACCTTGATTTCAGGCGATAAATCAAATTTTCCGACTTTGATTTGGAAGTCTGTTATGCCCTATAGGATTAGCGCGTTTGCGCGGCTTTTTGGAACCGATAAACCGCGCGGGAGGGCAAACCCCCGCTGTCTTTGGTCACAAATGATTTCCAGCGTTCTGCTCAAGAGATTGCACAACTTTACAAACAGCGTTGGAACATCGAGCTGTTCTTTAAAAACATCAAGAAAAATTTAAAAATCAAAACCTTTTGGGGCCGGTCCGAGAATGCAGTTAAAATCCAGATATATGTGGTGCTGATTGCGTTTTTACTCCTGAAATTGTTCAAGGAAACATATGCTAAGCCCTCTAAAATCAGCGTGAAACTTATCCTTTCGCGCTTAAAAGTCGCTCTGCTGGCACCATTTAATCTGACCAATAAGACCAAACCACCCCCAAAACCACCAGGATACCAATCCACTAAACCACAAATGGAATTGAAATGGATATGAAAAATGGTAAAATAATGATCCCGGACAGTAGTGCGCTTTCGCTGGAATGACGACCTTAGAGTATCTAAAAAAATAGACCATTATAAACTGGATCAGCAATATATTTTTCAGGACATCCCCTGCGCTACCAAATGCTCTTTTACAACGCCTTCTGCCTCTAGCAAAAGCGTCTCATCTAACGAGCGCAAAACGATATTCACGCCAAGCCCACCTTTTTCAAAAAAAGGGTAACTGCCTAAAGCAACGTCTTCATAGCTTTCTTGCACTGTGCTTAAAATAGGCGCCACATCGCCCTCTGGACAATGGACTTTAATAGTGCGAGAGAGCATTTTACGCCCTGTTTTTAAGCGCGGCGTCACGGCATCTAGCATAACTTGCATAATACCGGGGACGCCGGCCAGAACAATAACGTTTTCTACCATAAAACCAGGGGCTTTGGAGACACTATTCTCAATCAAATCCGCCCCTTGAGGAATGCGCGCCATCCGCAAACGATGCTCTGTTAATTCATGCTCTTCATATTTGTCATGCAGTAACTTTAAAGCACGCGGATCTAAATCAATTGGCACATCAAAGGCTTTGGCAATGCAGTCTGCGGTAATATCATCATGGGTCGGACCAATGCCACCGGTGGTGAAAACATAATCATATTGCGCGCGCAACGCATTGACCGCCGCGATAATTGCATCTTCATTATCAGCAACAATACGTGTTTCTGTAAGCTGTATGCCAACCGCCGTAAAATGATCCGCCATATAACCAATGTTTTTATCTTTGGTTCGGCCAGATAAAATTTCATCACCTATAACAAGTATGGCAGCGGTAATGATCCCCTTGTTTTTACTCTCATTATTTGGCATAGAGTATTTTCAAAGCTCCAAGTTGATAAATACCGAAGCGAAAGATTTTTAGGCCGCATTAAATGCAATTTTCCCAACCTCTCATTCCAGCTCGTCTAATGAAACGTTATAAGCGTTTTTTGGCTGATGCGGAACTTGAAAATGGCGATGTTATCACAGCACATTGTGCAAATCCCGGCGCTATGCTCGGTGTAAAAGAGGCAGGCTCCAAAATCTGGCTATCAGAAAGCACCAATCCAAAGCGAAAATTAAAATACTCCTGGGAGCTTATTGAAGTTGCAAATGGTAAAACACCAACGATTGTTGGTATTAATACCGCACACCCTAATAAACTTGTCGAAGAAGGTATCCTGACTGGAGAAATTACAGAACTTCAAGGGTATGATACTTTGAAACGCGAAGTAAAATACGGTACAAACAGCCGTATCGATATTTTATTAACAGATCCACAAAAGAAAAATTGTTATGTGGAAGTAAAAAATGTACATCTTGTGCGCAAGAAAAAATTAGCGGAATTTCCGGATTCAGTAACAGCACGCGGCGCAAAACATCTGCATGAATTATGTGACATGATCAAAGAAGGCCATCGCGCAGTTATGGTATTTCTTATTCAAAGAAACGATGTCCAACAGATTGATATTGCAAGTGATATTGACCCGAATTACAATACAGCCTTTCAAATGGCGCGAGAAAATGGTGTGGAAATGCTAGCTTATAAGTGTAAGCTTACACCGCAGTCTATCAATATTGCAGCACCTGTCACGGTTTTATAAAACTATGTTAAATAAAAAAATTAAAATATATGGCCCTGAAGCTTTCGAAGGCATGAAAAAAGCCGGGCAATTGGCAGCTCAAGCTTTGGATTTAATGGTAGAGCATGTGGCACCAGGCGTAACCACAGAACACCTGGATGATATAGCCTTCGAGTTTGCCATGGATCACAATGCAACACCCGCTCCGCTCTATTACCGCGGTTTTCCCAAATCAATATGCACATCTCCCAATCATGTTATATGTCATGGTATTCCAGGTCCCAAGGCTCTTAAGGAGGGAGATATTCTAAATGTTGATATCACCCTGATTCTGGATGGATGGCATGGGGATAGCAGCAGAATGTATAATGTTGGCCAGATCAAACGTAAGCCTGAACGTCTTGTAAAAGTAACTTACGATTGCCTAATGCGAGGTATTTCTATTGTAAAAGCTGGTACAACCTTAGGAGATATTGGACACACTATACAGACTTATGCTGAAAGCGAAGGCTTTAGTGTCGTTCGCGATTTTTGTGGTCATGGCATTGGTGATGTTTTTCATCAACAGCCCAACGTGTTGCACTACGGTTCACCTGGAACAGGTTTGCAACTTGAAGAGGGGATGATGTTTACAATTGAGCCGATGATTAACACTGGCCGCCCGGAAATGAAGACGCTTAATGATGGCTGGACCGCAGTAACACGGGACCGCTCTTTATCAGCACAGTTTGAACATACTATTGGTGTGACCCGTGAGGGCTGCGAAATTTTTACAACATCACCACGTGGTTTGGATTGCCCTCCATATCATTAGTAATACAGCCACATATGACTTTCAAAGGCACAACACATATTGTCATCCTCGCGAAAGTCGGGATTTCTACATGACTTTGTTGAGATTCCAACTTTTTATGGAATGACGTGCGCGATGCAATTCAGATAAAATTATGAGCAATGATCAGCTGCCAGGGTTAGAAGAAGCATCTCCAGCGCCATCACACAATCATGGCCATCGTCAGCGCCTCAGAGAACGCTTTCGCACAGCAGGATCAGATGCACTTCCCGATTATGAACTGCTCGAACTTATCTTGTTTCGCGCAATTCCACGCCGAGACACCAAGCCAATAGCTAAAAATTTGATAGAAAAATTCGGTAATTTTGCAGAAGTCATTAATGCCCCGGAGGAACGGCTTCAGGAGGTCTCTGGAATTGGCGAAACTGTAGTTACTGAATTAAAACTGATTAAAGCTGCTAGCTTAAGACTTCTAAAAAGTAACGCGGTAAAGCGCCCTGCCCTGAATTCATGGTCAGAGTTGATACAGTATTGTCAGGCAGCAATGGCCCATGAAACCAAAGAGCAACTGCGCCTTATTTTTCTTGATAAGCGCAATCATATTATTGCAGATGAAGTTCAACAAACCGGAACAGTCGATCACACGCCTGTCTATATACGCGAAGTCGTAAAACGTGCTTTGGAGCTTTCTGCAACAGCAATTATTCTGCTGCACAATCACCCCTCCGGCGACCCTACACCATCACGAGCAGATATTGAAATGACCAAGGAAATTATCAAGGCTGCCGAAAGTCTTGGTATCATTGTCCATGATCATATTATCATTGGCAGAAAAGGGCACGCAAGCTTAAGAGGACTGCAACTCATTTAATCTTTGGCTATTGTATTTCCAACAGCATTTCATAAATTTGATTATCACATGAACATTCAAACAGAAGGGATCATTATTATGTGGAATAAATATGTAAAAGTTGCGTTTGTTTCGGTAGCAACCGTTTTAATGTCAAGTCTCGGACTTTACGCTAATTCGAACCTGACTTATCTGTCAGAAAATGCTAAGAAAGAAGGTGTTCAAGTCACAAAAACAGGACTGCAATACCGCGTTCTCAAACCAGGCACTGGAAAATCTCCACAAAAAAACAACAAGGTGATGGTGCATTATAAAGGGACATTAATCGATGGCACCAAATTCGATAGCTCCTATGACCGCGGCCAACCAGCAACATTTGGCGTAACACAAGTTATTCCCGGCTGGGTGGAAGGTCTTCAACTCATGAAAGAAGGTGCAAAATATGAGTTTGCAATTCCATCAAGCTTAGGTTATGGCACATTGGGAACAGGCAACATCCCCCCTGGCGCAACACTTGTTTTCGAAGTTGAGCTTTTAAAGGTATATTAAAAGTTAGTCAATTTCGTAAATCGTGACATTGTAGAGAAATTGGCTAAAGATCACAGGTGTAATTCTTAGCCAATTCTCTGAACTTAAAAAATTCTTTCGCATTAGCCATAAAGCATAAGACACACTCTCACACGTGAACTTAAAGTCATAAAAAACGATGATAATTACACTTTGTCAGGTGGCACCAATTCTTCTTCCAAAACTTGAATGGCTTCACTTAAATTCATCACAGTTTGATCTTTGGAGCCTAACCGCCGAATAGACACAGTGTTTTCTTCGGCTTCACGCATTCCAACGACAAAGAGTACAGGCACTTTTTTTACGGAATGTTCACGCACTTTGTAGTTGATTTTCTCATTGCGGTCATCGACTTCGACACGCAGCCCTGATTTTTGCAAATCCTCTCTTACTTTGTAAGCATAATCATTTGCATCAGACACAATTGGGCAGACAACCACCTGTAGCGGTGCAATCCATAGGGGGAAGCGTCCCGCATGGTGTTCGATCAAAATACCGGTAAAGCGCTCAAGTGACCCAAACATGGCACGGTGGATCATAACCGGGACATGCTTTTCACCATCCTCACCAATGTAAAAGGCACCAAGGCGTTCGGGCAAATTGAGATCTACTTGAACAGTACCACATTGCCAATCCCGACCAATGGCATCTCTGAGCACATATTCCAGTTTTGGACCATAAAAAGCCCCCTCACCTGGATTAAAAGTGTATTCCATGCCGGCCTGTTCTACGGCGTGTTTTAGCGCGCTTTCCGACTTGTCCCACACTTCATCTGAGCCAACCCGTTTCTCTGGACGATCAGAAAACTTGATGATCACATCGCTAAATCCAAAATCTCTGTAAATTTGCAGCATTTGCTGGTTGAGTTCCACGCATACATCTGTGATTTGGTTATCGGTGCAAAAAATATGAGCATCGTCTTGAGTGAAATGTCGTACACGCATTATGCCATGCAAAGCGCCAGAGGGTTCGTAACGGTGCACCTTACCGAACTCAGCCATTTTGAGAGGCAATTCACGATAGCTTTTTAGACCATTTTTAAAAATCTGCACATGGCCAGGGCAGTTCATCGGTTTGCAGCAAAACACACGTTCATCTGGTGTTTGTGTGGTGAACATGTTCTCGCCAAACTTTTCCCAGTGGCCAGATTTCTCCCACAGGCTGCGCTCCATCATATCCGGGCTATTGACTTCCTGGTATCCCCAATTTTGCTGTCTGCGGCGCATATATGAAATCAAAGATTGGAACAAAGTCCATCCCTTGTCATGCCAAAACACAGAGCCTGGCGCTTCTTCTTGAAAATGGAACAAATCCATGTCACGAGCCAGACGGCGGTGATCACGTTTTTCCGCTTCTTCCAGCATGGTGAGATAGGCTTTGAGGTCTTTATCTGTTGCCCAAGCGGTGGCATAAATACGTTGCAGCATTGGGTTGTTGGAATCGCCGCGCCAATAGGCCCCTGCAATCTTTTGTAACTTAAATGCCGTGCCGATCTGTCCGGTTGAGGTCATATGCGGCCCACGGCATAGATCCATCCAATCCCCTTGACGGTAAATTTTTACGTCTTCATTCTCTGGTATCGCATCAATCAGCTCGACTTTATATTCTTCACCTTTGTCTTTAAAATATGAAATCGCCTCATCTCTGCTCCAAACCTCTTTGTTAAAAGGAGCATTGCGTTTGATGATTTCATGCATTTTTTGTTCGATTTTTTCCAGATCTTCTGGCCTAAAGGATTCATCTCTGGCAAAATCATAGAAGAAACCATTGTCAATAACTGGCCCTATGGTCACTTGCGTATCTGGATACAGCTCTTGCGCCGCCTCTGCCATCACGTGTGCGCAATCATGACGAATAAGCTCTAGAGCTTCTGGGTCCGTTCGTGTGATAATTTTAATCGAGGCGTCTGCTTCAATTGGGTCGCTCAAATCATACAGTTGGTTATCCAAACTGTATGCAACAGATTTTTTCAATAGCGATTTGGAAATGGATCCTGCAAGCTCTGCGCCTGTAATACCGTTTTGATATTCGCGAATTGAACCATCAGGAAATGTTAGGGAAATGTGTGACATCGCGTGCTCCTTCTCTCACTCTCTGCCGACAATGCAGGTAAGATGATTGTTGATGCAGATGTCTTATGATTTTTAGGGTGCGAGGTCAAGTTTTCTAAAATCAGGACGATGGATAATCCAATTTAGAATGATATTTTACGATTTATGTGTTTTCTAAAAATCTACAATAAATATCTCCGTCATCCCGGACAAGCGCTTGTAAAGCGCGTGATCCGGGATCTCTGGAACGTGCAACATATTGATACTTAAGAGATTCTCGCTTTCGCGCACTACTGTCCGGGATCATTATTTCACCATTTTTTATATCCATTTCAATTCCATTTGTGGTTTAGTGTATTGATATTGTGGTGGTTTTGGGGGTGGTTTGGTCTTATTGGTCAGATTAAATGGTGCCAACAGAGCAACTTTTAGGCGCGACAGGAGAAGTTTCACGCTGATTTTAGAGGCCTTGGCATATGTTTCCTTGAACAATTTCAGGAGTAAAAACGCAATCAGCGCCACATATATCTGGATTTTAACCGCATTCTCGGACCGGCCCCAAAAAGTTTTGATTTTTAAATTTTGCTTGATGTTTTTAAAGAACAGCTCGATGTTCCAACGCTGTTTGTAAAGCTGTGCAATCTCTTGAGCAGAACGCTGAAAATCATTTGTGACCAAGGACAGTGGAG